>NZ_DASZGI010000200.1:0-2079 GCF_035938995.1 Actinocrinis sp.
AGCCCGGCCAGCCACCACGGCCGGTGCTCGCGCACGGCCAGCCACACGAGGTAGGCGCCGCCGATCTCGCACAGCGCAGAGAGGACGAACAACCCGATCGAGCGCGCGACCAGCATCGGCGGCTCCCTTCCTCCGACGCTGCTGAAGATCCGACACCCTTCAGGATCAGACACCGTCAAGATCTGGCACGGTTCAGGATCAGACCCGTTCAAGATCCGACTCGCGCCCACTCTAGCTCTCGCCCGGCCGTATCGGCTCAGTCCCGCCGCGCGATCAACCGGTACGCGTTGGTCAGGCCGAACCGGCGTGCCGGCCCTCTGGCAACGAGGCGATCCAGAAGCGCCGCCGCCGCGAGTGCGGGGATGCTCAGCAGCACGATCACACTGCGCCCGACCCGGCTCGCCAGTCCGGGGCGTCGGGCGTGCCAGGGGGCGTCCTCGCGCGGCGCCAGGTTGTCGGCGACGAACCACGTGGCGGCGAGCAGGTCGATCGGGTCGTGCGGCTCGGCGTGCTGCTCGGCGAGCACGGTGAAGCCGAGCTCGTCGAGGCGCCGGCGCAGGTTGCCCGCCGGGATGAAGTGCAGGTGTTGCGGCTGGAGCCAGGGCAGCCACCGGCGGCCGAGCAGCCGGGCGTAGCGGCTCTCCGGATCGGGGACCTCGATCAGCAGGTGGCCGCCGGGGCGCAGGGCCAAGTGCGCTGCCGCCAGCTCCGGCTCGGGCTCGGCGGCGTGCTCGAGGTAGTGGAACATGCTGATCACGTCGTATTCGCCGGCGATCGAGGGCGCCAGCTCGACGAAGCTTCCGCGGTAGCCGCGCCGCACCCGTCCGGCCCGCTCGGCGATCTCGGCGCCGTCGGTGAAGTCGAGTCCGTCGAACGCCGTGTCGGGGAAGACGTCGCGCGCCGCCTCGCAGAAGTGGCCGTGCCCGGTCCCGACGTCCAGCCAGCTCGCCGGCTTCTCCGCGTGCGGGGCGAGCGACGCGGCCCGGCGGCGGTACATCCGGCCGCGGCCGGCGAACAGCCCGCCCGTGCTCTTTTCGCCGAGCCCATCGTAGAAGTCGCGGTAGTAGAACTCCAGGCCCGCCGCGCTCAGCTGCGGGTTCTGAAATACGTGCCCGCATTCCACGCACCGGTCGAGGCTGAACCGCCCGGGTTTGTGCTGGAGCAGATCGGTCGTGCGCAGGCGTTCGCGCAACTGCGCGGAGCCGCACCACGGGCAGCTGGTGCGCCGTGGCCCGAAGAACCGCTCCAGGCCGTCCGCGAGGTCGGCCTGGTAGGCGGGCCGCCGGGTCGCGACGGCCTCGGTGCGGTTCGGGCGCGGTGCGGGTTTGGATTCGGGTTCTGTCGTGGCGGTATCCGCGGAGGCTGACTTCTGGGCCTGAGGCTCATCGGTGCGACGCACGCGCCCTAAATATCAGAACTACCACCCGTATCGCTAGCCTTCAGGGTGACGCGGCGCGGAATTCGCCGCCACGCACGCGGGAGCACACGCGGCGGCCGACATTCCTGCGGCTCGGCCGCTCCGAGTCGCTAGCTTCCGACGATCACGACGAGCTTGCCTTGGCTGTGGCCGCCGCCGAGCTGCGTCAGCGCCGCGGGCAACTCAGGCAGCGGATACGTCTTCTCGACCACCGGCACCACCTTCCCGGATTCCAGAAGCTGCGCCAGGGTGGTCAGGTCGCCCGCGTCGTTCTTCGCGAGCATCCCGACCAGGCGCTGGCTGCTGAGAGCCGAGACGGCGAGCATCCGCAGCAGCGAGCCCAACGGCCCGATCCACCGGTTGTCCTTCGGGCCGCCCACCATGACCAGCGTGCCCTTCGCGGCGAGCACGCGTCTGCGGTCGGCGAGCGGGCGATTCCCGGCGATGTCCAGGATGAGGTCGTACTGCTGCCCGCCGCGGGTGAAGTCCGCGAGCGTGTAGTCGATCACCTCGTCCGCGCCCAGCGCCTTGGCCGCGTCGACGTTCCGACTGCTGCACACGGCGGTGACCTCGGTCCCGAACGACTTGGCGATCTGCACGGCGAACGTCCCCACACCGCCCGACGCGCCGTTGACCAGGACCTTCTGTCCCGCGCTGATGCG
>NZ_DASZGI010000201.1:0-11905 GCF_035938995.1 Actinocrinis sp.
GTCCTCCGGGGTGCCCGAGCGCACCGGACGGGTCTCCGTGGGGCCCGCCGGGCCGCCGGCCTTCGCCTTGAACGCGCCGAACAGGATGCCGGTCAGCGGCCGGCCCATCGCCGCGGCCATCAGCCGGGTCAGAATCGTTCCGGAGGCGCCGACGAGCGTCCCTGCGACGATCAGCAGAGTGTTGCCGAGCACGTAGCCCGAGGCCGCCACGGTGAGGCCGGTGAAGGCGTTCAGCAGCGAGATCACGATCGGCACGTCCGCGCCGCCGACCGGCAGCACGAACAGCACGCCGAGGCCGAGCGCGACGATGAACAGGGCGACCAACAGACCGGTCGACCGCACCGGGACCGACGTGACCGCGAGCGCGATCGCCGCGACGAACACCCCGACCGACAGGTACCGCCCGGCCGGGAGGATCACCGGCCGCGTGGTCATCAGCTCCTGGAGCTTGGCGAAGGTGATCATCGAGCCGGCGAACGAGACCGCGCCCACCAGGACCGTGAAGACGGTGGCGGTCTGGTCGCCCGAGCTGATCGAGGAGGAGTTCCCCGCCAGCCGCAGGAACTCGACGAGAGCCACGATCGCCGCGGCGCCGCCGCCGACACCATTGAAGATCGCGACGAGCTGCGGCATCGCGGTCATCTTCACGCGCGTCGCCGCCGGGACGCCGATCACCGTGCCGACGGCTACGGCGCCGAGGATCAGGCCGATGTGCTGGAGGTGGCCGGTGCTCAGGACCAGGATCACCGCGAGCAGCGCGCCCGCAGCGCCGGCCCAGTTGCCGTAGCGGGCAGTCTTAGGCGCAGACAGTCCCTTAAGCGCGAGGATGAAGCAGACTGCCGCGATGAGGTAGCCGAACTCGGTTCCGCTGCTCACTTGCCGCCACCGCCTCCGCGCCGCGCCGAGAACATCCGCAGCATCCGGTCGGTGACGACGAAGCCGCCGACCATGTTGACCGTGCCCAGGACCACGGCGATCACGCCGAGGGTGATCTGGACCGGGCCGGACGAGGCGCCGAGGATCAGGATGGCGCCGACCAGGACCACGCCGTGGATGGCGTTGGCCCCCGACATCAGGGGCGTGTGCAGGGTGGAGGAGACCTTGGAGACCACCTCGAAGCCCACGAACACCGCGAGCACGAAGATGGTCAGCAGACCTACGCCGCCGATCTGGTTCGCCACCGTACCTACTCCCCTTGCTCTCGCTGGTCGGGTTCCTCCGCCAGGGCACGGCGGACGCCGTCGTGCACGATTTCGCCCCCGGCGGTGACCCGGCAGCCGACCAGGATCTCGTCGTCGGCCTCGCCGTCCCGCAGCAGCCTGATGAACGCTGTCTGGTTCGCGCCGTAGAGCTTGCTGGCGTGCACCGGCAGCTGGGAGGGGACGTCCGCGCCGCCCCACACCGTCACGCCGCCGTGCACGTTCGTCTCACCAGGCTTGGACAGCTCGCAGTTGCCGCCGCTCTGTGCGGCGAGATCAACGACCACGGAGCCGGGCCGCATCGCGGCGACCATCGACTCGGTCAGCAGCAGCGGCGCCTGCCGCCCAGGGATCGCCGCGGTAGTGATCACGACGTCCGACTCGGCGACGTAGGGC
This sequence comes from Actinocrinis sp., assembly GCF_035938995.1. Taxonomy (GTDB): domain Bacteria; phylum Actinomycetota; class Actinomycetes; order Streptomycetales; family Catenulisporaceae; genus DASZGI01. The sequence goes on from NZ_DASZGI010000201.1 coordinate 1,596, forward strand.
GCGAGCGCGGCGTGCTGGCGCTCGGCGAAGTCAGCGCTCTGGCTCTTCGCGTAGCCGCCCGCGCCCTCCTGGGTCTCCAGGTCGAGGCTGACGAACGTGGCGCCGAGCGAGCGCACCTCGTCGGCGGCCGCGGCTCGCACGTCATAACCGCTGACGACCGCGCCGAGCCGGCGAGCCGTCGCGATCGCCTGAAGACCGGCCACGCCCGCACCGAGCACGAGCACCCGGGCCGGCGGGATGGTACCCGCCGCAGTCATGAACAAAGGGAAGAATCGGGGCAAAAGGTCTGCACCCACAAGCGCCGCGCGATATCCGGCGACGAGGGCTTGGGATGACAGCGCGTCCATGCTCTGCGCGCGGGAGATCCGCGGGAGCAGTTCGAGAGCGTATGCGCTGATTCCCTGGTCGCGGGCGGAGCGCACGGCGCGCGCTTCTTGGAACGGATTGAGCATTCCCACCAGATTGGCGCCGGAGGGTAGCGCCTGGATCACCGGGAGTTCCGGAGGGTTGACCACGGCGAGCACGTCGCTGTTCTCGGCGACCTGCTCTGCCGAGTCCGCGATTTCGGCTCCCGCGGCGCGGTAGTCCTCGTCGGAAGCGTGCAGGTGCCGGCCGGCGCCGGTCTGCACGGTCACGGTAGAGCCGTCGCCGCACAGCGAGGCGACCGCCTCGGGCGGCAGCGCGACTCTGCGCTCGCCCGGTCTGATCTCCGTCAGCACACCGATACGCATGGCGAGAACCGTACCGGCGGGTACGAAAGCACGGAAGGGGCGGCGCTAAAGAAGTGCCTGGTCGGCGTGTCACACGGCTGATCGCGACGCGCCAGCGGCGCTCAACCGGCCGCCGGCCGCCCAAACGCTCGAATATGTCACAGAGTGGACGACCTGCGCCAGACGCGGTTTCCGCACCCCGCGCCACCGGGTAACCCGCTAGAAGACAGCGGATCAGGCTACGCTGGTGCCCGGAAGTGGTCTCACGCCACATGACGCGGTCCGGCAGCCCGATCCGACGACGGGCCGGCCGGCGCGTCGGTTCGCGTCGGAGGGGAAAGGTCGGGATGGCAATGCCGAAAGCCAAGCCGGCGATCCAGTGGGGAATCGTGCTCTTCGCGATCTTCTGGATCGTGCACGACCCGACTACGACCACGAGGATGGTCGGTGACGTGTTCACGTTCATATCGACCTTCTTCCACTCGATAGGGAACGTGATCAGCTTCCACGCCAACGGCTGAGCGCCGTGTTCACGTCCTACGAGCCGAGCCAGATCTCGAAGAACATATCGCGGCAACTGGACCCGACCGAGAAGGTGATGATCGCCCGGCGGTTCCACTGGGCGACGCTCCTGCAGCCGGTCGCGCTGGTCGTCCTCGGGATCTTCGTGACCATCGCGGTCGATGTGGTGCTGCCGACCCACGGGCGCAACTCGCACGCGCTGGCGTGGGCGCTGTGGGGTTTGTGGCTGCTGTGGGTGTTCCACGCGATCTTCGGGATCGGCAAGGCGCGCACGATGCTGAGCGGCAACCGCACCAACGTCCTCATCGCGCTGGTCATCCTCGTCGGCGTTGGCTACCTGCTGTCCCGGCTGGCCTCGGACAAGCGGTACGGAGCCGGCGGGATCCTGCTGCTGGTGCTGCTCGCGGTGGTCGCCTGGGCGGTGTACCAGATCGCGGAGTGGGCGGACCGCTACTTCGTGCTCACCAACAAGCGCATCGTCGTGATCGAAGGCATCATCAACACCACCGTGCGCTCGATGCCGGTGCCCAAGCTGACCGACATGGCATACCGGCGCACCGCTACCGGCCGCGCCCTCGGGTACGGACTCTTCGACGTGGAGTCGGCGGGCCAGGACCAGGCGCTGAAGATCATGAATTTCGTGCCGAACCCGGAGTTCACCAACCTGCAGATCTCCAGCCTGCTGTTCGGCTCGAAGACGCCGGACCCGAAGAACATCGCGCTGACCGGACAGGTCAACCCGGCCACCGGGAACATGTCGATCACCGGGCAGATGGACGGATAGCCTGGGGCCCGTGATCCGACACATCGTGATGATGAAGCTCAAGGACGGCCTCGGCCGGGACGACCCGGGTGTGGTGGCCGCCGCGGACGCCTTGACGGCGCTCGGCCCCGCCCTAGAGCCGGTGCGGCACTGGGAGACGCACTGGTGCTTCGGCTCCCGGCCGGTCTCCAACGACTTCGTGCTGATCTGCGACGTCGACGACGAGGCGGCGCTCCAGGCCTATCTCACCGACCCGGAGCACCGCAAAGTAGCGGCGGGACTCGCCGAGCACTTCGTCCTGTCCGTCGCGGACTTCTCCTACGCGGCCTGAGACTGCACAGCCCGACCCTGGACAGCCTGACCCCGCACAGCCTGAGACTGCGCGGCTTCAGATTCAGATCCCGCGATCAGATCGGCCGGCACCGCGTCCAGCGTCCGCAAGATCGCCTCGGCCAGCGCCCGGGCGGCGTCGGCGGTCAACTCGACGGCGACCCGGGCGCCCGGACCGCGGCCGGGGTTGCGCAGGTCGATGTTGAGCGTGTGCTCCGCGGTGGCGTGGACCGGGTGGTCGAAGTACACGGTGCCCTCGGTCAGGGGGAACCAGCCTTCTGCGCCCTTCCCGCTGCCCGCGACGTCGATCTTCTCGGTGATGTAGGTGCACACGGGGCGGCTCCTCAGGCGCTCAGGTGCTTCGAGAAGAAGGCGTTGATCCGCTCCCAGCCGTCCTTGGCGGCTTCGGGGCGGAACGCCGTGCGCTCGACCATGAAGAAGGCGTGTCCGGCCCCTTCGTAGCTGTGCGACTCGAAGCTCTTGCCGTACTTCGCCAGCAGCTGCTCGAGCTCGACGACCTGATCGGGCGAGGGGTAGCGGTCGTCGGCGCCGAACAGGCCCAGCAGCGGGCAGCGCAGGTCGGGCAGCTTGTCGTAGAGCGGGACGATGTTGTTCTTGGGCATGCCCTCGATGCCGGACGGGTCGCCGGTGACGAACGCGCCATAGCAGTCGACCGCCGCGTCGAGCGGGAGGCTGCACGCGGCGAGGACCGACTGGCGGCCGCCCGAGCAGTACCCGATGACGCCGATCTTGCCGTTGGAGTTGGGCAGCGCGCGCAGGAAGTCGGCTCCGCCCGAGACGTCGCCGACCAGCCGGTCGTCGGGAACCCCGCCCTTGGCCCGGCCGGCCGCCGCGGCGTCGTCGGGGGCGGCGCCCGGCGCGTCGTGCCAGTACAGGTTCGGCATCACGGCGTTGAAGCCGAGGTGGCCGAACCGGCGGACGATTTCCTTGGTGGCGTCGTCGTATGCGGGCATGTGGTGGATGACGACCACGCCGCCGCGCGGTGCGGGGTCGGCCACCAGGGCCGCGTAGGCCTCGATCTGCGCGCCGTCGTGTCCGGGGATCATCACGGTGCCGGAGGTGAACGCTCCGGTGAGGTGTGCTTCGGTCATGGCCCCATCCTGCCCCGGGGATCATGAGAACGCAGCGGCGGGGGCGCTTCCGTTTGGCGCCCTCGCTCCAGCTGCTGATCAGGCGTGGTATTCGTCGTGCCGCGCGTAGAACTCAATCCACTTGTCCTCGCTCAGCGTCCGCTGCGCAGCAGCATCGTGTACTGGAAGAGGCCGAAGCGCCCCTCGGTGACACTGACGGGAGCGGCAAATCGCACGATCGATCCCGACCCATCGCGGCTCCGTCGCTGGCTCCGGCCGGATGGAAGTGCGCGCTGATCTCGGCGCCGCCCGCGATGAATCTCACAGACGTTCCCCGTCCCATACTCCCTGCCCGAATCCGAATCCGAACTCAGGCCCGCTCTATCAATGCCGGATGCTTCGCGTCGTCCATCCGCACAACGAAATCCGCAGCGTTCTCCGGGTCCACCTCGTCTTGATAGCGCTGATATGCCGGGATTGTCCACGACTGTTCGAGAGGTGTGCGGCGCGCCAACGCCCCCGCCGACAGCGAGAGGTGCACGGTCACGTCCAGCGGCAGACCTCGCCCCAGCAGGAGCGCGCCGTCAAGCACCAGCACGCCGCCCGCGGCCAGGTCGACGTAGTCCGCACGTGTAGCCCGATCGGTCGCAGCGTCCCAGAGGGAGGGCAGGACGCGCCCGTTTCCGCCCGGCGCCAGCGGCCCGAAGACCTCGCGCTTCAGAGCCTCCGTATTAAGCCATTCGGAGTAGTAGACGTCCGGATCGGTGCGGCCGAACTCGAGGCGCAGCGACGCGGGTCGCAGGAAGTCGTCGGCCGAGACGCGCAGCACCGGTCGCCCCCGCAGTCGCAGCGGATTCACGAGTTCGTCGGCCAAGCATCCCGGTGCCGCCGCCGGCGCGCCGTCGATGGCGACCCGCACTCAGGAGTCCCGAGGCTCACGCGCGATCCGGTCGGCGATCTGCTCGACCAGCAGGGCCGGGGAGATCGCGCGTGCTTTCACGACGACATCATCTCGAGAGCGATCACCGCGAGCGCGGCGATTTCACCGAGACCTCGTCCAGCGGGACGTCGTGCCCTTCCTCGCACCGCACCTGCACCGCCAGCGGGGCCCCGCAGCCTGAGTGCCGCAGCAGGAGCGGCGGCCCCTCTTCGCCGACAAGGTGCTGATCCCCCCACTGCCACAGCGCCAAGAGCACTGGCAGCAGGTCGGCCCCCGCGTCGGTGAGCACGTACTCGTGGCGCGTCCGCTTTCCCGGCTCCTGATACGGCCGGCGCTCGAGAAGCCCGGCGTCGACCAGCTCGCGCAGCCGGGCCGAGGCGACCGCGTCGGTGATTCCCACGCGGTCAGCGAAGTCGTCGAACCGGGTGGTGCCGTAGTAGGCCTCACGCATCAGCAAGACCGCCGACCGCGTTCCCACCACGTCGAGCGTGCGCTTGATCGAGCAGCGTTCCGCCTTCCACGCGTCCCGGTCGGCCAGCACTCCCTCCAGCGTCATGACTCCGTCCACCGCGCACCTCTCCTCATGCCGACGTGCACTTTCTCCGAGCCGCACTTGTGGCCATCTTAAGCGCGCGCCCCATCTGCCTTGACCCAACCATAGTCAGCCCTTACGCTCGCTGACTATGCATGAGCAGAGCCAGATGCGCCCCGCATCCGCCGACCTCGCCCCCGCTGCTGCCCCGGCACCGCCATCGCCATCGCCCCCGAACTCGGCGCCGACGCGACCTGCGCACCCGGGCACGGTCCTCGCGGTGCTGTGCGCCGCCGCCTTCATGGCGAGCCTCGACCTGTTCGTCGTCAACGTCGCTTTCACCGCGATCGGCCGCGACTTCCGCGGATCCCCGCTTTCCGATCTGAGCTGGGTCCTGAACGCCTATGCGATCGGATACGCCGCACTGCTCGTTCCGCTGGGGCGCCTCGCGGACCGGTTCGGCCGGAAGGCGGGCTTCCTCGCCGGACTCGGCCTCTTCACGGCGGCGAGCGCCGCGTGCGCGGCGAGCCCCAACCTGTGGTTCCTGGTGGTGTGCCGGGTGCTCCAGGCGGCCGGTGCCGCCGCGCTCACCCCGACCAGCCTCGGGCTCCTGATCGCCTCGACCGAGCCGCGGCATCGCGCCCGCGCCGTCCGCATCTGGGCGTCATCAGGCGCGGTCGCCTCCGCACTCGGCCCAGTGGTCGGCGGGCTGCTCGTCGAGGCGTCGTGGCAGTGGGTGTTCCTGATCAACGTGCCGGTGGGGCTGCTCGCGCTGGCCGCGGCCGTGCGCCTGGTGCCCGACTCGCGCGACCCGGCGGCCGGACGGCTCCCGGACCTGTGGGGCGCGCTGGTCCTAGCCGTCTCGATCGGCGCGCTGACGCTGGCCCTCGTCAAGGGACCGGACTGGGGCTGGGGCACGGCCGGAACCCTCGCGGGCTTCGCGGTCGCCGCCGTCGGCCTGGCCGGATTCGTGCTGCGCATCCTGCGCCACCCGGCCCCCGTCGTCGAGCCGGGGCTGCTGCGCGTGCGCGCCTTCGCGTGGTCGAACGCGACGTCGCTGCTCTTCTCCACCGCGTTCGGAGCGGGCCTGCTTAGCGTCATCCTGTGGATGCAGAACGTCTGGCATTACAGCGCTCTGCGCACCGGACTCGCCGTGGCGCCTGGTCCGATGATGGTGCCGCTGTTCGCCGCCGTCGCGCAACGGCTCGCCCGGCGCGTCCCGGTCGGCCTGATCGCGACGGCCGGCAGCCTGCTGTTCGGCCTCGGCTTCGTCATCGATCTCGCGAGCATCGGGACGACGCCCGCCTACGCTGCCGACCTGCTCCCCGGCTGGCTCGTCGGCGGCGCGGGCGTCGGGCTCGCCCTGCCGACCATCCTCTCCTCCGCTACCGCCGACCTGCCGCCGAGCCGGGCCGCGACGGGAAGCGCGGTGGTCAACATGAGCCGCCAGATCGGGACCGTGCTCGGCGTCTCAATGCTCGTAGCCGTCCTCGGCACGCCGGCCTCGCCTGGCGCCGCGCATACGGTGTTCGTGCACGGATGGTGGGCCATCGCCGCGGTCGCGGCGTTCGCCGCCGTGTGTGCGGTCGGGATGACACCGCCTGCTCAGAGCCCCTGACGCCCGGAGACCTTGCCGCGGCGCCCCGAGCGGCGCGAAGATAGCTGTCGCTCGGGAGGCCCGGAAGGAGTGGGAACGCTGGCTGACGAGCGCGAATCCTTCGACGCGATGATGCGCGAGACGTTCGGCGCGCCGCCGGCCGTGCGGCAGCTCGATGTTGCGCTGATCAGCGACCCCGGTTTCCAGCGGCGCTACGCGGCCGAGACCGGGGTGCTGCGCGGCCTGGACGAGCCGTGGCTCGCGGTGACGACCAGCTTCGTGGTGGACGGCGCCGGACGGATCGTGGCCACCATGCGCCCTCAGGTGCCAGGGCCTACCCTTGCCGCGCTATTGGAGCGCAATCCGCACGGCCTGGACGCGCAGACGACTGCGGCGATCGCGATGGACGTGCTCAGCGCCCTGTCAGCGCTGCACGCGCGCGGCGTGGCGCACCGCGGGGACCTCGTCGAGCATGTGATCGTCGGCGTCGACGGGACCTGCGTCATGGTCGACGAGGGTCTGGCGCCGCGGTGGCCGAACGAGTCGACCCAGGCAGCCGTCGCGGCCGACGTGCGCTCGTTCGCGGATCTCGTCGCCCGCTGCCTCGGCAGCCGCGCGCACAGCCGCCGCGGCCGGCCGACTCCGCCACGCGTCGTCCGCAGCGCGAACAGCGGCGCGGGCGTCGGACGCTGGATTCCGCGCCCGACCGCCAATCCGTTGCGCCCGCTGGCCACCCATGTCGCGGACCTTCGCACTCCCGGGGTCGATACCGCGGCCGCGCTCCTGACCGAACTGGGCTCGGCCGCCGCCCGCGCCTTCGAACCCGACTGGGACATGCGCGCCCGCGAACGCCTCGCCGTAGTCTCCCGGGCGTTCACCGCGGCCGCGCCTTCCATGCCCGCGCTCCCCGCGATGCCGCCGCCTGCCGACGAGCCCAATCCGCTTTCGCTCGGCTACGTCTCCATCTGGCCCCTGCCGCGCCCAGTCCGGCTAGCGCTCATCGTGGCCGCGGTAGTGGGTGCGACCGTCTCTTTCCTCATAGCGATCCAAGGCCAGAATTCCGGTTCGACGAACCCGAACACGCCGACAACGCCGCAGGCCATAGCAATCGCCGAGCCGTCGGCAACGGCGGGCGCGGTCACGCCGACGCAGACACGATCGTCCGCGTCTGCCTCAGCATCCGCGTCGCCATCGCCCTCGCAGAGCTCTGCCGTACCCGCGTCGTCTCCGGCGACTGCTCCTGCGGCACCTCCGTCCGCACCGGCGCCTGGCACAACCGGCCCAGCCCCGATCTCGAACCCCGCGGGCCCGGTGGTGAATACGGGCTTTGAGAGCGGATCGCTCGCGGGCTGGAACTGCTCCGGCGCGGACTCCGTGGTGACGAACCCGGTGCACAGCGGGAACTTCGCGTTGCGCGGCGCGGCCAACAACTCCGATGACGCCCAGTGCAGCCAAACGGTCAGCGTCGTACCGGGCAGGACGTACACGCTGTCGGGGTGGGTGAACGGCTCCTACGTGTTCATCGGCGTGGCGGGCACCGGGTCGAGAAACGACCCCACGATGTGGACGTCGGGGACCAACGGCTCGTACGCCCAGCTGTCCATCGGCTTCAGGACCGCCTCGAGCAGCGTGACCATCTACGTGCACGGCTGGTACGCGCAGGGCACGTATTTCGCCGACGACATCTCCTTATCGTAACCAACTCGCCGCGCCGACTGTCACTCCCCTGTCGACTCGCCACGGTCACGCGCTCCCGGACTTGGGCCCGGGACCAAGGCGCATCTCTCACCGCTTAGCCAGCCTCGCCGGCGTCCGCACGGCAGCCGCGCGGTGCAGTTGGAGCAACCCGAGGCCGCCACCGACCATGGCCAGTCCGAACAGGGTGAACAGCGCGTCCAACCGTACGAACCGCGCCTGCCACGCGGCGTACTGGTCAGCCGACACAGCGGTCCATGCACCCCCGTTCAGTTCCGATGTCGAGATCTCATACCGCGGGCCCGGCAGGATTTGGCCGCTTCCCTTCGCCGTACCCAAGGCGAATCCGACGGCCACCACGCAGATGCACAGCACGCCGAGGGCCAGAAGAACCCAGGACACCGGCCGCCCGGCGTACATCGTGCGCGTCACGAGGCGAGCTTCAGCACGGCGGGCCGTAGCCTCGAAGCTCCGCAAGGGGTCGCGGCTGCGCGGCCAGCCAGAGTCCAACCCCAGCACCGGAACCGTCAGGAGCATCGACGCGAGCAGCCAGATCCAGCTGGGAAACAGGACGGCGACCACGATCCCCAACAGGTGCTCATGATCCACCATGGCCCGCGAGGTGTTCCATGTGGACAGCACGTCGACGGCCGTCAGAGCGCACAGCGCGCCACCAGCTGTGACGAGAACCACGTCCACCGCAGCGCACGCGCGCGACCGTGCGCGCCAGCGTCTCGGCCACGACTGTAACGAGAGGTAGGCGACAAACGCCTCGTGCGACGCCGCCGAGCCCCGCGGCGCAGGATCCCCCGATAGATACACACTGATGAGGCTACGGACGCAGACCCTCGATGTCGACGGAGTCAACGCGCCCCCCGCACGGGGCCGACACCCGGGCGTGACCCGCATAGGTGCAGATCCCCTCACGGGATCCGCACCCAACCCCGTTGGTGTCCCACCGGTTCGTGGTGCGCGCATACTCTGGGTTGATGGCAAACGTGAAGCAGGTACAAGTGACTTTCGACTGTGCGAATCCACAAGCGGTTGCGGAGTTCTGGAAGGCCGTGCTCGGGTACGTCGACCCTCCGATCCCGCCGGGGTTTGATTCGTGGGACGCGTTTGATGCCTCGCTTCCCGCTGAGAGCCGGGGCTCGACCTGGGCTTGCCAGGACCCGGACGGTGTCGGCCCGCGGTTGTTCTTCCAGCGGGTGCCCGAGGCCAAGACGGTGAAGAACCGGCTGCATCTCGACGTGCGAGTCGGGGTGGGGCTGACTGGCGACGAGCGAGTCTCCGCGCTGGACGCTGAAGCGACTCGACTGGAAGCGCTCGGCGCCCGGCGTCTGTATCTGCTACCTGCCGATGAGGAAAACGAAGCGTGCCTCGTGATGCAGGACGTCGAAGGCAACGAATTCTGCCTCGACTAGCGGTCCTGCCTGCGGAAGCTCGCCCGTGCCGACGTGGCACGATGGTCACTCAGCGAGGTTCGCTCGGCTCTCTCGGCTGCATGGTCGAGGCCTCATGCTATCAGCTTGGGAATCTGAGTACGCGGATGCCACCTGACATGCGCCCTGATCAGCGCGTCAGCATGGAGTTGATCTCCCGTAAGTCCCCGCAGTTCACCGCGTCGGGAACGGTGCCATTTGTCAGGGAACTACGACCCGTGAGTCATCGAGGGTTAGGCGTGCTCGAGCTGATACCAATTGGAGTACAAATACCGCCCGGAGTTCGGGGATTTCGGGGACAATGTCGGTGATCGGCCACCCCTACTCGGCATGTGCGTATGGAGGTTCGATGACCATCCCCGTCAGTACCAGCCTCGTCCGTCGCTACAGCGATCCCGCGGCGAAGGCCACGAGTTGGGCGGACACGGTGCGCGTGCTGGAGGCGGCCGAGTTGTTCTGGCTCACCACGGTGCGGCCGGACGGCAGGCCGCACCAGACCCCGGTCGTCGCGGTGTGGGGCGAGGGCGGGATCCACTTCCACACCGGGGAGGCGGAGGTGAAGGTCGCCAATCTCCAGGCCAACGCGCACGTGGTGCTGACCACCGGCTGCAACAGCTGGGACCGCGGGCTGGACGTGGTGATCGAGGGCACCGCGGCGCGGGTGACCGACAAGGGCGTGCTGCAGCGG
>NZ_DASZGI010000202.1:0-30865 GCF_035938995.1 Actinocrinis sp.
CCGGTGAGTGCCGGGGTGGACGCTTCGGGCCGGGTCATCGTTTCGGTCACGGAGGACCGCGCGAAGACGAAGAACGCCCGCCGGGATCCGCGCGTCTCGCTGGTCTCGTTCGCTTCGAGCTTCTACGGGCCCTGGGTCCAGGTCGAGGGGACCGCGGAGTTCGCCGACGGCCCGGACCGGATCGACGCGCTCGTCGACTACTACCGCACCCTGCGCGGCGAGCACGACGACTGGGACGACTACCGCGCGGCGATGGAGCGCGACCGGCGGGTCCTGCTGCGCTTCTCGATCCTCAGGGCTTCGGGACCCGGCGCCGAGTAGGCCTGCCGCCGACGAGGTCCGATGCGGCCCGCCGGGTGGCGCCGGCGGCGGTGTGGCGCGGTCGCTGGACGAGGTCTTGAGCGATGTGCTCCGCGGTCGCCAGAAGCGGCGGCACGATGTCGCGCACTAGTTCCTCTCTACGGTGCCGGGAGACGTTCGTCGCCACGTTGATCGCCGCCACGACATGCCCCGTGTGGTCCCGGATCGGCGCCGCCACCGAGCGCAGGCCCTCCTCGAGCTCCTGGTCGACGAGCGCCCAGCCCTGCTCGCGTACCGTTGCCAGCTCGGCCAGCAGCGTGGCGGGATCCGCGATCGTGTGGGACGTGAGCGCGCGCAGCTTCACCGAGGCCAGATACCCTTCGAGCCATTCCGCCGAGCGCCAGGCCAGCAGCACCCGGCCCATTGACGTCGCGTAGGCCGGGACCCGGGTTCCCACGCTGATCGACACCGTCATGATCCGGTTGGTTGGGACGCGCGCGATGTACACGACCTCGTCCCCGTCCAGTACGGACACTGAAGACGACTCGCGCACCCGCTCGACGAGCTGCTCGACATGGGGGAGTGCGATCTCCGGCAGGCTCAGGCCGGACAGGTACGCGTATCCCAGTTCGAGTATCTTCGGCCGCAGCGCGAACAGCCGCCCGTCGCTGCGCACGTATCCGAGTTCGACGAGGGTGTGCAGGAACCGCCGGGCGGCCGCCCGCGTCATGCCGGTGGCTTTGGCCACGTCCGACAGAGTCAGTTCGCGGTGCTCGGCGTCGAAGGCGCGGATCACCGCAAGGCCCCGGTCGAGCGACTGCACGAAGTCGCCGTCCCGGGTCGGCGAAGACATCGGCCCCCTCCCCTTCCCCTGGGTGTTGTGGAGGCGCCCCGTTCGCGAATCGGACGGTTGTTCTCGATCCGCACGTTCTGGCAGGCAAGATTAGGGCTGCCTTACCCACCCGGTCAACCGAGCCCCGGCGTAGCTCGAGTCGTGGACGGGACGCCGCCGCAATCGTTTGTTCGCTGCGAGGACGAATTCTGGGGGTGGTGTGCCAGAAGCTTCACATGGGGTCTTCAGGGGCAGGCTTCTGGTCTGGCCGCGGGGAGGGGGAGGGGAGCTTCGGGCGGTGGGAGCGGGCGGGGGGTCAGGGGCAGCGGATGATGACTCCGGCGTAGGCCAGGCCGCCGCCGAATCCGAACAGCAGGATCGGCGCGCCGGGCTCTACCTCGCCCCGCTCGACCAGCTTCGAGAGCGCCAGCGGGATGCTCGCGGCCGAGGTGTTGCCCGACTCCACCACATCCTTGGCGACGACGGCGTTCACCGCGCCGAGCTTGCGCGCCAACGGCTCGATGATGCGCAGGTTCGCCTGGTGGAAGACCACTGCGGCGAGGTCCTCGGGCGTCAGGCCGGCGCGTTCGCACACTCGCCGCGTGATTTCGGGCAGGCGGGTGGTCGCCCACCGGTAGACCGTCTGGCCCTCCTGGCTGAACCGGCCGGGGCTCGCCGAGCCGGGCGTGGCCTCGATGCGCACGACGTCGGACTGCTCCGGCACCGAGCCCCAGGTCACCGGGCCGATCCCGGCCGCGGGCGCGGCGCTGACGACGGCCGCCCCCGCGCCGTCGCCGACCAGCACGCAGGTGGTGCGGTCCGTCCAGTCGGTGAAGGCGCTGAGCTTGTCCGCCCCGATCACGATGGCGTGCGTCGCCGACCCGGCGCGGATCGCGTGATCGGCCACCGCGAGCGCGTGCGCGAAGCCTGAGCAGGCCACATTGATGTCGAGGACCGCCGGGGCGCCGAGGCCGAGGCGGGCGGCCACCCGCGCCGCCATGTTCGGCGAGCGGTCGAGCGCCGTGCAGGAGGCGACCACCACCAGGTCGATGTCCGCCGCGATCAGCCCGCTGCCGGCCAGCGCCTTCTCGGCGGCGTGCGCGGCCATCGCGTCCACCGTCTCGTCGGGAGCCGCGATCCGGCGGGTCTCGATGCCCACCCGGCTGCGGATCCACTCGTCGCTGGTCTCGACCATGCCCTCGAGGTCGCGGTTGGTCAGCACCCGGGCAGGCTGGTAGTGGCCGAGCGACACGATCCGGCAACCCGGGACGTTCCACACCTCGCCGCCCAGCTGGGGTGACCGGGCGTCGGACGGGGCGGTGTTCATCGCGGCTCCTACGAGTGCGGGCGGCGGCGCGCCGGGGACAACGATTCTTCCCGGCCCGAGTGGAGCCCACAGGTGCTGTCCCCGCCAACGCCGTGCGCTGTTTCTTGGCGCGATCGACAAAATGCCGTATGCCGCTGTCGCCTCGCTTTATCGGCGCCGGAAGGCATCTCGGCGGCGATGACGTCGGCCGCCGCCTCATCACGCGAGGTCCACGCTGTACTGCGGCGATGTAGGCACGCTTGACGCATGGCAGAGCACTCCTAGAGCGGGGATCGCCAGCGTCTGGCTAAAACCTCGTGGCGTCGGCGGCGGAGTTCGTCGGCTGAGTTACGTTCAGCGCGACGGCGAAGGGCTGGCGGACGGGCTCGCCGAGGCGGATGCCGACGCGCCCGGTGACGTGGTGCGGCTCGGCGACGCGGTCGCGCTGGCACTTGCGCGGCCCGTCGCATTCGGCACCGACACGACGATGATTACGCGCGGCAGCCGGTACTGCGCGAACAGCCCGGTCGCGGACACGACCTGGGCGTTGAGCGTCAGCGAGGGGGCCCGCGCGAACGTCAGCGTCACCGGCGTGATTCGGCCCGGCCGGAACGGCGCGGCGGCCGCGAGCGCGAGTCTCGGGCATCCGGCCTGGCCGAAGCTGACGGACCGGTTCACGGGGACGGCGACCGCGCCCGCGGCGACCGTGGTGCCGACGCAGGCGGGAGCGCGGCTCGCCACGGTGCCGGTCACCCGCGCGGGCACGCCGGAGGCCGAGGCCCCGGTGACGCGGTCCAGCGTGGTGCCTGAGTTCGCCACAGCGCCGATCACCTGCGCCTGGCCCGCGACCGGGTCCACGACTAGCCAGACGTTGTTGACCTTCAGGCCTCCGGTGACCCCGGCTCCGGCGTTGGGCCGCACCGTCAGACTGGCCGCGGTGAATCCGGCGCCGCACGCGGTCGCCAGCGGCGCGACGGCCAGCAGCAGCGCCGCCGCGGCGAGAGTCGCGACGTCCCGCCGCCGGGGGAGTGCTGGCCGGCAGGGCGCATTCGGCGCGTCGAGGTCACTCACGGTCACGGTCGGTCGGGCTCCTTGGATCACTGCTGTCTGCCGGGCACAGCGTATTGATCCGACCGCACCGCTCCCGCGACGCATCAGCCGCCCGCACCAGGCTGCGAAGCCGATGCGGCAGGCCAGAGACGTGCCGGGGGTGGCGGGATTCACCCGATCAGCGTCACTCGATCGGGCGTGGGGCCACTTAGCTCTGCAGGTAGTCGATCAGGTGCTGGCGCTCGCTCTCCAACTCGCTGATCGTGCTCTTGACCACGTCCCCGATGCTGACGATGCCGACCAGCAGGCCCTTCGCGAGCACCGGGATGTGCCGGATCCGCAGCCGGGTCATCGTCCCGCGCAGCCCGTCGACCGAGTCGTCCAGCTCGCAGGTCTCCACCACCGTGGTGGCGATCTCCGAGACCGGGCCGTCCAGGACCGCGGGGCCGCGGTCGTGCAGCCGGCGCACCACGTCCCGCTCGGAGGCGATCCCGGCGACGGTCACGCCGTCCGGTGAGACCACCACGGCGCCGATGTTGTGCTGGGACAGGATCCCAAGCAGCTCGCGGCAGGTGGCGTTCGGCCGCACCGTCACGACCTCGGACCCCTTGTGCGCGAGTATGTCTCTGACCCTCATGGCGACCTCCGTTCACACCGCCGGACAGGACTCCTTTAGTCAAGATGACCGACTGAAGGCGATCAGGCCAGCCCCCGTTTGGACCACTTGGTCGCGATGCGCCGAGCGGTGGATCCTCGTAGGGCGGCGGCATACCCGGTCTGCCTGCGGTGAGGTGCGTATTCCCAGGTCAAGACCGTGGGCCGGTCAATCGTGCAGGTCGGCTCCGGTCGAGCGGCGTCCGTCCGACCGCCGGCCGAGGACAGCGCGGGGTCCGACGACGTCGGCGCCGAGGCTGCGGACCCGGGTCCGCAGCTCCCGGTCCGCCGTGACCACGAGGCAGCGCCGGTCCGTCCCCTCCTGCCGGACCACCTCGACGATCGCGTCGTCGCCCGAGCCCGGCGCGTCGACGACCCGCACCCGCGGGACGCCCGCGATCCCGCGCGCGGCCCCTTCGACCACGAGGACGACCTCCAGCGGCCCCTGCTGGGCCCAGTCGGGCAGGTCCGAAAGGTGGTCCGAGGCACGCAGCCCGTCGGCCGCCAGAGGCACGAGTGCGTCGCGCACCCGAAGCGCAGCGCCCTTCCGGTCACGCCACCAGCCGTCGGGCACCGAGCCCATGACGTTGGCGGCGTCCACGACGAGCAGCGGCGCCTTCGGCATCGGCCGCCCCCTCCCTTGGCTTGTGCCGGCGACCGCGCCGACCGTCATGCGATGTCCGCTGTCCGCCTGGTCCCGGCTCGACCGACCGGCAGCGGCGCGGTGATCGCTCCGCTCCGCCCGATTGCGCTAGCCTGGCCGAACTGTGTTTATGTCCCGAGTTATGACTGAATTTCGCGCTGCGCTTATACCCCAGACAGTGCGGTAGATCCGGATTCGATGCGGCCAGGGTGCACGCTTTGGGCGTATCAGCGTCCGCGGTTCTCCGCGCTGAGCATCCACGCCTGCTTCTCGAGGCTGCCAATGATGGCATGCAGAAGGTCGGCGGTGGACGGGTCCTCGGCGTCGACGGCGTCGTGCACGGCCCGCGCGGTCCCCGCTACGCGTCGCAGCCGGTCGGTCATCAAGTCGACTACTGCGGCCGTGTCCTGCTCGCCGAGCGGGAAGGGGGAGAGGCTGGCGGTCTTCACCACCGTCGGCGCGCGGCCATCAGGCACCGCGTCGAGGGCGCGCATGCGCTCGGCGATGGCGTCGCTGAACTCGCGGGCCTCGGCCACGATCTCGTCCAGCTGGAGGTGCAGGTCGCGGAAGTTGCGGCCGACCACGGTCCAGTGCGCCTGCTTGCCCTGCAGGTGCAACGCGATCAGGTCGGCCAGGACGCGCTGAAGGTTCTCGGCCAGCGCGGTCGAGGCGGTGAAGCCCTTGAACGACTCGGACGGCGCCGTTTCGGAAGCGGATGCGGGCTGGGTACTGGTGCTCATGACCGTTCCTTCTCGTTGAGTCGTGCTTTGAGTCCTATGTTCCGATCCACAGCCCGGTCCGGCCACCCGTCGTCGGCTGCCATGTTGATGGCGTTGCCGCGTGCGCGCCGTTTGGTCCCCGGGCCTCCGGGTAGCCACAAAGGCCCGAACAAGGGGGCATCCGCCGGTGACGCACGTTCCGGGCTCCACATACCGTTTGCAGCTGTCGCCCACGTTCACCTTCGACGACGCCTCGCGCGTCGTGCCGTACCTACACCGACTCGGCGTCACGCACGTGTACCTGTCGCCGATCCTGCAAGCCGCACCCGGGTCCACACACGGCTATGACGTCGTGGACCACAGCCGCATCAGCGAGGTGTTGGGCGGCGAATCCGGGCTGCGGCGGCTGGCCGACACCCTGCATCGGCGCGGCATGGGCGCGATCGTCGACATCGTGCCCAACCACATGGGCGTGCCGGTGCCCGAGAGCCGGAACCGCGCCCTGTGGTCGGTACTGCGCGACGGCCCCGCGTCGCCGTATGCGGTGTGGTTCGACATCGACTGGTCGGCGCAGGGCGGCGTGGTGCTGCTGCCCGTCCTGGGGCGGCGGATCGGGGACTGTGTGCGTTCGGGCGAGCTGCGCGTCGATCCCAACGGTGACCCCGACGCTCCCGACCCACTCGACGCGGGCAGGTCCGGCACGGGTGCGGTCCTGCGCTACTTCGACCACGTCTTCCCGCTGCGCCCCGGCACGGCGGGCCTTCCGCTGCCGGAACTGCTCGGCGCCCAGCACTACCGGCTGGCATATTGGCGGGTCGCCGCGGAGGAGCCCGGCTACCGGCGCTTCTTCGACATCAGCACCCTCATCGCGGTGCGCGTGGAGGACCCGGAGGTCTTCACCGCGACGCACCAGGCCGTGCTGGACCTGCTCGCGGAGGGCGTACTCGACGGCCTGCGGGTCGACCACGTGGACGGCCTCGCCGACCCGCGCCGCTATCTGCGCCGGCTCGCCGCCGCGGCTCCGGGGAAATGGGTCGTGGCCGAGAAGATCCTCGCGCCCTGGGAGAAGCTGCCCGCCGACTGGCCGTGCGCGGGAACCACCGGCTACGACGCGCAGCGGGTGCTCTTCGGGCTCCTGATGGACCCGGGCGGCACGGCCAGGCTCACCGCGCTGCACGCCGGCCTCACCGGAGCCGACGAGCACTTCGGCGACGTGGTGTGGCAGGCCAAGCTCGACGTGCTCGACAATGTCCTGCATGCGGAGCTCGACCGGCTCGCCGACCTGCTCGGCGCGATCTGCGGCACCGACCTCGACCTGCACGACCACACCCACATCGGCCTGCGCGACTCGGTCAGGGACCTGCTGGCCGCGCTGCCGGTGTACCGCGCGTACACGGTGCCGGGCGAGCCGCCGCCCCCCGAATCCGTCGACCTCGTCGAAGCGGCCGCGGCGCGCGCTGCGCTGGCGCTGCCCGAGCACCGGCACGACACGCTCGCGGTGGTCCGGGACCTGGTCCTCGGCTGTCTCGGGCCGCGCGACCGGCTCCGCGACGAGTTCCAGATCCGCTTCCAGCAGACCTCCAGCGCGGTCGCGGCCAAGGGGGTCGAGGACACCGCCGACTACCGCTGGATCGCGGTGCCCGGAGCCTGCGATGTGGGCTCCGATCCGGCCGAGCCCACGGTCTCGCCGACCGACTTCCACCTCTTCTGCGCCGACCGGCACGCCCGGCACCCGCACGCGATGACGGCGCTGACCACGCACGACAGCAAGCGCTCCGAGGACGTGCGGGCGACGCTCGCGGTGCTCGCGGAACTGCCCGAGGAGTGGGCCGCCGCGGTCGCCGGATGGCAGGCGCGCGGCCGCGAGTTGGGCGGCCACGAACCGGCTGGGGGGCTCGACCCGCAGACCGAGTACCTCCTGTGGCAGACGCTGGTCGGCTGCTGGCCGATCGGCGCCGACCGGCTCGAGCCGTATCTGCTGAAGGCCGTGCGCGAGGCCAAGGTCCGCACCTCGTGGACCGCGCCCGATGAGCACTATGAGACGGCTCTGCGCGAGTTCACCGCGGCGGTGCTCGCGGACCGCGAACTGATGGCCTCGATCGAGGACTTCGCGACGATGATCGCCCCGTACGCGGCGGTGAACTGTCTTTCCCAGAAGCTGCTTCAGCTGACCATGACCGGCGTTCCCGACATCTATCAGGGGACTGAGGGCGTGTTCCGGGCGCTGGTGGATCCGGACAACCGCCGCCCCGTCGACTTCTCCGCGGCGGCGCGGCGCCTGGATCTCCTCGACGCCGACTCGTCCGAGCCTCCGCTCTTGCTCTCGGACGCCAAGACGCTCGTGGTCCGCCGTGCCCTGACGCTCCGCCGCGAGCATCCGGACTGGTTCGGCGCCGAAAGCGACCAGTCCCCGCTCTTCGCCTCGGGAGCGGCCGCCGAGCACGCGGTCGCCTTCCTGCGCGGCGGACGCGTCGCCGCGGTCGCGACCCGCCTGCCGGCCGGCCTCGCGCGGTTCGGCGGCTGGCGGGACACCGCTCTCGCGCTGCCTCAAGGACTGTGGCGGTGCCGCCTGACCGGCCAGGTCTACAAGGCGGACCCGACGTCGGGCGCCGGGATCGCCATGGCGGAGCTCATCAGTACTCTGCCGGTCGCCCTCCTGGTACGGCAGGACGGCCGGTGACCCGATTTACCGTGTGGGCGCCGAACGCGAAGCGCGTTGATGTCGTCGTCGGCGAACTACGGGAGCCGATGGAACGCGGCGAGCGCGACGGCTGGTGGGAAGCCGAGGTGGCGTCCGCGGGGATCGGCGCCGACTATGCGTTCTCCTTGGATGGCGGGCCGCCCCGCCCCGACCCGCGCTCGCTGCACCAGCCGCACACCGTGCACGGCCCAAGCCGCGTCGTCGATCCGGCACGCTTCCCGTGGGCGGACGTGGGCTGGGCCGGCCGCTCCGTCCTCGGTGCGGTCGTTTATGAGATGCACGTCGGGACGTTCACCGACGAAGGCACCTTCGACGGGGCCGTGGCGCGGCTCGACCACCTGGCCGACCTCGGCGTCGGCTTCGTCGAACTGATGCCGGTCGCGGCGTTTCCGGGCTGCCACGGCTGGGGCTACGACGGCGTCGCGCTGTGGGCCGTCCACGATCCGTACGGCGGGCCCGAAGGACTTCAGCGGTTCGTCGACGCCTGCCATGCCCGCGGAATCGGCGTGTTGCTCGACGTCGTGTACAACCACCTTGGCCCGAGCGGCAATTATCTCGCCGAGTTCGGGCCGTACTTCACCGACCGCCACCGCACGCCGTGGGGCTGGGCGGTGAACCTCGACGACGCCGGGTCCGACGAGGTGCGCGCCTT
This sequence comes from Actinocrinis sp., assembly GCF_035938995.1. Lineage (GTDB taxonomy): Bacteria > Actinomycetota > Actinomycetes > Streptomycetales > Catenulisporaceae > DASZGI01. The sequence goes on from NZ_DASZGI010000202.1 coordinate 8,858, forward strand.
CATCGTCGGGAACGCGGTGCACTGGCTGCGCGACTTTCACGTCGACGGGCTGCGCCTCGACGCGGTCCACGCGCTCGCGGACACGCGCGCCGTCCACATCCTCGAAGAGCTCTCCACGGCGGTGGACCGGCTGGCCGGCGAGCTCGGCAGGCCACTGACGGTGATCGCCGAGACCGACCTGAACGACCCGCGCATCGTCACCCCGCGCGAGCACCGCGGCCTCGGCGTCCACGCGCAGTGGAACGACGACTTCCACCACGCCGTGCACAGCCTCCTCACCGGCGAGCGGCACGGCTACTACGGCGACTTCGGTTCGATCGGCGGCCTGGCCAAGACCCTGACCCGGGTCTACTTCCACGACGGCACATGGTCGTCCTTCCGCGAGCGCACGCACGGCCGCCCGGTCGACACCGAACTGCTGAACGGGCACCAGTTCCTAGGCTTCGCGCAGAACCACGACCAGATCGGCAACCGCGCGCTCGGCGACCGCACCAGCGCCCTGCTCAGCCCCGACCGCCTACGCATCGCCGCGGCGCTCGTCCTGACGGCGCCCTTCACGCCGCTGATCTTCATGGGCGAGGAATGGGGCGCCTCGACGCCGTGGCAGTACTTCACCAACCACCCCGAGCCGGACCTGGGCCGAGCGATCCGCGAGGGAAGGACGCGTGAATTCGCCCGGCACGGCTGGACCGGGCAGGTGCCCGATCCACAGGCGCCGGAGACCTTCGCCCACTCGCGGCTCGACTGGGCCGAGGCAGCGTCCGAATCGCACCGCTCGCTGCTGGAGTGGTACCGGGCTCTGATTTCGCTGCGGCGCCGTGAGCCCGACCTCGCGGACCCCCGGCTCACCGTCGTGAGCGTCGACTTCGACGAGCGGGCGCGCTGGCTTGTGATCCGCCGCGGCGCGGTGCGGATCGCGGTGAACCTCGCCGACCACCCGCAAACCGTTCCCGTCGACCGGCTGCGCTCGATCCTGCTCAGCTCACACGACGTCGCAGAGCACGGCGAAGGCGGCCTGCGGCTGCCCGCTGACTCGGTCGCGATCGGGCGGGCGGATCCCTGATACGACAACGAAAAAGAACTCACCGGATTCACACCCCGGGCGACCTCCCGCCTATAGGATCAAAAATCTTCATCGGCTCGGCGCCGCGAGCCGAGTGGCGGCCTGACACGCCGCCAGGATGTGCACGGAGGCTCATGATGTCCGGACCGGACGAGTTGAACGCGCAAGTCGACACGCGCCAGGCACATCCAGCACGCATGTACGACTACTACCTCGGCGGCCGGGACAACTACGAGGTCGACCGCGAGGCCGCCGAGCGCATCATCACCGTGGTGCCCGAGATCGTCGCGGGGGCGCGCGCGAACCGGGCGTTCCTCCAGCGCGCGGTGCGCACTCTGGTGGCGGAGCACGGGATCCGGCAGATCATCGACGTCGGCACCGGGATCCCCACCTCGCCCAACACGCACGAGGTGGCCCAGGCGATCGCGCCCCAGACCCGGGTGGTCTACGTCGACAACGACCCCATCGTCCGCGCACACGCCGAGGCGCTGCTCACCGAGGTGGGGCACACCGCGTTCGTGCTCGGCGACGTGCGCGAGCCGGAGTCGTTCCTGGAGCAGCAGCAGGTCGTCTCGATGATCGACTTCAGCCAGCCGGTCGCGCTGCTGCTGGTCGCCCTGATGCACTTCGTGCCCGATCACGAGGACCCCGCGGCGATCGTCGCCCGGCTGCGCGACGCTCTGCCGGACGGAAGCTACCTGGTGCTCACCCACGCCACCATGGACCGGGCGACCGCCGACACCATTGCCCCGATCGATGAGCTGCTCGAGGTGTACGCACAGTCCTCCGCCGCGCTCACCATGCGCAGCCGGGCCCGGGTGCTCGAGTTCTTCGAGGGCTTCGACCTGCTCGAGCCGGGCCTGTCCACGGTCGGGGAGTGGCGCCTGGGTCCGGAGGACCCGCCGCCGCAGTGGCTGGGCATCTACTGCGGCGTGGGGCGCAAGCGCTGATCCGGGCGCGCGTCGACGGCGCTGCTCGCTAAGCCCTCCCAGACGCACACGGCCCCGGACCCGATGTTCGGGCCCGGGGCGGAACGCGGCGTCGCGGGTACTGCGCGGCGCCCTCGTGACGGAGCGTCAGTGGACGGTTTCCGGTGAAGCCGTGAAGCAGACCGAGAACAACTTCGGGCTCGAGGTCGCCAGCGTGCGCAGCGCGGTCTCGTGCGGCTGGAATTCCGGCTTGGCGACCGCCTGCCGCAGCGATCGGTGGTCTGTCCACCGGGCCACGTTCACGTACGCGTTCGGCTCGTCCAGCTTCTTGAGCAGCGAGTGCTCGATGAAGCCCGGCTGCTCGGCGAAGAAGGCGGAGGTCTCCGCGAACGCCTTCTCGAACTCATCGGCCGATCCGTTCACCGTGAAGCTGTTGACGAGCGTGACCGCGGTGCCCGTGCTGGCTTCGGCCGCGGCGCGCCGGACCACCACATCGCGGTACTTGGCCAGCGTCTCGCCCGGGTCGGGGCCGGCCAGCGCCGCGTGGATCCCCGCGGCGATCTCGCCGTGCCGGTGCAGCTGAGCGTGTGTCAGCGCCACCTGCGTGCGGCCCGGGCCGAGCGCCTCGAAGTCGACCTCGATGAAGCTCGCCTTCTCGTCGTCGTAGATCGGCTGCCAGCCGGGGCCGACCCGCCAGGTCAGCACGATCCGCTTCGGCGGATCCCACTCCACGACGGTGCCCCACGCGATCTCGGTCCCGTCGGCCCCGCGCTCGTAGTAGCGGCCGCCCACGCGCGGCTCGATCACCAGTGAGACCCGGTTCTCCACGAAGACGTGCTTTTCCGGGAACCACTCGAGCGGGTAGTCGGCGAAGATGGCGAAGGCCCGCTCGATGGGCACCTCCACCACGACTTTCTTGCGGACATCGGGCACGGTGTTCGAATCTTGCACTGTGTTCAGCTCGGACATGATCGTCTCCTCGACCGTCGCGGTCATCGCCCGTCCAGCGTCCGCGTCCGGTCTCGGAGGCGGCTGGAGCGGGCGTCGAAACAGGTCGCCGCCTTGGCGCTACGCCTGTGTGAGGGGCGGGTAGTCGGTGTATCCGCTCTCCCCGCCCTGGTAGAAGCCGGATTGGTCGGGCTCGTTGAACGGGCCCCCGGCGGCGATCCGCGCGGGCAGGTCCGGGTTGGCGATGAACAGCGTGCCGAGGCAGACCGCGTCCGCGACGCCCTCCGCCACCGCGTGGCAGGCCTGCTCGACCGTGGCCGGGCCGCCCTGGGGTCCGGCCGGATGGGGGTTGAGGATCAGCGGTGCGGACCAGAGCTCGCGCAGCCGCCGGGTGAGCGGCCGGTCGTCGACCTCGCGCACGTGCAGATAGGCCACGCCCTGCGGCAGCGCCCGCACCAGCTCCGGATACACGACGTCGTCGTCACCCGGCTCGATTCCGAACGCGTTGTTCCACGGCGCGACGCGTACGCCCACCCGGTCGGGGCCGATCTCGGCGGCCACCGCCTCGACCACCTCTACGGCGAAACGGATGCGGCCGGCGACCGATCCGCCGTAAGCGTCGGAGCGCTGATTCGCCGTCGCGTCCAGGAACTGGTTGATCAGGTACCCGTTGCCCGCGTGAACCTCGACCCCGTCGAAGCCCGCCTGAATGGCCGCGTGCGCGGAGCGCACGAACTCGCCGATCAGCGCCCGGATCTCCCCGAAGGCCAGCTCTCGCGGGGTCGGGCACGGCACCATGCCCTGCGTGGTGAAGGTCTTCGCGCGAGGGGCGACGGCCGACGGCGCCACCGGGGCGCCCCCGTCTGGCTGGAGGTCCTCATGGCTGACCCGCCCGGCGTGCACCAGCTGCGCGAACAGAACGCCGCCGCGCGCGTGCACGGCATCGGTGACCGGCCGCCACGAGGCGACGTGCGCCTCGGAGTACATCCCGGGGATTTTGATCGCGCTCTTGCCCTGCTCCGAGATGTACGAGCTCTCGGCGACGACGAGCCCGGCGGTGGCGCGCTGGGCGTAGTAATCGGCCATCAGCGCGCTCGCCGTCCCGTCCGGGTTCGCCCGGCTGCGCGTGAGCGGCGCCATGACCAGGCGGTTGGCCAGCTCGAAGGCGCCCACCACCACGGTGTCGAACAGCGTCCCTGTGTCCAGAGCCTCGACCAGGATTTCCATGGCTCATGTCTAAGCCCGCCCGGTGTCGAAGCGGTCGCATTCCGGTCGAATGCGGACGCTCGGCCGACGCCGGGCCCGGGTGTTCGAGCCGGGCCCGAGGCCGGCGACTTACGGTCACCGCGCGCCGGCGGTGCCGAGAACCGGCAGCTGGCGAAGGGAGTCCACATATGAATATATTGATGAGCACGGGGAAGTTCCTCTGGCGCGGGCTGCGCAACTCCGCCTTTTTCACCACGCCCCTGCCCCCAGCCGACCAGATCCGCGAGATCCTCCTCGGCGCTCGTGAGCGTCTGGTTCCCGCGCTGGTGCCCGGCATCGGGGAGCAGGCGAGCGCAAGTCGACTCACCCCCGCCCAGCAGCAGATCTGGGAAGACTTGGTGGCCAGCCTCACCGGCCGTAGCTCTGGCAGCGAGTGAGGTGTTCGCGGGACGCGGAGGATCTGAGGCCACACCGCGGCAACAGCGTGAAGCCCGGCACGATCGGCGAAACCGACCGTGCCGGGCTTCAGTCTGACGCTCCGTCCGAGACCGAGGATCACCCCGGTGCTCGAACCGGCGCGTCGTTTACGCGGTTTTCGTTTACGCGGTTTTCATTTACGCAGCGGCCTCCGTGGTCTCCTCCTTGCGGGGCTTGGGCACCGCGAACAGCAGGAGGAAGGCCGCGAGCGACAGGCCCGCGAACGTCCAGAGCGCCACCTGGAAGCTCTTGGCGAACGCCTTGGCCCCCGACACCGCCGTCGACTTGGCGACGGCCGAGGACGCCACCGGGTTGCTGGTCAGCGACGCCAGGGTGTTGCAGCTGGCCGGCGTGATCTCGGGGTCCTTCTCGTTGACCCGGTCCACCGAGCACTGCTTGGCGGCGGCCGTGATCGCGGCCGCCTGCTGCGGCGAGGCCTGCGCGGACGAGGTCAGCGTCGAGCGCAGCGCCGGGGCCGCGGTGTCCGCGCTGTGCGCCGTGTTGGTGCCGAGCAGGCCGAAGAACACCACGGCGGTCAGCGCGGCGCCGAGCGCGTAGCCGAGCTGCTGGGTGGTGTTGATCAGACCCGAGGCGGAACCGACGTCCTCCATCGGCGCCTGGGCGATGGCCAGCGGCGCGGTGGGCGCCATCAGCATGCCGAAGCCGAGGCCGAAGACGATCAGCGGGGCGATCATGATCCACGTGGACGCGGTCGCGCCGTAGTGGACCACCACCCAGCCGTAGGCGACCAGACCGGCGAGCGCCACCAGCGCGCCGACCTGTAGCACGACGCGACCGAACTTCTGCGACGCCATCAACGCGGGGAAGGCCGCGAAGAACGCCGCGAGGGAGAACGGCAGGCTGGTCAGGCCCGCGTGGATCGCGGAGTAGCCGAGACCCAGCTGCAGGTACACCGCCCAGCTGATGAAGAACACGCCGTTGCCGATCATGAACGCCAGGTAGGTGCCCATGCCCGCGGTGAAGCTGGCCCGCTTGAACAGGCTGAGCACCACCAGCGGCGACTGGTTGCGGGCCGTGCGCCGCCGCTCGTAGAGCACGAACGCGACCAGCACCGGCACGGACACGCCCATGGAGACGTAGCCCCAGGTCGGCCAGCCCATCTCGCGCCCCTGGATCAGCGGGAACACCAGCAGCAGCAGGCCGAGGGTGGACAGCAGCAGACCAGGCACGTCCAGCTTCGTCTGCCACGGCGCCTTGGACTCGCGGATCACCCGCCAGCCCGCGATGAGCGCGAACAGGCCCACCGGGACGTTGATCAGGAACACGGTGCGCCAGTGCAGGCCCCACAGGTTCCAGTTCACCAGGATCCCGCTCAGCGAGATCCCGAAAGCTCCGGCCAGTCCGGCTACCCCACCGAACAGACCGTATGCCTTGGGCTTCTCCTCGTCGCTGAAGGACACGTGAATGACCGACAGCACCTGAGGAACCATCAGCCCGGCGAACACGCCCTGGGTGACCCGTGCCCCGATCAGCATGCCGGGGGTCACGGACAGCGCGCAAAGCAGCGAGGACGCGGTGAACCCGGCCACGCCGATCAGGAACATGATCTTGCGCCCGACGATGTCGCCGAGCCGGCCCCCGAGGATAAGCAGCAGTGCGAACGAGAGCACGTATCCGGTGGTGACCCACTGGAGTGCCGAGAAGCCCGCGCCGAGGTTCTTCTGGATCGACGGCAGGGCCACGTTCACGATCGTGTTGTCCAGCAGGTCCATGAACGCGGCGAGAACCACCACCGCGAGGGCGAACCACCGCTTGGGGTCCGCCCCCGGCGGCGCGGCCGCACCCGACCCCGCCGAGGTCAGATCGGTCTGTGTAGCCATATCAGGCCTTTCCTTGTGTGCCGGAGCGGCGCGGGACCGGGCAAGCGCGATCCCGCGGCCTTCGCGAGCGCGCGCGAACGCGCCACTCGTGTTCGGTTGTCCCGATTTGGAGGCTAGGGAGGCAGACTCGAGCCTGACTCGAGAGGCGGTGCAGGTCAGCGGGCCGTTCGAGGCGAGGTCGACCGCGCCGCGAGACCCATCGAACTCAATGTCTGCGAACGAGGCGCGAGGGGCGCCTGCGACCCCCTAAGCCACCGCGCCCAGTCGTCTGACGAGGAGCCGCCGATGAGCACCGGTGCCGCGCCGACGCCCACCCCCTTCCGGATCGAGATCCCCGAGACCGACCTGACCGACCTGCGCGAACGCCTGTCGCGCACCCGCTGGCCCGAGGCCGAAACTGTGGAGGGCTGGTCCCAGGGCATGCCGCTGGCCTATACGCGAGAGCTGGCGGAGTACTGGCGCGACGGCTACGAATGGCGCGCGACCGAGCGGCGCCTGGCCGAGCTGCCCCAGTACCGGCTCGCGATCGACGGGCTGGCCGTTCATTACGCGCACGTGCGCTCGCCGCATCCCGGCGCGCTGCCGCTGCTGGTCACGCACGGCTGGCCCGGCTCGATCACCGACCTGCTCGACCTGGTCGAGCCGCTGACCCGCCCGGAAGACCCGGCCGACGCCTTCGACCTGGTCCTGCCGTCCCTGCCCGGATACGGCTTCAGCGACAAGCCGAGCGGCACCGGCTGGGGCGTGGACCGCATGGCCAAGGCGTTTGCGCAGCTGATGGCGGCGCTCGGATACGAGCGGTACGGCGCGCACGGCACCGACTGGGGCTCCTTCATCACCGGGGCGCTCGGCACCGCCGACCCGGACCACCTCGCGGGCATCCACCTGGCCATGCCCTTCGCCGCGCCCCCGAAGGAGCAGGTCGAGCTCTCCGAGCGCGACCTGGCCGGACTGGCCAAGCTCAAGGAGTTCCAGCAGAACGAGGGCGGCTACGCGACCATCCAGGCCACCCGCCCGCAGACGCTCGGCTACGGCCTGACCGACTCGCCCGTCGGCCAGCTGGCCTGGGCGGCGGAGAAGTACTGGGCGTGGAGCGACCACGACGGCGATCTGGACAAGGCGATCGCGCGCGACCGGGTGCTGGACGCCGTGTCGGTGAACTGGTTCACCCGCACCGCGGTCTCCTCGGCCCGCATCTACTGGGAGAGCTACAACAACATGGCTCTGGCTCCGGTGCACGTGCCCACCGCCTGCGTCACGTACCCGAAGGACGGCCGAATGCCGCGCGCCTGGTGCGAGCGGCGGTTCACCGACCTGCGCTCGTGGATCGACCACGAGGCCGGCGGGCACTTCCCGGCGCTGGAGGACCCGCGCCTGCTCGCCGAGGAGCTTCGGGCGTTCTTCCGCCCGCTGCGCTGACACACCCCGAACCGAAGGAGCGACGAGCAGATGAGCAGCGAACCGATCCCCGCGACCAGCCTGGAGGTGCGGCTGGCCGCCTACCCGGGCGACGAGGTGCGGCCCGAGCACTTCGAGGTGGCCGAGGCGCCGCTGCCGGAGGCGGGCCCCGGCCAGATCGTGGTGCGCAACACGTGGATGGCCCTGGGCGCGGTCTCCCGCGACCAGATGAACCCGACGCTGAACCTGCCGATCCCGGCGTTCCAGCTCGGCGAGGCGATGTGGGGCCGCGCGGTCGGCACCGTGGTGCGCTCCAACAGCCCGGACCTGGCCGAGGGCGACCTCGTCGAGCACTTCTTCGGCTGGCGCGAATACGCGGTCAACTACGCACAGGCCTTCTTCAAGCGCGACCGTGGCCTGCTGCCCAGCCCGGAGTACTACCTGTCGCAGGGCCCGACGGCCTGGCGCGGCACCGTCGTGGTCGCCGACGTGCACGAGGGCGACGTGGTCTTCGTGTCCGGGGCCACCAGCGGCGTCGGCGCGCTGGCCGGGCAGATCGCCAAGAAGCGCGGCGCGAAGCTGGTCATCGGCAGCACCGGGTCCCCGCAGAAGATCGACTACCTCAAGGAACTCGGCTTCGACGTGGCCTTCGACTACCACGAGGGCCCGGTGGCCGACCGGCTGCGCGAGCTGGCCCCCGACGGCATCTCGGTGTTCTTCGACAACGTCGGCGGCGAGCAGTTCGAGGCGGCGGTCGAGGCGGCCGCGCCCGGCGCCCGCTTCGCCCTGTGCGGCGCGCTGGCCGGGCAGTCCGGCCCGAAGGGCGGCGAAGGCGGCCGGCCGCGGCTGGACCTCATGGCGGCCTTCCCCAAGGAGCTGGTGCTGCGCCCGTTCGCCACGCTGCACACCCCGGAGCAGATGAACGACTGGAACCGGCAGTTCGCCGAGTACCTGGAGGAGGGCGGCTTCACCTACCCGCACACCGCGATCGAAGGAGGCGTCGCCGAACTGCCCGCCTCCTTCATCGGACTGCTCAAAGGCAAATACAGCGGTACCGCCGTCGCGCGGCTGTGTGTTCACGAGTGAACACGAGGACCACCAGGAACCGCTGACCTGGCCCAACTACAAGGAGACACACCGCGATGACTGCACAAGGCACCATCCTGCTCGGAGAGGACACGACACTGCGTGGCCTCGTGCACAGCATCGACCTGCGCGCTCTGGCCTTCTGGGCGACCCCGGCGGCCCTACACATCGAGGACGAACTCGGGCCGGTCGACCCGGCCAAGAGCCTCGAGGGGCGCTGGGGCCTGGTGATCGGGATCGTCGGCGGCGTGGGCCCCACCGACGAGGCGGTCGCGGACTTCTACTTCCGCCCGGACCACACGATCAAGGCGCTCGGGCCGGAGGCCGACGACGGCGATCCGCACTTCATCGGGATCGGCTACTGGTTCTCCTTCCCGGACGGCTCGTTCGTCTTCGGGGTCAACCACCCCGGCCTGCCGGACGGCGCCGGCGGCTCGAGCGGCGCGATCTTCGGCATGCACCGCGGCGAGGTCGTCGGCGACACCCTGACCACGCGCGGATTCGCGGTGGTGGACCAGGGCGCCGGCCAGCCGTACGTGGGCCCGCTGCGGGTGGCCGCGCGCGGCACTCGGACGGTCGAGTAGCCGAGAAGACAAGCAAGGCAGGTAAGACAAGCAAGCCAGGCAAGACATGTAAGGAGGCGACCGTGACTGGGCGCTTGAACGCAGCCGACCTGATCCCGGCCGGGGATCTGAGGACCCTCTCGCTCTGGGCGGCGCCGGCGTGCGCACTGCTGGAGGACGAGTTCGAGCAGGTGGCCGAGGCGCGCAGCCTCCAGGGCGAGTGGGAGCTGCTGGTGGACGTCGCCGGCGACGTGACGCCGCCGATCGGCTTCGACTTCAGGCCGGACCACACCCTGGTCACGATCGGCCCGCCGGCCGAGGACGGCGGCGCGTACTTCGTCGGACTCGGCTACTGGCTCTCCTTCCCCGACGGCTCCTTCATCTTCGGGGTCAACCATCCCGGCCTTCAGGACGGCCAAGGCGCCTCGCCCGGCGCGATCTTCGCGCTGCACCGCGGCCGGGTCGACGGCGACGCCCTCACCTCGCGGGCGTTCGCCGTCGTCGACGAGGGCGTCGCGCGGCCGTTCCTCGGGCCGATCCCGGTCCGCACCACCGGCACGCGCATCCTCCCTCCGCCACAGTAGAAGGGTCCGGAATGTACGACGTGATCGTGGTCGGCGCTCGAGTCGCGGGCGCCTCCACAGCCCTGCTGTTCGCCCAGGCCGGCTACCGCGTCCTGTTGGCCGACCGGGCGCACTTCCCCAGCGACACGCTCTCGACGCACTACATCCACCAGCCGGGGGTCGCCCGCATGGCGCGGTGGGGCGTGCTCGACACCGTGCGCGCGACCGGCTGCCCGGCTCTGGAGCGGACCATTTACCAGGTCGGCGACGTCCGGCTGGACGGCTGCTCGGTGCCGCACGACGGACAGCGGGCCGCCTATGCGCCGCGCCGCTACCTGCTCGACAAGATCCTGATCGACGCCGCCGTGGCCGCCGGAGCCGAGTTCCGCGAGGGCTGCTCCGCGGCCGGGCCGGTGTTCGACGGCGACCGGGTGGTCGGCGTGGCCTTCCGCTCGAGCGACGGCGGCACCTACGAGGAGCGCGCGCGGCTGTCGGTCGGCGCGGACGGGATGCGCTCGGTGCTCGCGAAGGGCGTCCGCGCCGAGTTCATCGTGCACGACGAGCTGCAGACCTGCATCTACTACACCTACTGGCAGGGCTTCCAGTCCGACTTCGAGCTCTACGAGCGGCCCGGCCGGTGGATCGGCGCGGTGCCCACCAACGACGGCGCGACGCTGATCGCCGCCTACCATCCGCAGAGCGAGTTCGACCGCGTACGCGGCGACGCGCTGGCGAACTACCTGGAGAACATCCAGACCACCGCGCCGGACCTGTACGAGCGCGCGGTGACCGGCGAGCGGGTCGAGCGGCTGCGCGGCACCGGAGACCAGCAGAACTTCTTCCGGCAGCCCAGCGGGCCCGGCTGGGCGCTGGTCGGCGACGCCGCGCACCACAAGGACTCGATCACCGCGCGCGGCATCAGCGACGCATTCCTGCAGTCCGACCTGCTGTTCGACTCGGTGGGCACGGCGCTTCAGGACCCGGGCCGACTGGACGAGGGGTTGCGCGACTACGCCCAGCAGCTGCCGGACGAGCTGTTCGAGGGCTACCGCAACACCCTGTTCACCAGCCGGCTGGAGGTCACCCCCGACCGGATGACCATGCTGCGGGCTCTGTCTCAGTCCCCTGAGCTGACCGCGAAGTACTTCGCGGCCGCGGCCGGCGGCATGTCCGTCGAGGACCTGTACGACGACGACCTGCACCAGGCCCTGGCCGCGTGAACCGGGCCGGGCGCACCCGGTCCGCACCGTCCAGCCGCAGTCGAGCCGGTCTCCAAGGCCCGGCCGCACCATCCCGTGTACGAGTACTTCGAACTGCTGTGGAGGCATCCCGTGACCGTCCAGGAAGCGGAAGAGAAACTGTGCGGGCTGTTCGCGGAGGTGCTCGGGGTGCCCGAGATCGAGCCGCAGGACGGCTTCTTCGACCTGGGCGGCCACTCGCTGCTGGCGTCCAAGCTGGTGCGGCGCATCCGCACCGAGTACGGCGTCCGGATTCCGCTGCGCCGGGTGTACGACGCGCCGACGCCCGAAGCTCTCGCACGCCACCTGGCCGCCGCCCTGGCGGCCTGAGGGAGGTCCCGACATGCGCTGGAACAACCTTTACATCGCGGGCGTGGGCTCCTACCTGCCCGAGAAGGTGGAGACCGTCGACGAGGCCATCGCCGCCGGCCGGTACACCGAGGAAAAGAAGGCCATGAACGGCTACCGGGCGGTGCGGATCGCGGCGCCCGAGGAGACCGGCCCGGTCATGGCGGTCAAGGCGGGTCGGCAGGCCGTGGCCAGGTCGGGGTACGCCGGCGAGGAGTTCGGGCTGGTCGTGCATGCCTACTACGGTCACCAGGGCTTGGACCTGTGGACCCCGGCCAGCTACGTGCAGCGCGAGACGGTCGGCGGCACCGCGCCCGCGTTCGAGGTGAAGCAGGGCTGCAACGGCTTCATGGCGGCGATGGAGCTGGCCGGCTCGTACATCGCCGCGCACTCGGAGTTCCCGGCGGCGCTGGTCACCGGCGGCGACGCGTTCCAGCTGCCCTACATCGACCGGTGGGCGACGCACGAGCAGAACGTCGACGGCGACGGGGCCGGCGCGGTGGTGCTCTCCACCCGCGGCGGATTCGCGAGGGTGCGGGCCTCCTACTCCTACGGAGACCCCGAGCTGGAGCCGATGGGCCGCACCGGCGACCGCTGGAACGACACCCCGTTCCAGAACGGCGAGACCCTCACCCTGGGCACCCGCAAGTACGACTTCATCAGGGGCGAGGACATCGACTTCGACGAGGCGATCGAGCGCATCTCCAACGGCGTGCAGCTGTCGCTGAAGCGGGTCCTGCACGAGGCCGAGGCCGAGCTGACCGACTGCCGGTTCTTCCTGCACCAGCAGCTCGCCGAGACCATCGCGGTGTACGGGCTCTACAACCTGCTCGGGGTGGACCGCGCCTCGACCACCTTCGACTGGGGCAGCAACATCGGCATGGTGGGGACCACCGACGTGGTACTGGCCCTGGACCACGTGATCGCCGAGCGCGAGCCCCGGCCCGGAGACCTCGCTGTGCTCCAGAGCGCGGGCGCCGGCTACGTGTGGTCGACGGCCGTGATCGAATTCCTCGAGACGCCGCGCTGGGGCGAGTAGCGGGGCGGACGGGGACGAGAGCCGGGCGGCACCACCGCCCGCGGAAGAGCCCCGGGGGAGAGGTCAGGAGAACCCTGACAGCTCCTCCGGGGCTTTCGCCTGGGGTCGCGCAGCACGCCTGCACGCGGCCTCGCCGCTGATTTGGCCGAGCTCCGTATCCCAAGACGACCGGCCGTCTTGAAACCGAGGCGACGAAGGTCTAGGCAGTCAGCTGATCACTGACTGCCTACGACCTACAACCGTCTCGACGCAGGGGGCTGCGTCAGATCTGGTGCGCCCTCAGACGTAAAGCGCCTTCGACCGCCAGTCCGGCTCCGGCAGAGCCCTGCGGTCGGTCTTGCCGTTGGCCGTGATCGGCAGCTCGGTCAGCGAGACGAACCCGGCCGGGATCATGTGCTCGGGGACGCGCTCGCGCAGGTGCTCGCGCAGCGCCCGCTTGTCCAGCGTCTCGCCGTTCGGCACGATCCAGGCCACCAGCCGCCGGTCGCCGAGGTGGCTCTCCCGGATGCCGACCGCGGCGGTGCGCACCTGCGGGTGCTCGGCGAGCGCGTTCTCGATCTCGCCGGGTTCGATGCGGAAGCCGCGCAGCTTGAACTGGTCGTCGAGCCGGCCGAGGAACTCGACCACGCCGTCGGGGCGCCGCCGCGCCTGGTCCCCGCTGCGGTAGTACCGGCCGCCGTCCAGCGCCCCGCCCACGGCCGTGACGAACTTCTCCGCGGTCAGCTCCGGGCGCCGCCAGTAACCGCGGGAGACCCCGCCGCCGCCGATCCACAGCTCCCCGGCGGTACCGTCCGGCACCGGCTTGCCGTCCGGATCGACGATGCGCACGACGACGTTCTGCAGCTGACGACCGATCGGGACCGTGCCGTTCAGCTCCTCGTCCGGGGCGATGCGGTGGCAGCAGGCGAAGGTCGTGGTCTCGGTCGGGCCATAGCCGTTGACGATCTGCAGGCCGGGGGCCGCTTCGCGCAGTTCCCGGATGTGCGGCACGGACAGCACGTCGCCGCCGGCCAGGACGGTGTGCAGACCGGCGAGCGCCTCCGGGTCGGCGTCGATCTGCCGGTGGAAGAGCGCGGCGGTGAGCCAGAGGACGGTGATCCCCTTCTCCCGCAGCAGCTCGCCCAGCTCCTCCGACTGGACCTGGCCGGGAGGTGCCAGCACCAGGCGGGCGCCGTTGAGCAGCGCGCCCCAGATCTCGAAGGTGGCCGCGTCGAAGGCGACCGGTGCCAGCTGCAGGATCCGGTCCCGCGCGGCCAGCTCGACGTAGTTGGGCTCGGTCACCAGGTTGGTGATGTTGCGGTGCTCGACCACGACGGCCTTGGGCCGGCCGGTCGAGCCTGAGGTGTACATGAGATAGGCGATGTCGTCGGCCGCGGCCAACGGAAGCGGGGGCTGCGCGGCCGCCGACGCCGCGTCCGCGCCGACCGCAGGCTGCGGCGCGACATGCGCGGTGGCCAGTCCATGCGCGGCGAAGCGCTCGACCACGCCCGGCTCGCACACGGCCAGGACGGGCTCGGCGTCCGCGATCATGTCGGACATCCGGCGCTCCGGCTCGGCGACGTCGATCGGCAGATAGGCGGCGCCCGCCTTGAGCACCCCGAGCAGTGCCGCGATCAGCCGCGGCGAGCGGTCGAGGCAGACCGCGACCCGGTCGCCGCGCACCACCCCGTGCCGGTCGAGCAGCAGCCGCGCCAGCTCGTCCGACCACGCGTCGAGCTCGGCGTACGTGAGCCGGTCGGAACCGGCTTCGAGGGCAACTGCGTCGGGGGTCCGTACCACCTGACGCCGGAACAGGTCGGTCACCGAAGTCGGGCCCGTCGGGCTCATCGCCGCGCCTCCTTCCCTCCCGCGCCGGGCGGCGGCGGGTTCGGGCAGCAGATTCCAGCAGCAGGTTCGGGCCAGCCGCTAGAAGCCGGGTAGACCGCGCGCGCCGCGCGGACCGGACCGGTCCGCGCGGCGCGCGCGGTCTGCGTCGCCGGACGGGCTACCGCAGCGGGCGGAAGAAGTCGCGGAGGTCGGCGACCAGCACGTCCGGTGCCTCGCGCGCGGCGTAGTGCCCGCCGCAGTCGTAGACCTTCCAGTGCACGATGTTCGCGTGGTCGCGCTCGGCGAACGGCCGCATCGACCGGAAGTCGTTGGCGAAGTTGGCCAGGCCGGTGGGCGTGGTGGTCGGCTCCTTCGGGTGCTCGCTGTGCGCGTCCTCGTAGTACAGCTGGGCGGCCGAGCCGGCGGTGTCGGTGAGCCAGTAGAGCATCACGTTGGTCAGGATGTAGTCGGGGTCCACCGGGTCGCCCGCGGGCCGCGGGCCGTCCCAGTTGTTGAACAGCTCGGCGTTCCAGGCCAGCTGGCCCACCGGGGAGTCGGCGAGGGCGTGTGCGAGGGTGTGCGGCCGGGTGGACATGATCTGGTTGAAGCCCATCCGCTCCGTGGCGAAGTGCTGGAGGAACGCCAGCGCCTCGCGGTCCTGCTCGCTGAGCCGGGCGAACTCCTCCGGGTTTCCCGAGGGGAACGAGAAGAGCTGCGTCACGTGCACGCCGACCACGTTCGCGGGGTCCTGCCGGCCGACCTCGGGCGAGATGTACGAGCCGGCGCCGCCGCCGTGCGCGCCGTAGCGCTCGTAGCCGAGGCCGTGCATGAGCTCCACCCAGGCGCCCGCCACGCGGTGCCGGTTCCAGCCCGCTTCGCGCAGCGGCGCGGAGAAGGCGAAGCCCGGGATCGACGGGATCACCAGGTCGAAGGCGTCGGCCGGGTCCCCGCCGTGGCTGCGCGGGTCCGTCAGCGGGCCGATGACGTCCAGGAACTCCGCCACGGAGCCCGGCCAGTCGTGCGTCACCACCAGCGGCAGCGCGCCCGGTTCCGGCGAGCGCACGTGCACGAAGTGCACCGGCTGCCCGTCGATCGCGGTGATGAAGTGCGGATACTCGTTGAGCAGTGCTTCCTGCTTGTGCCAGTCGTACCCGGACCGCCAGTATTCGGCGAGTTCTCTGAGGTACCCGGAGGCTAGGCCGTACCGCCAGCCCCCGCCGAGCGTGTCTTGCGCCCAGCGGGTGCGGGCGAGCCGGTCGCGCAGGTCGTCGAGGTCGCCCTGCGGGATGTCGATGCGGAAGGGTTCTATCGCGGAAAGAGTCACCCCTCCAACATAGGCAAGTAAAAGCCGTTCCGCGCCTTTTTCACTAATTAGGGGAATTCGTTCGGGTCTTGACAGCGGCGGGCCGCGCTCAGACCTGCTTGCCGCGAACCATTTCCGCGCCGCCGTCCATGGCGATGATCTGACCGGTCACGTAGGCGCTGGACGGCTCGACGAACCGGGTGATCCACAGCGTGACGTCCTCGGGCACCCCGGTCATGCCGAGCGGCACGCCGTGCGCCACCTGCGCGAAGAACCCGTCGACCTGCTCCGGGGTCATGCCGCTCGACTCGAACACCTCGGTGCGCACCCAGCCGGGCGCCACGGCGTTGACCCGGATCCCCTTCGGCGCCAGCTCGAGCGCCCAGGTGCGGGTGAGGCTGCTGAGCGCCGCCTTGCTCGCCGCGTAGACCGAGACCTGCGGGGTCGGGTTGTGCCCGGCCGGGCTGGTGACGAACACGATGTTGCCGCCCGGCGAGCGCATCAGCGGCAGCAGCTTGGGCGTGAGCACGACCGCGCCCATCACGTTGACGTCGAACAGTTCGCGCGCCGCGGCCGGGTCGATCTCCTGCACGGGTGCGATGAAGTGGATGCCCGCGTTGTGCACCAGCACGTCGAGGACGCCGCCGTGCTCGGCGACCGCCCGCGCGACCGCGTCAGCCCCGGCATCGGTGGTCACGTCGGCGGGCACCGCGACGATGGCGGGGTGCAGCGCGGCCGTCTCCTCCAGCCGCTCCCGCCGGCGCCCGGTGATGATGACCGTCGAGGCGCCCTGCTTGGCGAAGGTCAGGGCGGTGACCCGGCCGATGCCGGTGCCGCCGCCGGTGATCACGACCACCTGGTTCGCGAAGGGCTGCCCGTTCCCCTCGGTCATGCCTGCCATGTCTGCTCCTTTTCGCGGGTTATCGGCCTGTCGGGTTGAGGCTGACGGGGAGCGCCACGAGGTTGTGGTTCACGTCGCCGATCCGCCACTCCAGCTCGTCGGCCGCCACGGCCAGTGCCGCGGCGGGGTAACGGCGGGTCAGCTCCTTGAGGGCGACCGCCAGTTCGACCCGGGCGAGCGGCGCGCCGAGGCAGCGGTGCACGCCGTGGCCGAACGCCAGGTGCGGGTTGTCGGCGCGGGCGAAGTCCAGCCGGTCGGGTTCGGCGAAGACCTCGGCGTCGCGATTGGCCGAGGCGAAGGCCAGGAACACCGCGTCACCGGCGGGGATGGTCACCCCGGCGACGGCGACGTCTTCCAGGGCGATGCGCGGCATGCCCGAGGTGTCGTTCCCGCTGATGTTGACGGTGCGCAGCAGCTCCTCGAGGGCGACCGGGATCTCCTGTGGACTGTCGGCCAGGCGCCGCCACTGCCCGGGATGGTGGGCGAGCAGGGTGAGCACGATGTTGCCGAGCTGTCCGGCCGAGGAGTCGAAGCCGCCGCCCAGCAGCGTGAAGCCGAGGCCGACCAGTTCGCCGAAGTCGAGCCGGTCCTCGCCGTGACGCGCCGCGGCCAGCGCGGAGAGCACGTCGTCGGCGGGCTCGGCCAGCTTGGCCCCCACCAGCCCGGCCATGTATGCGCCGAGCTGCTCGCGGCCCTCGACCGCCTGCTCCTCGGGTCCTGACACGTCCGCGAACATGCGCACCCAGGCGTGGAAGTTCTCCCGGTCGGCCTCCGGCACGCCCAACAGCTCGCAGATGACGGCCATAGCCAGCGGGGCCGCGAAGCGGGAGACCAGGTCGACCGGCTCGTCGCCGGGGCCTGACGCGTCGATCGCGTCCAGCAGCCGGCTGGCCAGTTCGCGCACGCGCGGTCGCATGCCCTCGATCCGCTCCGCGGAGAAGGCCTGCTCGGCGAGGACGCGCAGACGGGTGTGCTGCGGCGGGTCGAGCGAGATGATCATCCCGGGCGGGGCCTGGAACAGCCCGGCGAACTTCGGCGCGTCCGGCTCGTAGCTGGCCGCCCGGCTGAAGCGCGGATCGTTCAGCACCGTCCGGATGTCCCGGTGCCGGGTGATCAGCCAAGCGTGGCCGCCGCCGGTCCACTCCACCCGTGCGACCGGCTGCTCCTCGCGCAGACGGGCGAAGAGAGGGGCAGGCCCGCGGTAACTGGAGCCGGGGAACGGGAACTGAGGCAACTGCCGCGCGGCTGCCGGAGCGGGCGAGACAGAGGGAGCTGACACGGCTGGGCCTCCGGTCGTCGGTGCAATACCTCGCCGCACGGTAGGGCTGGCGTCTCGAAGCGGGGTGGAAGCCCGGTGAACGCGGCGCACATCGAATGCGCGCCGAGTGCGCACGAGCCTGCGGCGACCGGGCTTCGAGCCGCGCTGCTTACGCTCCGGCCGACGCTGCACGGCCTGACCATCCGGAGGTGCCATCTTGTCTGCCCAAGCGACCGAAGCGGCGACGGACGTCTATCCCTTCCCCGGCTCGTCGTATCGGGGCCCCTCCGAGCGTTACGCGCAACTGCGCGGCGAGTGCCCGGTGTTGAAGGTCCCGACCGAGGGCGGGGCGGACGCGTGGGTCGTCACCCGCTACGAGGACGTACGCGCGCTATCGGCCGACCCGCGGCTCAGCCGCGCCGCCGCCTGCCGGCCGGACACACCCCGGATCGGCGGCACCATGTACACCACCCCCGAGATGATTATCTCGATGGACGAGCCCGAGCACGGGCGGCTGCGCAAGCTGGTGATGAAGGCGTTCACCACGCGCCGGGTGGAACTGATGCGCCCGCGCGTGCAGGCAGTCTCCGACGAGCTGATCGACGCGATGGTCGCGTCGGGCTCCCCGGTCGACCTGGTGCCCGCTTTGGCTCTGCCGTTGCCGCTGACCGTCATCGGCGAGCTGCTCGGCGTGCCGTCGAAGGACCTCGAGTCCTTTGAGCGCAACGCGCGCGCCTTCGCCACGGTCGACGACCGCGCCGGCGGCGAGGAGTCGCTGGCCGGCCTCGCCAAGCTGAGCGAGTACATCGTCGGCCTGATCGCGGACAAGCGGGCCAACCCGACCGACGACATGCTCTCCGAGCTGATCGGGGCCCGCGACAACGACGACCGGCTCAGCGAGCCGGAGCTGGTGACCTTCGGCTTCACGCTGATCGGCGCCGGATTCGACACCACCGCGAACCAGCTGGCCAACTCGGTGCTCGCGCTGATCCACGACCACCCGGACAAGTGGCGCTGGCTGAGCGAGGACCCCTCCCGCATCCCGACCGCCGTCGAGGAGCTGCTGCGGCACGTCAACCTGTTCGCCACCGACACCACGGGCTTCCCGCGGGTGGCGATCGCGGACATCGAGGTCGCCGGGGCGACCATCAAGGCGGGCGACCCGGTGGTGCTGGCGCTGACCTCGGCCAACCGGGACCCGGAGGTGTTCGAGGACCCCGACACCCTCGACCTGACCCGCCAGCACAACCCGCACATCTCCTTCGGGCACGGCATCCACCACTGCCTGGGCATGCAGCTGGGCCGGATGGAGATGCAGATCGCCCTGGACGGGCTGGTGCGCAGGTTCCCGGATCTGCGCCTGGCGGTCCCGGCCGGGGAACTGCCGTGGCACGTGGGCGAGATCAACCACACCCTGACGAGTCTGCCGGTCGCCTGGGGCGACTGACCGAATCAGACAGCGCACACACGCCGCTCGGCTGGGTCGCCCCCGGCCGGGCGGCGCTCTGCCGCGCTCAGTGCCAAAAGCCTGCGAAACGACTCAGGCCTCTGCTCCCACGCTGGGGAGCAGAGGCCTGAGTCTTAGAGTCGCGGCCGGCAGGGGCCCGCCGCCTCACTCGCCGAACAGCACCGGCGGGTAGGTCCGCACTGCCGCGGTCTCGTAGCGCAGCGCCACGTGGCTGGTCATCCCGATCACGTCGCGCCAGAAGCGCTGCAGCGCGGCCGACTCGCTCAGCCCGCTGGTGCCCGCCGCGCGGACCAGCCCGTGGGCCGCGTCCGAGCACTGCTCGGCCGCGAAGGTCACGTTGCGCTCGTTGCGGGCCATCAGCGCCGGGGTGAACGCGGCCGCGTCGAGCACCTGCGCGTTCTGCTCGATCAGGTGGCGCGAGACGTCGATCCGGCCGGAGGAGCGCACCAGTTCGAGGTCGATCGACGGGGTGCACCGCTTGGTCCCGAGCGCGGCCAGCGCCGCCTTCAGCGCCCCGCTCGCCGCGCCCACGGCCGGAGCGCCGAACGTCAGGCCGCCGACCGCCTGGAACGGAACCGTGTGACAGAGTGCCGCGGACGCCTCATTGGCGCCGGTGATCATGTGCGCACGCGGGAACGAGAGGTGCGAGGGCACGAACGCGCCTGCGACGACGACGCTGTGGCTGCCGGTGGCGCGCATGCCGACGCTGTCCCAGGTCGGGTCGATCTCGAACGCACCGCGCGGCAGGGCGAAGAACCGCAACTCGGGAGCGGAGTCCGGGGTCGGCGCCTCCTCGGCCACCGGCGCGCACAGCAGCGCCCAGTCGGCGAACTCGACCCCGCTGACGTACAACCACGTCCCCGTCAGCCGGTAACCCCCGCCGGGCACGGGCTGCGCCGCGCCGGTCGGGACGAGCCCCGCCACGACGAACGCGTCCGCGCCGCTGGGCCCGCCCCACAACTCGGCGTGACCGTCCGAGGGCAGGTGCGCGGCGAACCGGGACGAATAAGCACTCAGCGACGCCACCCACGCGGTCGCGGCGCACACCTCGCCGAGCGTGAGGACCGCCCGGGTCACCTCGCCGAAGCTTCCCTCGACCCCGCCGAAGGGTGCCGGGGCGAAGTGCCGGGCGAAGCCCGCCGCCCGTAGACCGTCCACCACTTCGGAGGCGAGGCTGTGCGTCGCGTCGGCCTCGTCGGCGTACCGGGCGGCGGTCGGGGCGAGCGCCGCGGCGGCCTCCTCCAGCCCGGACGCGGCCTGGACGGCGGTCGGCGGGGATCCGACCGGCCGCGATTCGAGTCGTGTGCCTGCGGACATGGCTTCACTTCCCTCCTGAAGGGGGACGGCTGCGCGAATCCGGGCTCAGTGTGCGAACGCGACCTCGAAGATCGCCGCACGCCCGCTCGCTCGGATGCCTGTATTCCTCCCGCACGCTCGAGCGCCGGTCGAGCGTCGCGCGACCACCCGCCTCTGCACTGCACGGGTCCGCACCGTTCAGCGCTACCACTACTACGAGAGAAAGGTGATGTCCGGTGCCTTCGAAGACATCGTTGCTACGCCTGCGCGACGTCGCGCTCTCGCTCAACCGGCTCGTCCTCTGCTTCCTGTTCACCACGCACGGCGTGGCCGCGATCTTCGGCGTGGCCGGCGGCGCGGTGCCGGAGGGCGGGAAGATCTCCCCGTGGCTGTGGCCGTACGGCGTGGCCGCGCTCATCCAGCTCGTCGGCGGCGCGCTGGTGGGCTTCGGACTCGCGTCCAGGGCCGTGGCTCTCATATGCTCCGGTTCGATGGCGTTCGCATACTTCGACATCCACGCGAAGATCGCGCTGCTGCCCGCGCAGAACGGCGGCGACGAGGCGGTCCTGTTCTGCTGGGGCTTCCTGATGGTGGCGCTCTTCGGTCCGGGCCCGCTGTCGCTGGACGCGCTGATCGGGCGCGTGTTGCGGCGCTCCGACTCCGCCGCGGGTGCCACGGTGACCGAGCTGGTCCCGGCGACCGCCGAACCCGCCCCGACCCTCTCGGAAGCCGCGTGACAGTCGCGTGACAGTCCCAAGCAAGAAGTCCTCCAGCCGCGGTTCCACTACCGGAGCCGCGGCCGGGGACGTGTTGAGTCTCCGTGTTCTGAACCGCACGCTGCTGCGGCGGCAGCTCTTGCTCGACCGTGTCGCGATCCCGGTCGAACAGGCCGTCGAGCACCTCGTCGCCATGCAGGCGCAGGCTCCTGACCCGCCGTACCTCGGTCTGTGGACCCGGCTGCGCCCGTTCGCGCTCAAGGACCTCAGCAACGCCATCATGCAGCGCCGCGTGGTTCGCATCGCCCTGCACCGCAACACGATCCACCTGGTCACCGCGGCCGACTGCCTCTCGTTCCGGCCGGTCCTGCAGCCGATGATGGAAATGTCCATGCGGACCGCGTTCGTGCCCCGCCTGGCCGGCGCCGACCTGGACGAGCTGGCCGCGTTCGGGCGGGAACTGGTCGAGGCGGAGCCGATGACGTTCAGCGCGCTCAGCAAGGCGCTGGCCGAGCGGTGGCCGGACGCCGACCCGTTCGCGCTGAGCCAGTCGGTGCGCCA
>NZ_DASZGI010000203.1:0-8506 GCF_035938995.1 Actinocrinis sp.
CTGGTCCAACGACGACAACCAGTGCGACCTGTCGCACCCGATCCTCAACCACGGCAACACCGTCACTGTGACCAACCCCGGCAACCAGACCTCGACCGTCGGCACGGCCGCCTCGGTTCAGCTCCACGCGACCGACTCGGCGTCCGGGCAGAGCTTCACCTGGTCGGCCAGTGGTCTTCCGGCGGGTCTGTCGATCAACTCCTCGACCGGTCTGATCTCGGGTACGCCGTCTGCGGCCGGCACCTCGAGCGTGACGGCAACTGCCACTGACACCACCGGTGCGTCCGGTTCGACCTCCTTCACCTGGACCGTGAACTCGCAAGGCGGGAACACGGTGACGGTGACGAACCCGGGCAACCAGACCTCCACCGTTGGCACCGCCGTGTCGCTGCAGATACACGCAAGCGACTCGGCTTCGGGCCAGACGCTGACCTACAGCGCCACCGGTCTTCCGGCGGGCCTGTCGATCAACTCGTCCTCCGGCCTGATCTCGGGTACGCCGACCACGGCCGCCACCTCGAGCGTGACTGTCACCGCGAAGGACACGACGAACGCATCCGGGTCGGCGAGCTTCAGCTGGACGGTCAGCTCCTCCGGCGGCGGTGGCTGCACCGCGGCGCAGCTGCTGGGCAACCCGGGCTTCGAGACCGGGTCGGCCAGTCCGTGGACGACGACGCCCGCTGTGATCAACCCCAACGGTGCCGGTGAAACCGCGCACAGCGGCAGCTGGTACGCGTGGCTTGACGGCTACGGCACCACGCACACCGACACCCTCGCGCAGACCGTGACGATCCCGTCGAACTGCAAGAACGCGACGTTCTCGTTCTGGCTGCACATCGACACCGCGGAGACCACGCGGACCGTCGCTTACGACACCTGCAAGGTGCAGGTGCTCAACAGCTCCGGCACCGTGCTGGCCACCCTGGCGACCTTCTCCAACCTCAACGCGATCTCCGGGTACGCCCAGCACAGCTACAACCTGGGCTCGTACATCGGCCAGAAGATCACCCTGAAGTTCACCGGCACCGAGGATGCCTCGCTGCAGACCTCGTTCGTCGATGACGACAACGCGCTGAACGTCTCCTGACGCGTAGCGCGGCACGCTGACACGAGGCCGTTTCACCGGGCGCCGGGCACGGTGGAACGGCCGAGTGATCGGAATCACAAGGTAAAGGCGCAGCTCAGGTCGCTGCTGAGACTAACCTCACGCTCCAGGCGGCCGGAGCGGTAACAGCGCGCACGTAGCGTTGATCATGTGACAATCGCGGACGCACGTGCGGATCTGGGCGTGGGCGCAACCGGCGCCGCGCCCTTCGTCGTGCCCGGCGCCACGGCTGCGGCTGCGGCCGTAAGCGAACGCGAATCGCGCAGCCTGACCGGACGGGTTCCGGTGGTGGCTCCGGAGCGGCTGCTGGACGAACTCGTCCCGCCGCCCCGCTTCACCGACGCCCGGTTCGACACGTACCTGCCCGACCCCGCAGAGCCCTCGCAGGCCGCCGCGCTCGACCTGCTGCGCCGCTGGTCTGCCGCCCCGCCCGGAGACGGCGCCACTCGCCGCAGAGGTCTGCTACGGCGTGGTCGCGGCGCTGACACCGGCTTAGCGCACGCGCCGTCCGGGATCTACCTCGACGGCGGCTACGGCGTCGGGAAGACCCACCTGCTCGCCTCGCTCTGGCACGAGACGCCGGGGCCGAAGGCGTATGGCACCTTCGTCGAGTACACCAACCTGGTCGGCGCGCTCGGGTTCGCCGGCTGCGTCGCTCGGCTCGCCACCCGCCGCCTGGTCTGCATCGACGAATTCGAGCTCGATGATCCCGGCGACACCGTGCTGGTCAGCACGCTGCTCGCGAAGCTGGCCGAGGCCGGGGTGCGACTGGCCGCCACCTCGAACACGCTGCCCGACCGGCTCGGCGAGGGCCGCTTCGCCGCCGCCGACTTCCTGCGCGAGATCCAGGGCCTGGCCGCGCGCTTCACCACCGTGCGCATCGAAGGTCCGGACTACCGGCGCCGCGGCGGGGCGGTCGCGCCCGAGCCGCGCCCGGAGCGGGAACTGGCGCAATACGCGGCGCGGGGCACGGTCGGCTGTGTCGAGGACGGGTTCGACGATCTGCTCGACTATCTCAGGACGCTGCACCCGAGCAAGTACGGCGCGCTGCTCGACGGCGTGCGTTCGGTGGTGCTGCACGGGCTGCGGCCGGTGGACGACCAGAACGCGGCGTTGCGGCTGGTGGTTCTCGTCGACCGCCTCTACGACCGTTCGATCCCGGTGCTCGCGTCGGGTGCCGCAGTCGACCGTGTGTTCGCCCCGGAGCTGCTGGTCGGCGGGTACCGGAAGAAATACCTGCGTGCCACCTCCCGGCTGATCGCGCTCGCCCGGCAGGGAGAAGCGCTGGTCGCGGCGGCGGGCTGACCGCCGATGGCAAACTTCCGGCGAATCGAAGGTGTCCAAAAGGTGAACGCAGGTTTGCTCTCATAGTGCATGATCGGCTGTGACGTGCGAGAATCGCGGCCAGACGTACGGAGATGGGAGCGACAGGTGGCGAAGCCCGGCGGCAAGACCGAATCCAAGCGCACGGCCGAGCCGGCCGATGGTGACAAGGCCCTGAAGAAGTCGGGCAAAGCCAAGGATGCCGGCAAGAGCGGGTCCAAGGGCGGCGCAAAGGCCGTGCGTAAGGCGGCGCGAGGCAAGGCGAAGAGCGCGAAGCCGCCCAAGGTCGGTAAGCCCAGGCGGCTGCGGGGCGCCGAGCAGCTGGTGGAGAAGGTGGCGGCGCAGATCGTCGCGGCGGAGCTCGACCGGGTACAGGAGGAGCACCGGCTCGGCGTGGAAAACGGGCTGGTCTCCGTGCCCACAGATGTCGGCGACAAGGGCAGCGAAAAGGCGGACAAGAAGAAGGAGAGCGTCGCGGACAAGCCGCTCGGCGAGCTCCTGCGTGTACCGGTCGGCCCGGTCAGCCTGGCCGACTACGACCCTTCGAGCACTCCCGGCGTTGCCTCCCGCGCCGACGCAGAGGCCGAGCTGCCCGCGCTGAACGCTCGGCTTGACGAACTCCAGGAGCGGCTGTTCGCCGCCGCGCGTGGCGGGGACAGCAAGCGCCGCGTTCTGCTCGTGCTTCAGGGCATGGACACCTCCGGCAAGGGCGGCACCGTCCGCCACGTCATCAGCCAGCTGGACCCCAACGGTGTGCGGCTGACCGCGTTCAAGGCGCCCACGGAGGAAGAGCTCGCGCACGACTTCCTGTGGCGAGTGCGCGCCGCGCTGCCGAATCCGGGGCAGGTCGGCATCTTCGACCGCTCACATTACGAGGACGTCCTGGTCGGCAAGGTTCGCAAGCTCGCCCTGCCCATGGTCATCGGCAGGCGCTACATCCTGATCAACAAGTTCGAGCAGGGCCTCGCGAACGAGGGCTGCGTCGTCGTCAAGTGCTTCCTGAACATCGGATCGGACGAGCAGCGCGACCGGCTGCTGGCCCGGCTGGACGACCCGGACAAGCACTGGAAGTACAACCCGGGCGACGTGGACGACCGCCTGCTGTGGCCCCAGTATCAGGACGCGTACCGGATCGCGCTGGAGAAGACCTCCACCGAGACCGCTCCGTGGCACGTGATCCCGAGCAACCACAAGTGGTACCGCAACTACGCGATCACCCGGCTGCTCGTCGAGGCCCTGAAGCGGATCGACCCGAAGTATCCGGCGGGCGACTTCGACGTCGCGGCGGAGCGCGAGCGGGTCCTCGCGTCCTGATACGCACCGAGACCGGGCCGCTCGCGGTGCGGCGCGAGCGTGTCCTCGGCTCGGCGTTCGTCCTATTCACTGAACAATAGGGGTAATGCGCTGAACGGGTGGGTTTGTGCAACTCCGGGTTTCGAGGGTCGTTGCTCTCGGCAGACGCGATCCCGCGAACAAGGAGTTTCACATGAACAAGACCCGTCTGGGCCTGGTCGCCGCCGCGGCGCTGGCCCTCCCGATTGCCGCCCCGGTCGCCGCGTTGGCTGACACCCAGAACACGGTGGAGACAACCATCGGCGACGAGGCGGGCTTCGAGCAGGGCGGCGCCCACGTGGGCCAGGGCGCGGCCGAACTCGTCGAGCACGCGATCAGCGGCCTCGGCACCTACGCCATCAACCTGCCGTCGGAGCTGGCCTCGACCTTCGGCACCGGCAGCACCACCTTCTCGAGCGACGAAGTGACCGAGACCGGCGACAACATCGGCTGACCTCGCGCCCTCGCGCCACGGGCCGCCTCCCCACGTGCGGGAGGCGGCCCGTTCTTTCATCCCGAGAGGAGAACGCGCCGCGGATATCAGGCTGCGAATTATTGGGCTACGAATTATCAGGCTGCGAGGTTGCGAGCCGAGGATGCGAGGGTCGCGCTCGCGTACCTGGCCAGCACCAGCCGGACCAGTTCGGCCGACGGCTCGCGGTCTGGTGTGATGAGTGGCGCGCCGAACGGGACGCCTGCTTCGATGCAGTCTGCGTGCACACGATCCGGCAGTCGGCCGGGCGCCAGGAAGTATGAGGCCACTGCGACGTCTTCCCACCCGCGTGCGCGCAGGCGCGCGATCGCTTGCGCAGTCGTCGGCGCAGCGGCGGCGTAGGCGTTGTCCGCGCCACCCCAGGACCGGGCCACGGCCTCGACCTGAGCCAGTGCCGCCGCGTCGCTGGATCCCGCCGACGCCACGATCAGCCCCAGCCGCGGGTCCGTCGGCCAGATTCCGGCCTCGCGCAAGCGCGCGTCCATCGCTTCAGACAGCAGCGGATCCGGTCCGAGCGGATCGCAGAAGGTGACGTCGGGCGTCCAGCCGCCCCAGGCGCGGATCTCGGCCAGAGCGCCGGCCACGGCGCGCGGAACGTCATGCCTCACGTGATATCCGTGCGCCAGGAACAGCGGCAGAACCGCCACCGACCTCGCCCCCGACGCGACCAGCGAACCCAGCGCTCCCGGCACGTCCGGCCCGCACAGGTCGAGGAAGCCGACCTCCATCCGCAGCTCCGGACGCGCCGCCGTGACCGCCTCAGCCAGCCGCCGCATCGCCGCCGCGTGCCGTGCGTCCCGCGAGCCGTGGCCGACCGCGAGCAGCGCCGGCGGTTCGGCGTCCGCGGCGAGACCGGCTTTCCGTGAAGGCAGGAGCGAGAGCAGGGCGGTCATGGGCGGCTCAGACCCCGGGTGCGCAGGATCCGGCGCTCCAGCGGCGAGAAGATCAGCAGGTTGATGCCGATTCCGATGATCAGGATGATGATGACGGTGCCGAAGGCGAGGGCCATGTCCAGGTCGTCCTGCGCGAACCTCAGCACCTGGCCGACGCCCGGGCCCAGCTTCGGCGAGATCGCGATCAGTTCCGCGGCCATCAGCGAGCGCCACGCGAAGGCCCAGCCCTGCTTGAGGCCCGAGATGTAGCCGGGCAGCGCCGCGGGCAGCAGCACGAAGCGAACGGAGGCGAGGCCGCGGGCGCCGAGATTGCGCCCGACCCGCAGATACAGCGGCGGAACCCGGTCGAGCCCGTCGAGCAGTCCGATCGCCACGGACGGGACCGCACCGAGCAGCACGACCATGTAGATGGTGGACGAGCTGACGCCGAACCAGATGATGCCGATCGGCACCCAGGCAACGGAGGGCAGGCTCTGCATGCCGGACAGGATCGGGCCGATGGCCGTGCGCAGCGGCTTGAACCGGGCCAGGAGAAGGCCGATCACGGTGCCGATCGCCGTCGCCACCGCGAAGCCGATGATCGCGCGGGACACCGAGGCCCAGATGGCCGGCCCGATCTGATTGGGCGTCCACTGCGTGCGCAGGTCGTTCCACACGTCGCCGGGTCCGGGGAGCACCACGGCCGGCTTGACGTGCAGCCAGACCACGATGTCCCAGACCAGCAGGATCGTGACGATCGCGATGACCGGCGGCAGCACCTTCGACAGCACGGTGCGCCACCAGGGGCGCCGCTCCCTGGTGGCGTCGGTGTCCAGGGCGTCCAGACCCGCTTCAAGTCGGGCCAACTCGGTGACGTCACTGGCCATGGCGGCTGATCTCCCGGTGCAGGTCGTCGGTGATTTCACGGGCGAGTTCGGCGACCGCGGCGTCCTCGATGCGGCGCGGCTGCGGGATGTCGACGGTCCACTCGCGCGCGACGCGGCCGGGCCGGGACGACAGCAGGATCACCCGCTGCCCGAGGCGTACGGCCTCGCGCACGTTGTGCGTGACGAACAGAATCGTGGTGCCGGTCTGCTGCCACAGCGCGGTCAGCTCGCCGTGCAAGGCGTCGCGGGTGATCGCGTCGAGGGCGGCGAAGGGTTCGTCCATGAGCAGGACGTCCGCCTGCTGGGCGAGGGCGCGAGCCAGGGCGACGCGCTGGCGCATGCCGCCGGAGAGCTCGTGCACGCGCTTGGACGCCGCGCCGTCCAGGCGGACCAGGTGGAGCAGCCGCTCCGCCTCGGCGCGGCGCTCCACCCGGCCCAGACCGCGCAGGCGCAGCGCGAGCTCGATGTTGCCCGCGGCGGTCAGCCACGGGAACAGGGCGGATTCCTGGAACATCAGCGCGGCGCGGCCTTCGCCCCCGACGCTCTTCGCGCCGCCCCCGTCGGTGCCGGGCAGGTCGATGGCGCCGGAAGTCGCGGGCTCGAGTCCGGCGATGAGCGCGAGCAGGGTCGACTTACCGCAGCCGGAGGCGCCGAGCAGGCAGACGAACTCGCCTGGCGCGACGGACAGGTCGATCCCGTCCAGCACCAGGGGGCTGTTCTTGCCGAACCGCTTGGTGACCGCGGTCAGCCGCACCGCCGGCTCGCCGAGCGCGGTCGGAGTCGGGGCCGGGCTCTCGGGCGTCGAATCGGTGATCACGGTCACGGTGCCCTCCTTCTCCTGGCCCGGTTCCGGTGCGGGGTGGCGCCGGAACCGGGCGTGTGTCGATCGCGCCGGGTGGCGCGGGTAGACGGGTCGCTGCGGGCTACTGGCTGCCGAGTCCGGCCGAGCTGACGGCCGGGTCGCCGGCCGCGGTCAGTGCCTGGTTCAACAGCGTCAGGTCGAAGATGCCGTTCAGGCTGGTCTGCTTGAGCAGCCCGACCGCGACCGCGTGGTCCAGGCTGGTCTGCAGGCTGCCGGCTTCCGGGTCGTTGGTGACGTTCTCCTCGCCCCAGGCCCGGGTGATCACGTCGGCCGCGAGCGCCTTGCCGGTCAGCGTCTTGATCGAGCTGTTGACCAGCGTCGCGGCGGCGGTCGGGTTCGCGGTGACCCACGCGTTCGCGTCCAGCTGACCCTCGATCAGCGCCTTGACTGTCTGCGGGTGCGCCTTGAGGTAGGAGGTGGCCACGACCAGGTTGGTGGTGGCGAACTGCCCGTTCGGCCACAACGTCTTCTCGTCCACGAGCACGTGGCCCTTGCCCTCGACGACCAGGCGGGAGGCCCAGGGCTCGGGGACCCAGGCGCCGTCGATCTTCCCGGCCTCGAACAGGGTCAGCGTGGTGGCGTTGTCGCTGGGCTGGATGTTCACGTCGCCGCCGCCCTGCTGCGTGGTGGCGTAGCCCTGCTGCTTGAGCCAGTAGCGCAGCGCGACGTCCTGCGTGTTGCCCAGCTGCGGCGAGGCGAGCGTCTTGCCCTTGAGGTCGGCAGCCGAGTTGATTTTGCTGGAGACGACCAGTTCCGCGCCCGCGTTCTCGGCACCCGCGACGATCGTCAGGCCGGTGCCCTTGGACTTGACGTACGCGTTGAGAGCAGAGGACGGACCGACGTACGCGGCGTCGAGTTGGCCGCCGAGCAGCGCGGTCATCTCGTCCGGGCCGGCGTTGAAGATCTGGGTGCTGAGCTTGGTGCTGCCGAGCTTGTCGGTGAAGAAGTTCTTCGCGACTCCCACGATCGGGGTGGTGTGGGTGACGTTCGCGAAGTAGCCGAGCCGCAGCTCCGTCGCCGGTGTGCCACTGGAGGTGGTGTTGGCGTTCGCGGCGGGCGCGGTGTTCGACGCGGTCGCGCACGCGGCGGTCAGGGCGAGGGCGGCGGCCGCGATGGCCGCTCCGCTGAGGGTGCGCTTGAGCCGGTGCGCACCCGCCTTTACGGCGGTGGTTCCGAAAATGGACGGGGACACGTGAATCCTCGTGAGGTGTGAAGATGCGCGGACAGGACGCGGTGCTTATCGAGCGCGGCGGTGCGGATGCTTGAGCCGGTACATCCGCTGCGTGAGCTGGTACATCCGCTCAGCCGCCCTGTCTCACGAGGACTGATGGCGCCGGAGATCCCGGCGAGGACGAAGTCAGGCATCTGTCAGACCCCTACCGCGTTCACGGCGAGCGGCGTGCCGACCATCCCCGCGGTCAGCGTCATTCCGTCGGCGGAGTCGATGAGTAGGAAGGAGCCGGTGCGGCGGTTGTCGGCGTAGTCGTCGAGCGGCAGCGGCGCGGAGGTGCGCAGGGTGATCTGCCCGATCTCGTTGACCGACAGCGCAGCGGGGGAGGGCTCGGACGTGACGGTGTCGATGTCCAGCCGTGCGTCGAGCGAGCCGACGATCGCCTTCACGGTCGCGGTGCC
>NZ_DASZGI010000204.1:0-2408 GCF_035938995.1 Actinocrinis sp.
AACGGCGGCAACGGGGTCTGCCCGTGGGTCGGCTCCACCGCGCCGGTCTCCCAGCGGGTCCAGCAGGTGCTCAACACCATGGACCAGTCGGAGGAGTTCACGCTGCTCTCCGGCGACGGCGGCTCGAGTTACATCGGCCAGGTCGCCGGCATCCCCAACCTCTGCATCAAGCCGATGAACATGCAGGACGGTCCGAACGGAGTCGGTGACGGGACCGGCGGGGTCACCGCCTACCCAGACGGCGAGAACGCTGCGGCCACCTGGGATCCGGCGCTGATCCAGCAGGAGGGCCAGGCGATGGGCGCCGAGTTCGCGGGCAAGGGCGTGAACGTCTCGCTCGGCCCGACGACGAACCTGGTGCGCGACCCGCGTTGGGGCCGGACCTACGAGACCTACGGCGAGGACCCGTACCTGGCCGGCCAGATCACCTCGGCCGAGGTCTCGGGCCTGCAGAGCCAGGGCGTCCAGGCGATGGTCAAGCACGACGCGGCCTACGACCAGGAGCAGTACCCCAACGGCAACAACAACGAGACGGTCAGCGAGCAGGCTCTGAAGGAGCTGTACCTGGCGCCGTTCGAGTCCGCCATCGAGCAGTCCGCACCGGCCTCGTTGATGTGCTCTTACGCCGTGGTCAACGGCAACGCTTCCTGCCAGAACGCCGACATGCAGATCAAGGGCCTGGACGGGGAGGCGAACTTCGGCGGTTACATCACCTCCGACTGGGGCGCCGACTACAACAACGTCGCCTCGGTCGCGGGTGGCATGGACATCGGGATGCCGTTCCCCGGCTCGATCGCGACCGACCTGGGCAACGCGGTCACGGCCGGCACGCTGAGCCAGTACACGATCAACGCCGCCGTCGGCCGGATCCTGACCCAGATGTTCGCCTTCGGCATGTTCGACAACCCGGCCAGCGGCTCCCTCTCCAACACCGTGACCTCCGCGGCGCACCAGCAGACCGCGCTCCAGCTCAGCGAGGAGGGATCCGTCCTGCTGAAGAACAACGGGATCCTGCCGCTGAACCCGAACGGCACCGAGTCGATTGCCGTGATCGGCACCGACGCCGGCGCGGGCGTGGAACTCGCCGGCGGCGGCAGCGGCACGGTGACCAGCTCCAACACGATCTGGCCGATCACCGGGATCCAGAACGCGGTCGGGTCGGGCGTCAAGGTCACCTACACCGCCGGCAACGACAACGGGACGACTAACATCCCGCAGGCGGTCGCCGCGGCCAGGGCCTCGACCGACGCGATCATCTTCGCCAACCTCCCGGAGGGCGAGGAGAGCGACCTGGCCACGCTGGACCTGTCCAGCACGGACGAGTCGATGATCCAGCAGGTGGCGGCGGCGAACCCGAACACCATCGTGGTGCTCAACAGCGGCGGTCCGGTGGTCATGCCGTGGCTGAACTCGGTCGCCGGCGTGTTCGCGAACTGGTACCCCGGCCAGGAGGTCGGCAATGCCATGGCCGCGCTGATCTTCGGCACCGCCAATCCGTCAGGCAAGCTGCCGGTCACCTTCCCGAGCAGCCTGAGCCAGGTCCCGGCGCAGACCACTGCGCAGTGGCCGGGTACGTCAACCGGCGTCACCTACAGCGAGGGTGTGAACATCGGGTACCGCTGGTATCAGTCCCAGAACATCACCCCCGCTTTCCCGTTCGGCTACGGCCTGTCGTACACCAACTTCTCCTTCTCCAACCTCAACGTCGGCGCGTTCAACGCCAACGGCACCGCCACGGTGACCGCCACCGTCACCAACACCGGCTCACGGGCCGGGGCGGACGTCGCGCAGATGTACGTCAACGACCCGGCGGCCAGCGGCAACCCGCCAGAACAACTTGCCGGCTTCCAGCGAGTCAACCTCAACCCCGGCCAGAGCGCGACGGTCAGCTTCACCCTGACCATCCACGACCTGGCCGACTGGTCGAACACCGACAACCAGTGGGAGGCCCAGGCCGGCACCTACGGCATCTCGGTCGGCGACTCCTCGGCCAACCGGCCGCTGTCCGCCACCACGAGTCTGGCGCACGAGCTCACCGGCCAGATCGCCGCAGGCACCTCGGGTGCGGGCGTCTCGGCGGCCAACACCGCGGTCAGCGCGAACGTCACGCCGAACTCGGGCGTGCCGGGCGCGGAGACGGTCGGCGTGGCCAACCCCTTCGGCTACAGCAGCCCGAAGGGTGCGGCGCCTTCGCTCACCGTGCAGGCGTACGACTCCAACACGTCCCAGACCCTCACCTACACCGCGACCGGGCTGCCACCCGGCACCACGATCGCGTCGAACGGCGCGTTCGGCGGCTCCGGCAACACGCTCGGGACCTACACGGTCACGGTGACGGCGACGGACACGGCAGGAGTCTCCGGCACGGCCACCTTCGTCTGGTCCGTCGTGCAGTAAGCCGGGTTGCC
>NZ_DASZGI010000205.1:0-28813 GCF_035938995.1 Actinocrinis sp.
CGGAGGAGTTGGCCAGGCTGCGGCTGACGCCGTCGGCGGTGTCGATGGCGCCGAGCACCCAGCCGCCGCCGAAGAAGTACAGCAGCGCGGGCAGTGGCCGCTCGGCCGCGGGCCGGTAAAGCCGCAGCGGCAACTCGCCTGCCGGTCCTGGGATGGTCAGGTTGGTGACCTCATACACGGCTTCCGGCTCGCCCCCGCTTGCCTGGATCGACGCGAGGTCCGCGGCCCTGGCGTCGGCGAGCGACATGGCATACAGCGGCGGGACGCTGTCCCGCTCGCGCTGGTCGCGCATCGCCTGCAGCTGCGGGTCGAGGGGCACGGCTCACGGTCCTTTCGTCGGGGCCGACGCGGCCATATGTGCAAATTGCCGGCTCTTGCCGGCCATCCCGACGAGGATAGGCTACCTCTCACAGAATGCCGTTCTCTTGGGAAATGGTGCTCCGATGGCCGAGCTGGTGCGTGAGGAGTTGCACTCGTCGGTCACCGATCCCGTGGCAGCGTCGATGAACTTTCTCAATGAGATCGCCGGCCGTTTTCCCGCGGCGATCTCCCTCGCGGCGGGCCGGCCATTCGATGAGTTCTATGCCGTCGAGGACGTCGAGCGGTACCTGGCTGCCTATCTCGGGCACCTGCGCGCTCAGGGCATTCCCGAGGCGCGCGTCCGGCAGGCCATCCTGCAGTACGGCCGGACGAACGGCCAGCTCGGGACGATGATCGCGCGGATGCTTGAGGTTGACGAGGACATCCGGGTTCCCGCCGAGTCGGTCATGGTGACGTCGGGCTGTCAGGAAGCGATGATCATCGCACTGCGCGGACTGTGCGCGCACCCGCGCGACGTCGTCCTCGCCGCCGAGCCCTGCTATGTCGGCTTCACCGGCGCCGCCCGCGTGCTCGGCATCACCGTGGTTCCCGTGCCGGAGACGGCGCAAGGCCTGCGTCCGGAAACGGTCGCCCGCGTCGCCCGCGAGGTACGCGCCAGCGGTCGCCGGCCGCGGGCGCTGTACGTGGTATCCAACTTCGCTAACCCCTCAGGCGTGTCGCTGAGCGCTGATGTGCGGCGCGGGCTGATCGAGACGGCGGCCGACGAGGACCTTCTGATCCTGGAGGACGACCCGTACGGGCTGTTCGGTCTCGACGACAGGCGCAGCCCGGTACTGAAGTCGCTGGACACCGGCCAGCGCGTCATCTACCTCGGCTCGTTCGCCAAGTCGGTGTTCCCCGGTGCCCGCGTCGGCTTCCTGGTCGCGGATCAGACCGTCGTCAGCGCCGCGGGTCATCGCAGCCTGCTGGCTGACGAGCTGTCCACGGTCAAGAGCATGATCACCGTCAATACCTCCCCAATCGCACAGGCCGTCATCGGCGGCGTGCTCGTGTCATGCGGATACAGCCTGCGCAGCGCGAACCAGGAGAAGATCGCGTTCTACCGGAGCAACCTCCGCGCGCTGCTAGCCGCACTCGAACGCCACTTCAGCGATCCTGCCATCACCTGGAACTCCCCCAGCGGTGGCTTCTTCGCCGTACTCGACGCTCCCGTCCGCGCTGACGAGAAGCTGCTCGAGCGCTCCGCGCGAGACTACGGCGTGCTGTGGACGCCGATGAGCTTCTTCTACCTGGACGGCGGCGGCAGTCACGCGATCCGGCTGTCCTGCAGCGCGCTGACGGCTGACCAGATCGATGAGGGTGTCCGCCGCCTGGCCGCCCTGATCGCTGACGTCCGGTCGTGACCGGTCAGCCTGGCTCGGGGGGCTCGAGAGTCCGCGTCTGGATCGTTCCGGTCGACGTGCCGCCAGACACCGCGGCCAGGTGCCGGGCGGTGCTCGACGCCAGCGAGCGCGCCCGCGCCGCGGCGTTCGGAAACCCGCGCGGCCAGCATCGCTTCACGATCGCGCACGGCGCGCTCAGGATCCTGGCCGGCCGCGAGCTGAGAACGCGGCCCGCCGCACTTACCTGGATACCGGGCCGGTACGCCAAACCCGAGCTCGCGCCGCCGTGGTCCGGGCTGCACACCAGCCTGTCGCACTCGGGAGACCTGATCGCGGTGGCCATCAGCACCGACCGGCCAGTCGGCGTCGACATACAGCACCTAGTGCCTGGCCTGGACGCGGCCGTGCTGTCGGCCCGGTTCTTCCCGCCCGATGAGGCCGGCTACGTCGCGGCGGTGCGCGACCCGAGCGCACGGGCGGACCGGTTCGCGCACCTCTGGGCACGCAAGGAGGCGGTCGTCAAGGCGGCCGGCGGCCGCCTGTGGCCGAACCTCCGGATCGCCGTCCGCAGCCGCGATGTCGTCAGCTGCGCCGAGCCCGCAAGCTCGCATCGGGTAGCGGATGTCACGGCGCCGGCCAGCTTTCGCGCTGCGGTGTCGCTGACCGGCGCGGCGCCGTTCGTCGTGGAGGCCGTCGGCGGCCACGATGCGCTGTCATGCGATCTCGCGGCTGAACAGCTGTGATGTCAGCACCACGGCCAGCACGGCCACCGCGGCCATGATGAGGCTCCCCTCCCAGACGACTGAGCCGCGGAGCTGGCCTTCCAGAATCGCCCGCATGCCACGGGTGCCCCAGGCGAACGGGTTCCACAGGGCGACGTTCCGTACCCACAGCGGTGCGACGGAGAGCGGGATGAGAACCCCGGCCAGCAGCGCGACCGGCTGGGCGATCGAGTTGGCCACCGTAGGGAGCACGGTCTCGTTGGGCACCAGCATCGCCAGGCAGAACGAGATCGAGACACCCAGCAGGACCATCATCGAGAGCAGTACGAGGGCAAACAGCACATTGGCCGGCTGCACCCGCAGGCCGAGCACGAGGGCGGCCAGGGCGATGACGACCGCCTGAAACGCGATCAGCACGACGTACATGAGTTCCCGCCCGAGCAGCAGTCCGATGCGGCTGACCGGCGTGACCCGGCACCGGCTGATGACTCCCTGGTGCATCGCGGCGAGCAGGGCGAATCCGGCGTACAGGCCACTGTAAATGCCCATGGCCGCGAACAGTGAGGGCACGTAAATCTGATAGGCGTCACCATAGGTGGAGACGCCCATGACCCCCTTGAGGAACGGGGTGAACAAGGCCAGGTAGGTGAGGGGCTGGATCAGCGTGATCGCGATGTTCGACGGATTGCGAATCAGCAGCACGGTCTCATACTGGAAGGTAAGCCACGTATCGCGGGCAAGCTTCATAGCTGCTGCCTCTCGTTTCCGGTTGCCGCTCAGTCAGCAAGAGTGCGGCCGGTCTTGGCCAGGAACACGTCATCGAGGCTCGGCCGGCGGTACTCGATCGCCCCCGGCTCGATCCCCTGGCTGCCCAGCGTGCGCATGACCTGCGGGATGGCCGTGGCCGCGCTGTCCACGTAGAGCCGCAGCGTGTGGTCGATGGCCTCGCAGGAGTGCACGCAGCGCTCGTCGGTGAGGAGCTTGGCCGCCTTCAGCATGGTGGCGGGCTCCGGTGCGCCAGCGCTGTCAGCCGCGGCAAGGTCGACGATAACGACGTCGCCTGAGATCTCGCGCTTGAGATCCGACGGGGTGCCCTCCGCGACGATCAGCCCGGCATCGATGATCGAGATCCGGTCACATAGCGCGTCGGCCTCGTCCAGGTAGTGCGTGGTGAGGAATACGGTCACGCCGCTGTCGCGCAGCCGCCGCACCAGGTCCCACATGTGCGCGCGGCTTTGCGGATCGAGCCCGGTCGTGGGCTCGTCCAGGAAGAGGACCTTCGGGCTGTGCACGACGCCGAGCGCGATGTCCACGCGGCGGCGCTGTCCTCCCGAGTAGGTCTTGCAGTTGCGGTCGCCATACTCGGTCAGGTCGAGCGCGTCGAGCGTAGCCGCGGCCCTGTCGCGCGCCTCGGCCTTGCCGATCCCGTGCATGCGGGCCTGCATGACCAGTTCCTCGCGGGCGGTGACGTCGTCCCAGGTGCTGCCGCCCTGCGCGACGTACCCGATGCTGCGGCGGACCAGAGCGGACTCCTTGCGCAGGTCCGCGCCCGCGATCCGGGCCTCGCCGTCGTCCGGCGGCAGGAGCGTGGCGAACATCCGCAGGGTCGTGGTCTTGCCGGCGCCGTTCGGCCCGAGGAAGCCGAAGATCTCGCCCTCCGCCACGTTGAGGTCCACGCCGGCCACGGCGTCGACCACGGCGGTCTTGCGCCGGCGGCCGGTCCGGAAGGACTTGCGCAGGCCCTTCGCCTCGATCACGGCTTCCTCCTCCTTCGAGCTTCGACGGGTTCTGCGGTGCTCGGTGCCCTGCTGTTTTCAGTGCACCGCGCGCGAGAACACCCGGGCGGACCAGGCCAGCGTGATCACGGCCATGGCGCCCATGATGACAATGCTCTGCCACACCGCCGCGTCGGCGGTGTGCCCGGCGAACAGCGCGCGCATCCCGGCGACAGCCCAGCTGTACGGGTTCCAGTCGGCGACGCGGCGCAGCCAGAGCGGGGCCAGCGCGAGCGGCAGGAGCGTCCCGGACAGCAGCAGGATCGGCTGTGCCAGGTTGTTGATTACCTGGCCGAGCACCCCGGGGTTGCTGACCTTGATCGCGATGCCGTAGGAGACCGCCGAGGCCGTCAGGGAGATCAGGGCCAGCAGCGCGTAGGCGAGAAGCAGGTCCTGGATGTGGACGAACAGGCCCAGTGGCAGGGAGAGCACGATGATGATGGCCGCTTGGACCGCCAGCGTCACCACGTCCCGCAGCGCCCGGCCGAGCAGCAGGGCCACCCGGCTGACCGGGGTCACCCGGGCGCGTTCGATGACGCCCGAGCCGATCTCGGCGAGCAGCCCGAAGCCGACGTAAAGCCCGCCGCCGAGCGCGAGCGCGACCAGCATGCCGGGGACGTAGATCCGGTAGGCGGTGGTCATCGATCCACCGTCCAGGGAGGAGAGCGCGGGCTTGAGCAGGGGCGCGAACAGCGCCATGTACACCACCGGCTGGGCGATGCCGAGGAAGACCCACAGCGGCGACCGCAACATCAGCAGCAGGTGGCGCTGGAAGATGATCCCGACGTCACGCAATACCTTCATGGACCACCTCAAGGTTCAGAGCCGGCACCTGCGCACGGGTACGCAGTGCGAGCGCCTCCAACAAGTCGGCCGCGGCGGGGGCTCCCCCGGCCGCACGGAACGACGCGCGCACGGCCTCGGCCGCGGCGCGGTAGGACGGATCGTCGAGCACTGCGAGCACGGCGTCGCGCAGCGTCTCGGGCCGCGCTCGGGCGAACCGCACCCGGACGCCGGCGCCGGCCGCGGCGACCTGAGCGGCGTTGATCGGCTGGTCGCCCTTGATGGGGGCGACGACCAGCGGCAGGCCGTGAGCCAACGCTTCGCACACCGTGTTCAGGCCACCGTGGCTAACCACGGCGTCCAGGCGGGGCATGAGGTCGAGCATCGGCACCCGTTGGCGTACCAGCACGTGCGGGGATGGGTCAGGGATCGCGTATTCGGGTGCGATCACGATCGCCTGGAGCTTCGATCCGAGCGGCTCGAGCGCCGACGTCATCCGGTGGTAGAAGTTCTCGGCCTGGTCCATCGACAGCGTGCCCACGGTGACCAGGAGGTGTTTGCGGGCGGGATCGAGCCAGTCCCACGGGAATTCCGCGTCGGCGGGCCGTGGCTCGATCGCGGGTCCGACGAGCGCGGTGTGCTGTGGCCAGGACAGCTCACCGGTCAGGGCACTGCCGGTGAAGGCGATCAGCAGGTGCGGGGAGAAGCGCAGGTCGTGCGGCGGCCGGCCGGGCAGGCCCGCGTCGGCCCAGAGCCCGTCGAGCAGGCCGAGCAGCCAGGACTCCACCTTCGGCAGCGCCCGGTACGGCCGGGTCAGCTCCATCGTCGTCGGTGCGACGCTGGCCCATGTCAGCCCACGCTTATGCGCGACCAGCGCACCGGCCACCGCGTGCTGATCCACCAGCATGACGTCGGGCTCGAAGTCGGCTGCGGCTCGGTCTACGGCGCGCAGGGTGTATCGGGCGTGCGGGACGACGTAGCCCTCCCAGCGCGACTTGGCCGCGGCCATGCCCAGTTCGCCCTGGCCGCCGCGGTGGGCACGCAGCGGGATGGGATGGATGAGCGCGCCGGCTCCCAGCAGCGGCCGCAGGAAACGCTCCGAGCCCGCCCAGGCGACCTCATGGCCGCGCCCGGTCAGCACCCTGGCCACCGCGGCGATCGGGTTCACGTGGCCGGCCAGCGGCAGGGAGACGACGAGGAACCTGCTCACGCGCCGCTCCGCGCCGCGACGTACCCGGCGACGTCCGCGACCGTCAGGGCGATGATCTCGTCGATGCTGAGCTGTGCGACGTATCCGGTCAGGTCCACGTGCTCGCCGTAGTGCCGGGCCAGCGCGTCGCCGAGCTCTGCCAGCTCCACGCTTTCCAGGAACAGGTCACCGTCCAGGCGGGTGTGCGGCCCGATCTCGCCGCGCCACGTGCCCTCCTCGCCGACCAGGTTCCGAACCAGCGCGGCGACCTGCGCGACCACCTCGTCCGACGCGACCGTCGTCCGGCTGCTCACGGCTGCGCCGCCGGTGAGCCCGGTTCTTCAGCACCCGGCTTCACGGCCCGCAGCACGCCGTATGCCATGACGCCGGTGTCAAAGGCCTTCGTCATGAGCGGTCCGGCGTAGAAGAAGCCGAGCACCTCCACGCCATGGTCGCGGGCCAGGTTCCGCATCGCCCGCGGGCCGCCCACCTCGGGAATGCCGGTGAAGCCCGGCGCCCAGGAGTTGGCCACCGCCTTGGTCCAGTCCGCGATGGCGACGTCGGCGAAGCCGGCCGCGCGGGCGAGCCGCTCGTGTTCCGGCAGCGAGGAGAAGCCCGGACTGGCCTGGTGCCGCATGATCTGCGCGACCAGCGCCGTCTCGTCGGTGCTCAGTTCGCCGTCGCGGACCGTCCAGGTGGCGACGGCCAGGAGGCCGCCGGGTCGCAAAAGGCGCAGTGCCTCAGCATAGAAGGCGGCCCGATCGGGAATGTGCTCAAGGCTCTCCAGCGCCCAGACGACGTCGAAGGAGGCGTCCGGATACCCGGTGCGCAGCGCGTCGATCTGGTGGAAATGAGCCCGCTCCGCGAGGCCGGCGGCCTGTGCCTTCTGCCGGGCGCGGTCAACCTGCGCCGCGCTGAGGGTGACCCCCTCCACGGTGCAGCCCAGCGCGTCGGCGAGGTAGAGCGCCGGGCCGCCGACGCCGCAGCCGACGTCCAGTACGGCCGACCCGGCCGGCACGCTCGCGAAGGCGACGAGTTCGCGCACCAGGCGGGCGGTCGCGGCATGCCGGTCGGCGCCGCCCTCGCCGGGGGTCTCGCCCGGATCCCAGAACCCGTGGTGGATGTGCTCTCCCCACAGATCCTCGTAAAGATCAAGGGTCGTGTCGTAATAGCGCTCCACCGCGGCGTTGATCCCGGGCTCGACGGCGGCGGCGCCCGCTTGCGCGGTGCCCGTATCGGCTTCCACGACGGCCAGTCCCTCCGAACTGGAAATGCGTTTCCAGATCATGGGAAAAGATTTCCGGATCATGGAGGCGCGTAAAATTATTTTCCCAGATCATGGTGCGGCGTTTCCCCAACGCGGGTGCGGAACAAAGCGCGCCGAGGCACGCCGCAGTGTTTCACGAGTGTTTCGCGGCGGCCTTCAAGGAAAACGCGCGGCAGCCATCTGCCCGAGCGTTCCGCGTGATTCCCCCCCGCGGAGACGACGACGTCCCCGCAGGTGATGCCGAGTTGGTATAGACCAACGTCAACGGCGTTAACTGCTGAACGATCGAAGCCTGTTGGTTTCGGTCGGTCCGGCGTTTACGCTGCTCACACGGGCTAGTGGCCCGTCATGAGCATGTTGCGATGCCTATCGGATCAACGCGCTGACCAGAGAAGATCAGACACGTTCATCAGCGCTGAGGTTCGCACGAGAGTCATCCAAAGTCAACAATCCGCGTTATCCTCTCGTGATCGGCACCGTGACCACGCCGTGACCTGCGGGAAAGCGATCGATGAACCACGGGGTCTTGCGGCGCGTTCATATCTGTGCCAAGAATGGCGCCGATGGGGGGCCATTGGTCATCGCCGAGCGCCCCTCGTCCCGCCGATTTAGCGACGGACCGCCGCCGGACCCGAAGACCGATTCCGGGCCGGCGCCCCGCCCCGGCAGCCCTGCGCCAGGCCCTGCATATCACCTGTTGGTGATCAGTCTCCGGCGCGCGCACAGCCGCAAGATCGTTCAACGTCCGGCACGGGGTCCGAGGCCGCGCCAGGCCTCCAGTTCGCGCTGCATCCGCGCGGGAAGGGACAGGTGTCCGTGAGTCAGGGGGCAGCACCACTGGACTCGGGGTGGGTGGACGAAGTGCTCCTGGCCGGCCCCGATGCCGACCCGTGCCTCCATCTCGGAGACCCGGTCAGCCGGGAGGCGCTGCGCCGCCTGGTCGCCGACCGGCAAGCCGCCCTCGCCGACGCGGGCGTGAAGCCAGGCGGCGCGGTCGCGCTGTGCCTTCCGCCGTCCATGGCCTTCATCGGCAACCTGCTCGCGGCGTGGCGGATCGGCGCGCAGGCCATCCTGCTCGACCACCGCCTCACGCCCTTCGAGCTGGACCGCGCGCTTGAGCACCTGGCGCCGCAGGCTCTCGTGAGCGTGCAGCACGCGGACACCGCGGCGCTGCGGGGGTTCGTCGAGGTGCGCGATCAGGTGCGCCCGCGCCCCGGCCGACCTGCCGCGGGCCCGCAGATGCTCGTCCAGCTCAGCTCGGGTTCGACCGGGCCGTCGAAGGTGATCGGCCGCACCGCGGCGGACCTCGTCGCAGAGATCGAGCGCTACACCCAGATCGACGGGGTACCGCGCGGCGGCGAGCGCATCGTCTCGCTCGCGTCGATGGTGCACGTCCTCGGCCTGGTCGGCGGGCTGCTGTACGGCCTGAACGCAGGGGTCCTCCTCGCCATCCCGGAGCGGATGACGCCGCGGGGGATCCTGGAGACGGTGGCGGCGGGCCCCGAGCCCACGACGTTGCTGGGCGTGCCGTACCACATCGAGCTGCTCACCTCGGTCGCGACACCGCCGCCGCTGCCGCAGCTGACCGGGATGACGACCGGCGGCGAGCTGGTGCGCACGGCCGTGCACGAGGCCTTCATCGCTCGGTACGGCGTGCGGCTGGGCAACATGTACGGCATGACGGAGGTCGGGGTGATCGCCACCGACCTGTTCGGGGCGAACCGACCCGCGCTGAGTCCCGCGCCCGGCCTGACCGTGCGAGAGGCGGACGGAGAACTGCACATCGCGATGGACGGTACGCCTTATCTCGGCGAAACCGACCCGTCGCGGTGGTCTGAC
This sequence comes from Actinocrinis sp., assembly GCF_035938995.1. Classification (GTDB taxonomy): domain Bacteria; phylum Actinomycetota; class Actinomycetes; order Streptomycetales; family Catenulisporaceae; genus DASZGI01. The sequence goes on from NZ_DASZGI010000205.1 coordinate 9,279, forward strand.
GGCTGGCTGCACACCCGGGACGCGGGCACCGTCGACCCGGAAACCGGTCTGATGCGGGTGCTCGGCCGCCGCGACTCGCAGGTCTCCGTCGGCGGATTGAAGGTCGATCTCACCGAAGTCGAGCACACCCTCGCCGACCTGCCCGAGGTGGAGGCGGCGGTCGTCGTCTTCGACAAGGCGATCGAGGCCTACATCGTCCTACGGGAACCCGATTCCCTTGCCCGGGTGGAGAAGCAGCTCGCCGACCGCCTCGCCGCGTACAAGCACCCGCGCACCATCCACGTCGTCGAGCAGATGCCGCGCACCGCGACCGGAAAGCTCGTCCGCGATCGTGCAGCGCTGCGAAACGCACCGAGGGCTGATTCGCAGCTGAACCCAGCGCTCTGAGCACGCCCCCTGCCACACCGCTCCACCCCCCGGCCGCCTCCTCTCCCGACCCACCGCACGCTCCCGCCTCCACAGCTGCGGGCCCGGCTGAACCGGCCGACGCCCGCCCGCACCCCCGCCGCGAAAGGAAACCCCCTGCGATGACCGACGAGATCCGCGCGTTCATCATCCACTCGCTGAGCGAGATGAACTACGACGTCACCCACATCGACCAGGACACCGTGCTCGGCCCGGCCGGCGCCGACCTCGAGTCGCTCGCGCTGGCCGAGCTGTCGGTCCGGATCGAGGACCGGTTCGGGGTGCGGTTCGAGGACGAGGAGGCCGAGAAGCTGGTCGCGATGACGGTCGCGGAGTTCGCGCAGGCCGTCGCCGAACGCCTCGAGTCCGCGCCGGCGGCCGGTCGCTAGCCATGCCCGCATCCCCCGACCGCGCCGAACTGCTCGCGATGCTCACGGCCCTCGGCGACCGGAGCCCGGAGCAGGTGCCGGAGAGCATCGACTCGATGGCGCTGGCGTGGCTGATCCACCAGGTCGAGGAGCGCTACGGGCTGCAAGTGGACCTCGACGACGCGGAGCTGGCCCGCATCACCAGCGTCACCGCGGCGGAGCAGATCCTGCGCGAGCGCGTCTTCGAGGCCGCCGATGACTGACACGCACAGCCCGGTCCCCCGGCCGACCGCCCGCTCTCAGGTGCGGCGCGGCGGTGAGCAGGTCGTGCTCACCGGCGCGGCCGTGTCCACCGCGTTCGGCAGGGGCGTGCAGCCGCTGCTCGAGGCGGCGGTGGCGGGCAGGCCCGGGTTCCGACCGGTGCGGCGATTCGACGTCACGGGCCGCCGGGTCGCGGTGGCCGCGACGACGGACGAGGCGCCGCGTCTGGGCGACGAGCTGGACCGGGTGATCGGCGACGCCTGCGACGAGGCCGGGCTGCGCCGGGAGGAGCGAGCCGACTGCCCGCTGTATCTCGCGGTCCACGGCGATCCGGATCTGCCGAGGGCCAGCGAAGCGGACGGGGGCCGGCTGGGCGTGGACGCGTTCGCGGCTGCCGTCGCGCGGCGCGGCGGCCTTTCGGAATCGGTGCGCGCGTACACGTCGGCGTGCGTCGCTGCCAGCACCGCCGTGGCTGATGCGGCCGCGGCCATCGCGCGAGGACGCGCCGCGCGCATCGTCGTGGCGGCCGGCTACCTGGTCGAGCAGGATCAGTTCGCACTCTTCGACGCCGGGCGCGCTTTGGCGGTCGACGGCCGGGTCCGCCCGTTCAGCGCTCATCGCAGCGGTCTGCTGTTGGGCGACGGCGTGGGCGCTGTCGTGGTCGAGTCCGCATCCGCTGCAAACCGCCGTGGTGCGTCGGTGCTGGCGCGGTTGGCCGGATGGGGCCGGACCGGTGACGCGTACCACGTCTGCAAACCGCGTCCCGACGGTGTCGGCCTGGCACGCGCCATCGGGGATGCGATGCAGCGGGCTTCCGTGGGAACCGAGGAGATCGGTTATGTCAACGCGCACGGCTCGGGCACGCTGCAAAGCGATGCCGCGGAGGCAGCGGCGCTGCACCTCGCTCTTGGCGACAGGGCATTGACGGTTCCGGTCAGCTCGACGAAATCGGTGCACGGCCAGGCGCTCGAGGCCGGCGCGATGATCGAGCTGATCGTGACGCTGCATGCGCTGCGCGCCGGCCGGCTCCCGGTCAATGCCGGTTTCCTCGGGCCGGATGAGGAGTGCCGGCTCAATCTGGTTTTGGAACAGAGCGCCGCGACACCGGGTGAGTACGCCCTGAGCGTCAATGCCGCCTTCGGTGGAGCGAACACCGCGCTGCTGGTGGGTGCGCCGTGAACGCTCTGCTTCCCGTCGACACCGCGCCGGCCCCGCTCACGGACGCTGCGATCTCCGAGACCAGCGATCCAACGCTGGTGGCGCGGGCAGCCGCCGCGGGCCTCATCGTCCTTGCGGTATCGGCCTGGCCCGAATCCGCCGACGACGTCGCGGCACCCGCGCTCGCCGGGTTCGTGTCCTCCTCGTTCAGCCCGATCGCGGCCGAGGTCGCCCGGCGCTGCCTCCAGCGGCGTCCGGTCCCGGTTCAAGGCACCGACCCAGCGACTGGGCTGATAATCGTCAGCGCGCTGGGCGACTTCGACAGCGCACGCCGCGTGGCGCAGGCCGTCGACAGCGGCGGACGTATTGCGCCGCTGATGTTCTTCCAGTGCGTCCCCAACGCCGTGGCCGGATACATCGCCACCCGCTGGTGCCTGACCGGACCGGTCGTGTGTCTCGGCGGCGAAGGGGCCGCGCTCGACGCAGCCGGGCTGCTGCTCGAAGACGGGGACGCCGACGAGGTGCTGGTGATCCGCGTCGCGCAGGCGGCCACCGAGCTGGACCGCGACAGCGCCGACGCCATCCTGCTGGCAGCCGGCGTTCCGCAGCACGAGAGGGGCCGGACATGAGCGAACGAGCCGTGACCATCACCGGGATGGGCCTGGTGACCTCGGTCGGCAACAGCGCCGACGCCGTCATGTCGGCGATGTGCGAGGGCCGCTCGGGGCTGAGCGCGCCGCCGCGGGGACACCCGCTGTCCGGATCGCTCGAGGTGGCCGGGTTCGGGCCGCCGATCGACCCGACGACTGTGCTGCCCGCGCCCGAGACCCGCGTGGTGGACCGGTACGTCGTCATGGCCCTGCAAGCCGCGCGCGACGCGATGTCGGACGCCGGACTCGAGGTGGGCCGCGACGTCGACCCGTTCCGGATCGCGGTGATCGTGTCCGGGACCGGCGGGCTGGCCACGCTCGAAAGCCAGGTGGTCACCCGCACCGAGCGCGGCCGCCTCGGGGTGAGCCCCTATCTCCTGCCCGGGATGCTGCCCAACATGGGCGCCGCACGCATCGCCATCACCTACGGGATCCGCGGCTACAGCTCGTCGATCGGCACCGCCTGCGCGGCCGGCGCCCAGTCGATCGGGGAGGCGACGCGGCTGGTGCGCTCCGGCGAGGCCGACGTGGTCGTCTGCGGGTGCAGCGAGGCTCCGCTGTTCCCGACTCTCGCGGACACCTTCAACAACGCCCGCGCGCTGGCCCGCGGCTGGGCGCACGATCCGGCGGGCGCGAGCCGGCCGTTCGATCGGCGGCGCAACGGCCTGGTGCTCGGCGAGGGCGCCGGCATCTTCGTCCTCGAAAGCGTCGAGCACGCAGACGCGCGCGGCGCGGCGGGCTACGCGGACGTCGCGGGTTGGGGCGCCACCAACGACGCATACCACCCGACCGCGCCGGACCCCAAAGGCACCGCCGCCTCGGAGTGCATCCGCCGCGCGCTGGCCGACGCCGGGATCACGCCCCGCGACGTGGGATACCTCAACGCGCACGGCACCAGCACCAAGCTCGGCGACGCCGCCGAGGCGGTGGCCATCCGCAGCGCGTTCGGAGCCGACGCCCCGCCGGTCAGTTCCACGAAGGCGATCACCGGCCACATGCTCGGCGCCTCGGGCGTGGCCGAGTCGGCGGTCACCGTGCTCGCCCTGCGCCGCGGACTCCTGCCGCCGACGCAGAACCTCGACGACCCGGACCCCGCCTGCGACCTCGACCACATCCGCAAAGCCCCGCGCCCGGCCCGGATCACCCACGCCGTCTCGAACTCGTTCGGGTTCGGCGGCCACAACATCAGCCTCGTCTACGGCCAGCCGAGCACCCGGCTGACCCGCGACGGGTGAACCACGCAGCAGCCCACCACCAGCACCTGAAGCACCACCGCTCGCCAACTCAGCTTGAACTGGGCCGCTCGGGCGGCGCGCGCCGATCGGCCCGGGCCGCGCGACCGCGCGGCCGTCCTTGAAGAACGGAAGGTTGCCATGGACCTGCTCGCTGTCGACCACGTCGAATTCTTCGCGGGCGACGCCCGGCAGGCGGCGTTCGTCCTCTGCCACGCGTTCGGCTTCCGCGTCCTCGGCCACGCCGGACCGGATTCCGGGCTGCCCGGCCAACGCAGCCTGCTGACCGGGCACGGCGGCGCCAGGGTGCTGCTGACCTCGGGCCTCGGCCCGGACCATCCGGCGACCGGCTACGTGGCGAAGCACGGGGACGGGGTGGCGGTCATCGCCTTCCGGGTCGAGGACGCCACGGCGGCGTTCGACGCATCGGTCGCGGCCGGCGCGACACCGCTGCAGGAGCCGCGGGCGCACGAGCGCGACGGCGACCGGGTGGTCACCGCCGTCGTGTCAGGGTTCGGAGACGTCGTGCACCGCCTGGTCGAGCGCACCGGGCCCGGGCGCGAGTTCCTGCCCGGCGCGTTCGAGATGGCGGACGCGCCGCCGGCGGAAGGCGAGTCGGTGCGCTCGATCGACCACGCCGCGTTCTGCGTCCCGCACGGCGCGCTCGAGCCCACCGTGCGCTACTACCGCAAGACTTTCGGCTTCGAGCCGATCTTCGAGGAGTACGTCGAGGTCGGCAAGCAGGCGATGTTCTCGCAGGTGCTGCAGAGTTCCGCCGGCGGGGTGACGTTCACCATGATCGAACCGGACGTCAGCCGCCAGCGCGGCCAGATCGACGACTTCCTGTCCTGGCACGGCGGTCCCGGCGTGCAGCACGTGGCCCTGAGCACCGACGACATCGCGGGGGCCGTGGACGCGTTCAGCGCCCGCGGCGCCGGATTCGCCCCGACCCCCGGCGCCTACTACGAGCAGCTGGGCGCGCGGCTCGGCCCGATCGACATCCCGGTGGAGCGCCTGCGCTCGCGCGGGATCCTGGCCGACCGGGATCACTGGGGCCTGATGTACCAGATCTTCGCCACGTCCATGCACGTGCGCAACACGTTCTTCTGGGAGCTGATCGAGCGGCACGGCGCGCGCACGTTCGGCACCAGCAACATCCCGGCGCTCTACGCGGCGAAGGAACGCGAGCTCGCCGCCGAGCGGCATCCCGCGGAAACAGACTACTGATCGTCGTCCGGCGAACACGGAGGCATGCGTGACCATTTCACCGGTGTCCGTCGCGCCGCTCACCGAGGCGGAGCAGGCGCTGCTGCCGACGGAGCAGGACGTGGCGCACTACGAACAGCACGGTTGGTATCTGACCCGGAAACTACTCACCGACGACGAGGCCGACGAGCTCACCGAGGCGAGCGAGCGGTTCTACGCGGGCGAGCGCAGCAGGACGCTGCCGCTGCGCCCGCCCCGGCTCGCGTACTGGCGGCCGGAGGACGGCCCGGTGCAGCGGCACAACGACTACGTCCACGTCGAGAGCGACCCGATCGCCCGCATCCTGCGCAAACCCCTGATCGGGGCGGTCGCGGCGCTGCTGGCCCGGGCCGACGAGATCCGGCTGTTCCAGTCCACCCTGATCTACAAGCCGCCGGCGGCCCGCGAGCCGAGCAACATCGTGCCCTGGCACTTCGACAAGCACTACTGGGCGACCTCCACGTCCGAGCGGATGCTGACCGCGTTCATCCCGTTCCACGACTGCGGCGTGCGGATGGGCACGATCACCATGGTCGACGGCAGCAACCGGTGGAAGGAGACCGGCCGCCAGGACTCGATGACGAAGCACTTCGCCGACCGCAACGCCGGCGAACTCGAAGAGGTCCTCGCCCAGAACGCCGCCTTCAACGGCGCCGAGGTGCGCAAAGTGGCGATGGAGATCCCCAAGGGGCACATGAGCTTCCACCACTGCCGCACCTATCACGGCAGCGGCCCCAACCTCAGCGGCCGTCCCCGCCGCGCGATCTCGCTGCACCTTCAGGACGGCGCCAACGAATACCGGCCGTTCGAGCTGAGCGACGGTAACGCGGTGGCGTACAACCACGACGTGCTGGTGCGCAGGCTGCCCGACGGCCGCCCCGACTACGCCGACCCCGAATACTGCCCGATCCTGTGGAACTCCGCCTGGCGCGGCGGCTCCACCGACGGCGTCTGACCACCGGCCATCAGGAGATTTCGATGTCACGTTATCAGTGGGGGCAACGGCACCCAGGGATCGACCGGCTCGAGGAGCGGATCGGCCCGGCACGCGAGCGCGTGGTCGGCCACCCGCTGTACGCCCGCCTCGCCGACCTCCCGGCGATCAGGATATTCATGGAGCACCATGTCTTCGCGGTGTGGGACTTCATGTCCCTGCTCAAATCCCTGCAACGCGAGCTGACCTGTGTGCAGGTGCCGTGGGTGCCGACCGGCCCGACCGGCAGCAGGCGCCTGATCAACGACATCGTGCTGGTGGAGGAGAGCGACGAACTGCGCGGCGGCTTCATCAGCCATTTCGAGCTCTACCTCGACGGCATGCGGGAGGCGGGCGCGGACACCGGGCCGATCGACGCGTTGCTCGGACTGCTGCGAGCGCGCCGGCCGGTCCTCGCCGCGCTCACCGAGGCGGGGGTGCCCGCGCCGGCCGCCGACTTCGTCGCCACGACCTGGCGGTTCGTCGAGGCGGCGCCGGTCCACGCCAGGGCCGCCGCCTTCGCCTTCGGCCGCGAGGATCTGATCCCGGAGATGTTCCGCCAGGTCGTCGGCGTCAACGAGCGCGTGGGCGGGCTCGGCACCTTCGTGGACTACCTCGCCCGGCACATCGAGGTCGACGGCGAGCAGCACACGCCGATGGCCATGCAGATGCTGGCGGACCTCTGCATGGACGACGAGGCGAAGTGGCAGGACTGCGCGCAGGCGGTCAACGCGGCACTGACGGCGCGGGCGCGCTTGTGGGACGGGATCCTGGCCGCCGTCGAGGACCGGGCCCCGGCCCCGCTCGGGCTCCTCGCCCCGGCGGCATCGGGCGGATCGGCCCGCTGAGCGGAAGGGACAGTGATGGCCGACGGCGTCGATTCACAGCGCGCACGCTCGACGAGCGCAGAGCTGTATCGAACCATGCGGTTGATCCGGCGGTTCGAGGAGCGGGCGATCGAGTTGGTGCGCTCCGGCGTGATCGCGGGCGGCATCCATCCGTACATCGGCCAGGAGGCGATCGCGGCCGGGGTCTGCGCGGCCCTGCGCCGCGACGACTTCATCACCAGCACCCACCGGGGCCACGGCCACGTGCTGGCGAAGGGAGCTGATCCGGCGCGGATGCTCGCCGAGTTGGCCGGCCGGGAGGGCGGGCTCAATCAGGGTCGTGGCGGCTCGATGCACGCCGCCGACTTCGGGCTCGGCATCCTGGGCGCGGACGCGATCGTCGGTGCGGCGGCGCCCATTGCGGCCGGTGCCGCCTGGGCGGCCCGACAAGCCGGCTCGGACCGCGTCGCGACGTGCTTTTTCGGCGACGGCGCGGTCAACCAGGGGGTGGTGTTCGAGGCCTTCAACCTGGCCGCGCTGTGGCAGGTGCCGATCATCTTCGTCTGTGAGAACAACGGCTTCGCGACGTCCACGCGCACGGAGGACGCCGTAGCGGGCACGATCGCCGGGCGCGGCGCGGCGTTCGGCATGTGGACGCGCACCATGGACGGCATGGACGTGGAGGCGGTGCTCGCCGCTGCCACCGAAGCGGTCGATCGGGCCCGCGGCGGCCATGGTCCCTCGCTCCTGGAGTGCCTGACCTATCGGTTCGACGCACACCACACCTTCGAATACACCGCGCGGCCTCGCTATCGGACTACTGAAGAAATAGAGGCCGCGCAGGCCCGCGACCCGCTGCCGCGCCAAGGTGCCCGGCTGCCCGAGCAGGTCCGCGAAGCGATCGACGCCGAGATCGAAGACCTGCTTACCGAGGCCGTGCAGTTCGCCCTCGACAGCCCGCACCCGGACCCATCCACAGCGCTCGAGTACCTCTACGCCGACAGCACGCCGGTCAGGGCGGGAGTCGCGTAATGCCCAACCAGTCCTATCTCAAGGCCCTCAATCGCGCGCTCCTCGACGAGATGGAGCGCGATCCGGCGGTGTGCGTCTTCGGCGAGGACGTCAGGTCCGCGGCCACCAACGTCACCGCGGGCCTCTTCCAGCGGTTCGGGCCGCAGCGGGTCCTGGACACGCCGATCTCGGAGCAGGGGTTCACCGGTTTCGCCACCGGCGCCGCGCTGGCCGGGCTGCGCCCTGTGGTCGAGTTCCAGATCCCGTCGCTGCTCTTCCTGGCTTTCGAGCAGATCGCCGACCAGGCGCACAAGCTGTCATTGATGACGGGCGGGCAGGCGCGGGTGCCGGTGACCTACGTGGTGCCGAGCTCGGGTTCGCGTGAGGGCTGGGCGGGGCAGCACTCTGACCAGCCGTACAGCCTGTTCGCACATGTCGGAGTCAAGACCGTGGTGCCGGCCACAGTCGCCGACGCGTACGGCCTAATGGTCTCGGCGATCCGGGACGACGACCCGGTCGTGGTGTTCGCCCCGGCCGGCGCGATGCGACGGCGCCAAGACGTCGACTTCGCCGCGATCGCACCGGTGCCGCTGGGGCGGGGGCGGGTGGTCCGGTCTGGAGATCAGGTCACTGTCGTGGCGGTCGGGCATCTGGTGCACGACGCGCTCGCGGTCGCCGACGAGCTCGCCGCGCTCGTGTCCGTCGAGGTCTTCGATCCTCGCACGCTGCATCCTTTCGACTGGCCGGGTCTGGCCGCGTCCCTGGAACGCACGGGGCGCTTGGTCGTGATCGACGACTCGAACCGGTCCTGCGGCATCGGCGGCGAGATCATCGCGACCGCAGCCGAGGAGATGCGCCTGATCGCCCCGCCGAAGCGGGTGACCCGGCCCGATGGCGCCGTCCTGCCGTTCGCCGCCGCACTCGACCGGGCGCTCCAGCCGAGCCGGGAGCAGTTGCACGCCGCGATCCTCGACGTTGTCGGCCTGGGTGCGAACGGCCGCGGAGCCTGGCTGGATCGGGACGACGTGAACGGCGCCGACGGGTCGTGGACCAACCAGGTGGTCGGGGTGCCGCGTGGTTGAAATCGCGCCGCAGCCGACGGCCGCGCAACAGGAGTTCTCGGACCGGGTGGTCGTGCGGTTCGAGGGACCCGGCTGCGGACAGGGCCCGCTGAGCTGGGGCCAGTGGGAGATCTGGGACACGATGCGCAAGACGGCCTCGTCACTGCCGATCGGCGGAGTCGTGGCGGTCCGGCCCGGCCGGACGGTGCAGGACATCGCCGAAGAGCTGCGGTTCTTCCTCAGCCGCTACGAGTCGATGCGGACCAAGGTGCGCTTCGACGCGAACGGCGACCCCTACCAGGTCCTCGCCGACCGCGGCGAGGCCGTGCTCGGGATCGTCGATGTCGACGATGCGGGCGACCCGCTCCAGGCCGGTCTGCGCCTCGAGGAGCGGTGGCGCGCAGTCCAGTTCGACCACGAGCGCGAGTGGCCGATCCGGATGGCCGCGGTACGGCACCGGGGCGTGCCCACCCATGTCGTGGTGATCGTGTCGCACTTCGCCACGGACGGCGTCGGCGTGGGAATCATGGTGCGGGACCTGCGTGCGTGGCAGGCGGGCGGGTCGGCGGGAAGCCGCGCGGCCGCCATGGGACCGCTGGAGCTGGCACGCCACCAGCGTGAGCCTTCCGCGATGCGCCAAAGCGAGATGTCGCTGCGCTATTGGGACCGCCTGCTGCGCAAGGCGGACCCGGTCAGATTCGCGCCCGGGCAAGACCGCAGCCAGCCCCGCTACATGAGGACGGATCTTGATTCGCCCGCGCTGTACCTGGCGTTGAAGCGTTTGACTCCGGGTGGCGCGGGCGCCGATATGCCCGTGCTTCTGGCGGCGTATGCGAGAGCGACCGCCCGGGTGACCGGGATCTCTCCGTCCCTGGTCCGGATGACCGTCAACAACCGCTTTCGTGCCGGGTTGGCGGAGGTGTCGCATCCGCTGTGTCTCAACGGCCTTCTGATGCTCGACGTCGCCCAAGTCTCCTTCGCCGAGGCCGTGGAGCGGGCGAGGGCGGCTTCGCTCCACGGCATGAAGTACGCGTATTACAACCCGACCGACCTGTACCGCCTGCGCGCCGCGGTCGCCGCGGATCGCGGGTGCGAGGTCGATCTCGGAATGCTGTTCAACGATCAGCGCTCGGCCGATCGGCTCGAGGAAGCCGGGCCGCCGCCGACACCGGAGGAGATCTCGGCGGCGCTGTCCGGGCACAGTCTTCGACGCGAGCCGATGGCGCTGTTCATCGAGAAGCTGATGGTCTTCGCGCGCGACGTCCCCGGCGAGTTCGTACGGCTGTCGGCCGAATCCGACAGGCGATATGTGTCCGCGCGGGAGGTCGAGCAGATCTTGCTGTCCATGGAGGCGATCGTCGTGCAGGCGGCGTGCAATAGCGCGGTCCTCGCCGACGCGCCGCGCCCGGAAAGCGCCGTCTCGTGAGCACTCCCGTCGAGAAACCGAAGGAGATCCAAGGCATGAGCACAAGCATCGCCGGCATCCGAGCGGCGCTGGCCGCGGACCCGGACCTCGGCGCGGGCAACGTCCTGCCGAAACTCATCGAGCACGGCGCGCCGCTCGACGGGCCGGGCATGACCTTCGACACCGAGGTCGACGGCCTGCCCGCGTGGCGCGGGCTCACCCTCGGCGAACTGCACGAGCGCGTCGCGGCGCGGGCCGCCTGGCTGAACGGGCGGGGCGTGCGCCCCCGCGACCCGGTCGCGCTGTACGTGTCGGACCCGGCGGACTGCGTGCTGAACTTCCTCGCGCTGGTGTGGCTCGGCGCCATCCCGGCGCTGATGAATCCCAGCCTGCCGGCCGACGTGGCCGCCGAGTACATCAGGCGGCTGCGGGCGGTCGGCCTGCTCACCGACGCCGACCACACGAAGCGGCTGGCCGGCCAAGAGGTCGACCTCGACCTGGTGATCGACGCCGCCGACACCGGCTCGGGCGACCCGGCGGCCGCCCCCGCCCCGTACCACCACCATCGCGACGACCCGATCGCCGTCACCCACTCCTCGGGCACCACCCGCATGCCCACGGCGGTGGTGCACTCGCACGCCAGCCTCTTCGCGGCCACCCGGACGATCCGGCTCAAGGCGCCGCGCGCGCAGGGCACCGAGCGGGTTCTCAGCGCACTGCCCGCGGCGCACGCGGCCATGATCGGTACCATCAACCAGGCGCTGTGCAATCGCAGCGAGCTGCTGTACCTCTCCCAGCGAGGCGACGGCGCGGCCGTTCTGGGCGCGATCGAGCGATGGAAGCCGACCGGGGTCTTCGGCTTCGCGGTGACGTGGGCCGAGCTGGCCCGCTACGACCTGCACGAGTACGACCTCGATTCGGTGGCGCTCTGGTTCAACACCGGCGACTGCGCGCACGAGCCGCACGTTCGCCGGCTCGTGGCGGTCGGCTCGCACGACACCGCCACCCGCGAGGGCGTCAAGCGGGTGAAGGGCTCCAGCTTCATCGACGGCCTCGGCTCGACCGAGATGGGCCACTCGGCGTTCCACATCACGCACCGGATCGACACCCAGCGGTACGGGCGCTGCGTCGGACGGCCGCACATCTTCGCCGAGGTGGCGCTGCTCGACCCGGCGACCGGCCAGGAGGTGCCGGTCGGCAGCGTGGGCCACTTCGCGCTGAAGTCGCCGACCCTGGCCCCGGGTTACTGGAACGACTCGCTGAACACCTACCGCAACCGACTGAACGGCTACTACCTCACCGGCGACCTGATGTACCGCGACGCGGACGGCTACTACTACCACGTGGACCGGGCCGTCGACGCGGTCGACCTCGGCGGCGGCGAGTGGCTGTACACGGCTATGTCCGAGGAGCGGATCCTCAAGGCCTGCCCGGACGTGCGCGACTGCACGGTGGTGGCCGTACCCGCACCCGGCGGAGTCTTCACCGACGTGCTACTCAGCCTGCACACGTGGGCGGATCAGGCGGCGGACCGCACCGAGGCGATCCGGGCCGCGCTCTCCGAGGCCGCCGCGGCGACGCTGCGGAAGGTCGTCGTGATCGACGACAGCGAGCTGATCGTCGGCCCGACCGGGAAGGTACGCAAGTTCCTGATGCGGCAGCGGCATCTGGCCGACGTGGCGGCCTGAATGAGGTACCCACGGTGACAGCGTTGCTCGACGTCTCGGTCCACCTGCCCGAGCAGCGGGTGCCCATCGAACTGGTCGCCGACCGGTACGGGCTGACGGAGATGCAGGTGAAGGTCTTTCGCCGGTACCATAAGCTCGGCGAGGTGTGCCGGGATCCGGACGGCGGGCTGATCGACCTGTTGCGCGCGGCGATCGCAAAGCTCGACGGGCTGCGTGGCCAGGAGCAGCGGGTGCGGTATGTGCTGCACGCCCGCACGTTCCCGGTGGTGTCTCCGTATCCGCTGAATCCGGTCCGCGAGCTGTGCCGGGAATTCGGGATGGAGCACGCGAACGCCCTCGCGGTCGGCCACCACGCCTGCGCGTCCGGGCTGCTCGCCGTCGACGCGGCCGGCCGGCTCCTGGCGGCCGACCCGGATCCGGACGCCCTCGCCCTCGTCCTGGCCGGGGAGAAGACGTTCACCGGTGAGGCCGAGATCCTGCGGGACACCTCGTTCTTCAGCGAATGCGCTTCGGCGTGCCTGATCGGGCGGAACGGCCCGCATGACCGGGTCCTGGCATTCGCCGTGGACCTGCGCGGCGAATACGACGAGGATGGCGAGGAGGTCGCCTTGGCCTTCCAGCGCGACTACCCGCGCCTGCTGGCCGACGCGATCCGGGCCGCGCTGTCCCGCGCGGCGGTCCGGCTCGACGAGGTGAGCACGATCGTGCCGCACAACGTGAACGCGGCCGCGTGGCGGCAGACCTGCAAGATCCTCGGATTCCCGATCGCCAAGGTGGTACTCGAGAACGTGGCCGCGTATGGCCATGCGTTCTGCGCGGACGCATTCATCAACCACCGCACCGCGGTCGAGCGAGAGCTGCTGCGCCCGGGCGACTTTTACGTGATGGCCGCCGGAGCCGGGCGCGGCGCGGCCTTCTCGGCGCTGGTTCTCGAACACTGAATGGCGGCGCGGTACCAATGATCTACATCGAGGGGTGAAGGTGACAGAACTGGACACGGACGTCGCGGCGGTCGATCCGGCGCTGCGCGACCTGGTGGTGGAGAGTATCTGCGCTCTGCTCCCCAAGGTCCTTAAGCGCGAGGTCGCCGACGCCACGGCGGACACCACGCTCATGGAGGCGCTCGGGATGAGCTCGACCGCCGCGCTCGAGCTGGTCCTCGAGCTCGAAGAGCAGCTGGAGCGCGAGATCAGCGTCGAGGATCTGGGCCGGGAGGACTTCGCCACGATCGGCACGCTGGCCGGCTACATCGCGGCGAACCTGCTGCCCGAGGAGGAGTGAGGTGTTCTCCGCAGCACCGCCGCCGCCCGGTGGCGCGGTGAGCGGCGTCTTGGGTTTGACGCGGTTGGCGAGGCTGGCCTTCCCGTCGCCCACCGGACCGGTGCTCGACGCGCTCAACACGGCGAGACTCGACGAGTATCTCAGGGACCTGCTGAGCTCGCACGGGCTCGGGCCGGCCGCGGCGGACCCGGCCGCGGGCGGCGAGTCCTACGGCGAGATGGCCGGGGAGCTGCTCGAACTCGCCGTGCCCGAGCAGGAGCCGGTCGATCTGCTCGTGCTCGCCTACTCCATCCCCGACATCAGCCCGGGACACAGCCTCACCGCCCGGCTGAGCCGGCAGTGCCCCGGCAATCCGCTGGCATTCGCGATCAGCGATCAGGGTACTGCGGCGTCGTTCACCGGCCTGCGTCTGGTCCGGCAGTACACGCGCGACACGGGACTGCATAGGGCCGTGCTGCTCGTGGTCGAGCAGGCGCTTCTGCCCTACGACCCCGGCGTTCCGGTTGCGGTTCCGGACGGGCACACGGGAGTCGCGCTGGTTTTCAGCGACGACGACGCGCCGTCGTCAGCGGACCGCCCGGTACATCTCGGATCGGTGGTGACCCGTGCGGGACTTCCCGACGAGGCGCTCCCCCGCGAGATCAATACCCTGTGCGCTGATACTCAGCCGGTGACGCTGATCCTGAGCGCCGCCCTCGCGGACAGAGTCAAAGCGCCCGACGTCGATCGGCTGCGAACCGCTCAGGTCGGGCAGCCCTTCACCGGCGTCTGGTGGGAGCTCGCAAACGAACTCTCGCTCGCGAGCGACACGCCCCACCGGATCGTGCTCGGCGACTACGACCCGCAGCAGAGTTGCCTCTGCCTGGCAGCGCTCGAAGTCGGTGCGGCCGGCGAACCGCTCTCGGTCGGCGCGCGCTCAGCACTTACCGCTGAACCGCTTCCTGCGGATGCGTAGTCGCATCCACCTGGCCAACGCCGGGCCACGTCCAGCGGCGGAGGGCGACCTGGAAATCCTCGTCGCCCGCCAGGGCCACCGCGGCCCGATGCCCCGGCGGCGTCTCGATGTCGGCGACTCGATACGACTGCGACCGCCCGTCGCCGACCAGTTCTACCGTCACCGGGCCGACCCCGTGAACCGGCACCGCAAGGCCCTGAGTCAGCCGGAAGCCGGCCGCCTTGACGACTGCTTCCTTCCGGGCCCAGAGCCGGGCAAATTGCCCGACCCGCCCTTCGTCGGCCGCCGCTTCGGCGACGAGCCTGGCCTCGTGCACCGGAAAGAAGCGGCGCGCCAGAGAAGTCGCGGCCGAGTCCGAGATCAGGCCTTGGACATCCACGCCGACGCGGCGCGACTGGGTCATCGCGACCATGCAGAGGCCGCGCGAGTGCGAGAGGTTGACCCGCGGCCCGAGATCCGCCCCACGCACCTCCGGCTTGCCGTGCGGCCCGATCGTCCAGCGGACCTGCTCGGGCGGCACGCCGAGGCGGCCTCCGACGATGTAGCGCAGGGCGGCGTGCGCGACGATGAACTCCTCGCGGTCCTCTTGCGAGATGGCGGTGTCCGCGCGCTGCCGCTCGGCGGGATCGAGCAGCGGGTACAAGAGCTCGAGTTCGGGATGCGGCGTGCCGTCGCCGATCAGCCACACGTCCACCACGTCCACGTCGCCGCTCACGACAGCGCCGCCCGCCTGCTCCCGCCAGAGATACGCGCCCTCGCATGACAGGCGACCGCGCGACGCTCCGGGACGGCCGTGAAGCAACCCCCGCCGAGGACGACGACCCCTATTGCCTGCGGCCCGGCGAGGCACAGGCGCTGCTGGACGGGCATCCCTGGCGGCGCTTCGCAGTACTCGGAGACAGCATCGCCGAGGGCGTCTCCGAGCCGGTGCCCGGCTACAGCCCGCTGCCGCTCGCGGACCGGGTCGCCGCCGAGTTGTCCCGCACCAGCACCCGCTTGACCTATCTCAACCTGGGCCGCAGCGGTCGGCGGACCCACGAGGTGCGCGCCGGGCAACTGGCGTCCGCCCTCGCGTTCGAGCCCGATCTCGCGCTGGTGGTGTGCGGCGCCAACGATGCGCTGCGCCCCGGATACGAGCGGCGGGCCGACGCGGTCGACCGTGATCTGGCGGCGATGATCAGGGCCCTGCAGGCGTGCGGGGCCGAGGTCGTGACCGTGTCCATCTTCGTGCGCGGCCAGTACCCCAGCCTGCCGTCGTGGCTGAAGCCGACGCCCACGGAGCGCATGGCGCTGCTCGCGCGCCGCACGACCGCGCTCGCCGCCGAGCTGGGCACGCTCCACGTCGACCTCGCCGACCATCCGGCCGCCGCCGATCCGTCCACCGTCAGCAGTGACGGCCTGCACGGCAACGCCCGAAGTCAGTCGGTCGCGGCGGCGGAGGCCGTCCGGCTGCTCGGAGCGCGGATCCGACGCTGACCCCGGCGTCACAGCACCCGCTGACCCTTGCCGAGCGCGATGATTCCGTTCGCCGACGCGTGGTAGAGCTCGCGGTCCCGCTCCAGATTGACGCCGACGGTCGCGCCGGGGGGCACGACCGTGTTCTTGTCCAGAATGGCCCGTCGAACCACCGCGCCCTGCCCGATGCGGACGTTGTCGTGCAGGACCGAGCCCTGGACGACCGCGCCCGCCTCGACGACGACACCCGGCGAGAGCACCGACTGGGTGACCTGGCCGGTGATGATGCAGCCGGGCGCGACCATCGACTCGCTGGCGATGCCGCCGGCCACGAACTTGGCGGGCGGGCGCTGCACCGTGAAGGTGTAGAGCGGCCACTCGCGGTTGTAGAGGTTGAAGACCGGGTGCACCGAGATCAGGTCCATGTGCGCGTCGTAGTAGGCGTCCAAGGTGCCGACGTCGCGCCAGTAGCCGTGGTCGCGGGCAGTCTCGCCGGGAACGTGGTTCTGGTCGAAGTCGTAGACCTGGACCTGGCCCAGCTCGGTGAGCATCGGCAGGATGCTGCCGCCCATGTCGTGCACTGACTTGGTGTCGTCGGCGTCCTGATGGAGCGCGTCGATCAGGACCTTGGTCGTGAAGATGTAGTTGCCCATCGACGCGTACACGTGGTCCGGGTCGTCCGGCAGGCCCGGCGGATCGGCGGGCTTCTCGAGGAAGCGTTCGACGCTCACGCCGTCCGTGTCGGGCGTGATGATGCCGAAGGACGACGCCTCCGACCGCGGGATGCGGATGCCCGCGACCGTGGCGCCCGCGCCGCCGTCGATGTGCTGGCGCAGCATCTGGCGTGGGTCCATGCGGTACACGTGGTCGGCGCCGAACACCACGATGTAGTCGGGCTGCTCGTCGTACACGAGGTTGAGGGACTGGAAGATCGCGTCGGCGCTGCCCAGGAACCAGCGCGGGCCGAGCCGCTGCTGCGCGGGCACCGGCGTGACGTAGTTGCCCAGCAGGTTCGACATCCGCCAGGTGGTGGTGATGTGCCGGTCGAGCGAGTGCGACTTGTACTGCGTCAGCACGCAGATGCGCATGATGTCGCCGTTGACGAGGTTGGACAGCACGAAGTCCACCAGCCGGTAGGCGCCGCCGAACGGCACGGCCGGCTTGGCCCGGTCGGCGGTCAGCGGCATCAGCCGCTTGCCTTCTCCGCCCGCGAGCACGATTCCCAGCACCGCAGGTCCGCCGCGCATCCGCCGCCCCCTTGCTCTATCGTCCTCTTGGTTGATTGAAGCAGGTCGTCGTCACTTACGCAGGAGCGTGTCGTACAGCGCCACCGTCCGGCGGGCGATGGAGTCCCAGCCGAACTCGCGCACCGCGCGCTCCCGTCCGGCCTCGCCCATGCGCTCGGCGGCGGCCGGGTCGGCGATCACCCGGTCGAGTGCTTCGGCCAGCGCCGCCTCGAAGGCCGCCGGGTCCTTTTCGTCGTACGGCACGAGCAGCCCGGTGACGCCGTCGAGCACCACCTCGGGGATGCCGCCGACGGCCGAGGCCACGACCGGCGCGCCGCAGGCCATGGCCTCGAGGTTGACGATACCCAGCGGCTCGTACACCGACGGGCAGACGAACACCGCGGCCTCGCTGAGCAGCTGGATCACCTCGGGGCGCGGCAGCATCTCCGGTATCCAGAGCACCCCGTCGCGGGTCGCCCGCAGCTCCTCGACCAGGTCGCGGAATTCCCGATCGATCGCGGGCGTGTCCGGGGCGCCCGCGCACAGCACGAGCTGTGCGGACGGGGCGAGCGAGCGGGCGGCCCGCAGCAGGTGTGGTACGCCCTTCTGGCGGGTGATCCGGCCGACGAACAGCACGTACGGCCGGTCGGGGGCGATGCCGTGCCTGGCCAGTGCGTCGGCGCCCGGCGTGGGGCGGTAGAGGGCGGTGTCGATTCCGTTGTGGACGACGTGCACGCGCGACGGGTCCAGGGCGGGATAGCAGCGCAGGATGTCCTCGCGCATGCCGTGCGATACGGCGATGACCGCGTCCGCGGCTTCTATCGCCGTGCGCTCGGCCCAGCTCGACACCGTATAGCCGCCGCCCAGCTGCTCCGCCTTCCAGGGACGCAGCGGTTCGAGCGAATGCGCGGTCATTACGTGCGGGATGCCATGCAGCATCTTGGCCAGGTGACCGCCCATGTTGGCGTACCAGGTGTGCGAATGGACCAGGTCGCGGTCGGCCACCGCCGCTGCCATGGACAGGTCGACCGACAGGCTGCGCAGCGCCTCGTTCGCGTCGATCAACGCCTCGGCGGGGGCGTGCCTCTGGACACCGGGCTGCTCGTCCGGCGCGGTCCGGCTCGACCACGCGTGTACCTGCACGTCGACCAGCGCCCGCAGCTCTCTGGCCAGGAACTCCACGTGGACGCCCGCACCGCCGTACACATCGGGCGGATACTCCCTGGTCAGCAGTCCGACTCTCACGCGCGCCTCCTGGTCGTGTCGCCGAGTACGGACGTTCATGCCAACGCGACCATAGTGCAGTATCAGACCCTAGGCGAGGGTCAAACCGAGGGCGTAGTCGGCCCCATACTCGGAGTCAGTCGGACGGGGCCACGGTCAGGTGTCCAGGCGGTCGAGCGCGGCCTACGCGAGCGACCAGCGTGCCTTGTAGATGCGCGAGCCGGGGAGCTGGAGCGAACCGGAGGGTAGGTGGAGCGCGACCGTCGAGCCGCACCAAGCGCATGCGTTGCCGGGCTGCGGCCGGAAGGTCAGGACCCTGCCGGTCGCGGGGTCGTCGCCGACGCTCTTCACGTCGCTGATGTCGATGGCGGCCTGGCCGTCGTAGTCGATGAACTGCGCGCAGTCGGGGTCGTATTGCAGGACATGGTCGCCTGTCGTCACCCACATCCGCCCCGGCGCGGAGGCGACGAGGTCCAGGTCGTGGCCGGATGGGTCGGGCAGCGTGACACTCCGGGCGAGCGACAGGCCCGGCGAGTGCGCGGGTCCCGTGACCTTGAGCGCGACCAGTTGGCTGTCTCCGACCGCCCACAACAGCTGTCGCTGGTCATCCCAGGAGACGCCGTGAGCACCAGCCAGATTGAAGGCCGTGAACTGCTTGCTGCGCGGCCCGCGTGTGGCTGCGTAGACGCGCACCACCCCCGGGTTGCTGGCCGCAAGGGCGACATTGCCGTCGGGGAGCAGCTCAAGGCTGTGGACGTTCACGGAGGGAACGACCGTGGCCCACTGCACGACGGCGCCGGGGTATGTCAGCACAGCGGCCAAACCTTCCGACGCGCTGGCGAGCAGCATCTTGCGTCCGCCGAGCGCACGCATCTTGGCCTCGCTGACGTTGCGCCAGGTGCGCGCGGGCGAGAGGTCGGCGAGATGCTTATCCGACTGCGGCGACCACGACCACTGGACGCGCGCCGTACCGCTGCCATCGTCGCCGAGCAGAAGGACGCGCCGGGTGCCTTGGTCCGCCACCACAAGTGGGCTCGCGCCGCTGGCGGCGTCGTCGGCGAGGGCGAGCGCCTTGGGCGTAACGGCGCTGAGCATGAACGTCGCAGACGC
>NZ_DASZGI010000206.1:0-3765 GCF_035938995.1 Actinocrinis sp.
GTGCAGCCGGGCGGCCTGTTCGTGGCCTTCGTCGGCGAACAGGCGGACGGCCACGACTACGCCGCCGCGGCCGTCGAACGCGGCGCCGCGGCGGTTCTGGCGAGCCGTCAGGTCGACGGCGTGCCCGCGATCATCGTGCCCGACGTCCAGGAAGCGCTCGGCAAGCTCGCCCGGACCGTGCTGACGCGCCTGCCGGCCGCCACCGTGATAGGGCTGACCGGCTCCTCGGGCAAGACCTCGGCCAAGGACCTGCTCGGCCAGGTGCTCGCCGGACACGCCGCCACGATCGCCACCGAGGGCTCGTACAACAACGAGATCGGCCTGCCGCTGACCGTGCTGCGTGCCGACGAGGCGACCCGGTACCTGGTGCTGGAAATGGGCAGCCGGGGGATCGGGCACCTGAAGTACCTGTGCGAGATCGCCCCGCCGTCGGTCGGCGTCGTGCTCAACATCGGCTCTGCGCACGTCGGCGAATTCGGGTCGAAGGAGCAGACCGCGCTGGCGAAGGGCGAGCTGATCGAGGCGCTGCCCGCGGACGGCGTCGCGGTCCTCAACGCCGACGACCCGCTCGTCGCCCCGATGAACCAGCGCACCGCCGCCCGCACGGTCACCTTCGGGGAGTCGGAGGCGGCCGACGTGCGAGCCGAGGACATAACGCTGGGCCCGGACGGCCGCGCCTCATTCCTGCTGCGCGTCGGCGACGTAGGGCCGGAGCACGGCGGAACGGCGCGGGTGCAGCTGCAGTTGGTCGGCGAGCACCACGTGAGCAACGCCCTCGCCGCCGCGGCTGCGGCATTGGCGGTCGGAATGCCGTCGGACCGGATCGCCGAGCGGCTGTCCGCGGCCGTTCCGCTCAGCGGCGGGCGGATGGCGGTGACCGAGCGGGCCGACGGCGTCGTCGTGATCGACGACGCATACAATGCCAACCCGGAATCGGTGCGCGCCGCGCTCAAGTCGCTCGCCGCGCTGGCCCGGTCCCGTCCCGGCGGGCGCGCCTGGGCGGTGCTCGGCGCCATGCTCGAGCTGGGCGACCGGGCCGACGAGGAGCACGACGCGATCGGGCGATTGGCCGTCCGGCTGCGGATCGACAGGCTGGTGGCGGTCGGCGAGGGAGCCGCGCGGATCCACGCGGGCGCCAGCCACGAGGGCTCATGGGGAGAGGAATCCGTGATGGTGGCCGACCCGGAGGCGGCGCTGGCGCTGCTCGACGAGCAGCTAAGGCCCGGTGACGTGGTCCTGGTGAAGGCGTCCAAGGCGGCGGGGCTGCGCCGGGTCGCCCAGGCCTTGGCGCAGCGGGGTGGCGAGAGCGGCGAGGTCCCGGCGGGGGACGAGCGGTGAGGGCGGTCCTCTACTCGAGCGTCATCGCGCTCGTCTGCTCCCTGATCGGCACCCCCCTGATCATCAGGATGCTGGTCAAGCGGGGATACGGCCAGCTGATCCGGGACGACGGCCCGAAGAACCACCTGACCAAGCGCGGCACCCCCACCATGGGCGGGATCGTCATCGTCCTGTCGACGCTGATCGCCTACGGGGCGACCAAGCTGGCGACCCAGCACTGGCCGAGCGCCTCGGCGCTGCTGGTGCTGTTCCTGATGACCGGGCTCGGCGGGGTCGGCTTCGTCGACGACTTCATCAAGATCTACAAGCAGCGCTCGCTGGGCCTGCGGGCCAAGGCGAAGATGATCGGCCAGGCGCTGGTCGCCGTGGTCTTCGCGATCCTGGTGCTGCACTTCCCGGACCAGTACGGGCAGACCCCGGCGTCGACGAGCGTGTCGTTCCTCCAGGACACCGCGCTGGTCCTCGGCCCGGTGCTGTTCGTCGTCTGGGCTTATTTCCTGATCTCCGGCTGGTCCAACGCGGTGAACCTGACCGACGGCCTGGACGGACTGGCCACCGGCGCGTCCGCGATGGTGTTCGCCGCGTACGTGCTGATCGGCGTCTGGCAGTACGGGCAGAGCTGCGTCAACGCGCCCCAGGCCGGCTGCTACGAGGTGCGCGACCCGCTCGACCTGGCGATCGTGGCCGCGGCGCTGATGGGGGCCTGCTTCGGCTTCCTGTGGTGGAACGCCGCGCCGGCGAAGATCTTCATGGGCGACACCGGCTCGCTGGCCCTCGGCGGCGCGCTCGCGGGCCTGGCCATCTGCTCGCACACGGAGCTGCTCACCGTGCTGCTCGGCGGCCTGTTCGCGATCATCACCATGTCGGTGATCATCCAGGTCGGCTACTTCAAGATCTCCGGCGGCAAACGGGTGTTCAAGATGGCCCCGCTACAGCACCACTTCGAGCTGATGGGCTGGGCCGAGGTCACCATCGTGATCCGGTTCTGGATCATCGCAGGGCTCTGTGTCGCGTTGGGTATCGGGGTGTTCTACGCGGGCTGGGTGACCGGATCGTGACCGGCGCGGGCTGGCGCGGCTCCGACGTCGAGGGCCGCCATCCAGTGCCTTGGGACGGACTGCGGGTCTGCGTCGTCGGCGCGCGCGTCGTCGGTGTGTCGGCGGCCCGGGTCCTAAGCGGCCTTGGCGCGCAGGTGACGCTCGTCGACCGGTCCGACGATCAGGCGACCGCCGAGCGCGCCGCGCCGCTCGAAGCCCTGGGGGTGCGGCTCAGGCTCGGCGACGACGCGACGCTGCCTGAGGGTTGCGAGCTGCTGATCGTCTCGCCGGGCGTCCCGCCGCACGCCCCGATCGCGATCGCGGCGCAGAAGGCCGGCATCCCAGTGTGGGGCGACGTGGAGCTGGCCTGGCGGCTGCGCAAGCCGCGCCCGGATGGGACATACGCGCCCTGGCTCCCGATCACCGGCACCAACGGCAAGACCACCGCCGTGCGCATGCTCGCCGCGATGCTCGAGGCGGCCGGGAAGCGCACCGTCGCCTGTGGGAACGTCGGCCTGCCGATCGTGGACGCGGTCACCGCCGACGAGCCCTACGAGGTGCTGGCCGTCGAGCTGTCCAGCTTCCAGCTGCACTGGACGCGCTCGATGAGCCCGCTGGCCGCGGCCGTGCTCAACGTCGCCCCCGACCACGTGGACTGGCACGGCTCCTACGAGGAGTACCGCGACGCGAAAGGCCGGATCTACGAGAACTGCCAGGTCGCCTGCGTTTACAACGTGGCCGACCCGGTGACGGAGACGCTGGTCGAGCAGGCGGACGTGATCGAGGGCTGCCGCGCGATCGGCTTCACTCTCGGTGCCCCCGGCCTCTCCATGCTCGGGGTGGTGGACGGCATCCTGGCCGACCGCGCCTTCGTCGAGGACCGGCGCGGCACTGCGGCCGAACTCGGCACCGTCTACGACGTCGAACCGCACGCGCCGCACAACATCGCTAACGCCCTCGCCGCTGCCGCGCTCGCCCGTGCCTATGGCGTGCCGCCCGAGGCTGTACGCGACGGGCTGCGCGCCTTCACGCCGGACCCGCACCGCATCCAGTTCGTCGCCGCCTTCGACGGCGTCGACTACGTGGACGACTCGAAGGCCACCAATGCGCACGCCGCCGCGGCGTCCCTCGCCGCCTACGAGGACATCGTGTGGATCGCCGGCGGGCTGGCGAAGGGCGCCCGCTTCGAAGAGCTGGTCGCCGGGGCCGCGAAGCACCTGCGCGGTGCGGTGCTGCTCGGCCAGGACCGCGGGCTGATCGCGCAGGCTCTGGCGCGACACGCCCCCGGCCTCCCCGTCGTGGAGGTCGGCGGGGCGGACGATGGACTGACCGGACCTGAGGCGATGGCCCGCGCGGTCGACGCAGCCGCCGACCTCGCCGCGAGCGTCCT
>NZ_DASZGI010000207.1:0-13212 GCF_035938995.1 Actinocrinis sp.
TGGAAATGGCGCGGAGTGTCGCGCCGTCAGGTGCATGGCTGGGACAGGCTGGGGCTGCTGGGAGCAGCGCGCCGGAAATTGCAGGTATGACTGGAGGTCAGACGAACGTGGGTACTGCAAGTGGCGCCGTTCCGGGCATCGCGGGCCCGGGCTTTGCGGGGACCGTGGTGAGCCCGGTGCGTGCGGACGAATACGCCGTCCCGGCCGTCGGGATGGGATCGGCCGCCATGGGCGTGAGCATCGGATACCAGGTCGACACGACCGCGCTGTCGGTCTACCCGCGCGCGGCGGCCCAGCGCGGGCGCGGGCTGCACGGTCAGCTGGTTCAGCAGCTCGGTCAGATGATCGTCGCCGGCGAGCTCGGCGCCGACCGGCCGCTGGTGCCGGAGGAGATCGGCAACCGCTTCGAGGTTTCCCGCACCGTCGTGCGCGAGTCGCTGCGCGTGCTCGAGGCCAAGGGGCTGGTCTCGGCCCGTCCCAACGTGGGCACGCGGATTCGCCCCGTGCACGAGTGGAACCTGCTCGACCCGGACGTGATCGAGTGGCGCGCCCTCGGCCCGTATCGCACCGACCAGGCCCGTGAGCTGATCGAGCTGCGCCAGGCTTTCGAGCCGCTCGCCGTGCACCTCGTCGCCGCGCGCGCGGCCCGGCTGCCCGAGGCTGTCCGTATCCGCCTCGCCGAGTTGTCCGACATGCTCACAGAGACGGCAGCCACGGGTGACGTCGGCGGATTCCACCGCACCGACGCCGAACTGCACGCGCTGCTGCTGCGGGTCACCGACAACCGCATGCTGGAGCACCTGGCCACCGTCGTGTGCGGCGCGCTCGAGATCACCGGTGTCCGCTCGTATGGCTGCTCGCCGGAGGCCGAGGTCGATCAGCACACGTCGCTCGTCGATCGGGTTTTGGCGGGCGACGGCGTGGGCGCGGCGGAAGTTGTCAGCGGACTACTGCGGCGGGTGCCCAGCCCGGCGGCGAGTGCTCACCTGCCGGCGCAGCGGGATAGGTGAGGCAGGGCGGGCGCTAGGTAGAGCAGGAGACTGGGGCGACGAGCGACGGTGGAAAGCCGGGCCGGACGGTGAGATGCGTCCGGCCCGGCGCGCTCACAATGAGGCATTTGATTCCATGTAGGCAGTTCTCGGCGGTGGCGGAGCGGAGTTTTCCCATCTAATTACTCCCTGTAGACGCGCGGTGACGACTAAGCTCAGAGCGGGAAACATCCTGGGCCGTGGTTCACTGCGGCCGGCTGCACGGCGGCGGACACTCCATCCGCCGCTTCGTCGCGAACGGTGGGGACGGGAGCGCCAGTGGCCCGAGACGCCATGCGGAACCACAGTCCCGCGAACACGGGGCATCCCGACGCGGATACCGCACTGCTGCGCGCCCTTCTGCACGACGGTTCCGCCGCATTTGCGCTTTATGGCACGGACGGCCGCTATCGCCAGGTCAGCCGCGCGCTGGCCGACCTC
The DNA here is from genome assembly GCF_035938995.1 of Actinocrinis sp. GTDB lineage: Bacteria > Actinomycetota > Actinomycetes > Streptomycetales > Catenulisporaceae > DASZGI01. The sequence continues at coordinate 1,470 of NZ_DASZGI010000207.1, forward strand.
AACGGCGCTCCTGCCTCCGCCCACCGGGGACGGCTGCCCAGTGAGATCCTTCCCGCCGGGCTCGCTTCCCAGATCGAGGCATCCCTCGCCCGGGTCCTCGCCGACGGCATTCCGCGCCGTGAGATCGAGCAGCGCGAGGCGGCCCCAGAACTCGGTGGCGGGCTGCGCCTTTTCGACAGCCACTGGTCGGCCGTCCGCGACGACGCCGGCGCGATCATCGGTGCGCTCGCCGTCGTGCACGACGTGACCGACCGACACCGGGTTGCCGACCTGCTCGGCTCCACGCAATGGCGCATCGGGAAGCTTCAGACCGTGACCCGCGAGCTGGCCGGGGCGCTGACCATCGGCGAGGTGCGGGCGGCGGTCGCGAAGCTCGGCCAGGTCACCGGTGCCGCCCACGTCGACCTCCGGCTGCTCGACTCGGTCGGGCACACGCCGTGGCCGCAGCCGGGCGGCTCGGGCTCGCGCCCGGTGCCCGCGCCGCGTACGCCGAACTCGACCGACGAAGAGCGCTGGGAGCGGCGCACCTTGTCCTGGCCTCCGCTGCTCGCCGCCACCGTGCGCGCGGGCCAAGCCGTCTACCTGCCCGAGCCCGGAGCGATGCACGAGGCGTTCCCCGAATCCGCCCACTGGGACGAGGCCCCGGACGACGAGCGGGCCTGGGCCGTCCTGCCCCTGGTCACCGCGGCCGGACCGGTCGGCGGTCTCTACCTCGCCTTCGAATCTGAGCGTCCCTTCGATGAGGAGGACCGGGCCTACCTCCAGGCACTGGCCGGCCAGTGCACGATGGCGGTGGCCCGCGCCCGCATGCACGAACGCGAACACCGCCAGGTCGTCTCGCTCCAGGAGGCCCTGCTGCCCAAGCGGCTGCCCAGCCTCTCCGGTGTCGAGGCCGCCTTCCGGTACATCCCCGGCTCGATGGACACCGAGGTCGGCGGCGACTGGTACGACCTGTTCGGATTCCCGGACGGTCGCGTCGGCATGGTCGTCGGCGACGTGATCGGCAAGGGGGTGACGGCCGCGGCGGGCATGGGCCGGGTGCGTGCCGCGCTGCGGGCGCTGGCCTTCACCGACCCCTCCCCGCGGGCCGTGATGAGCGGCCTGGACCGGCTCTTCGACGCCACCGAGAACGCCGAATCGCTCACCACGGTCGTCTACGCCGTGTTCGACCCGGCCGACGGATCGCTGCTGATGTCCGACGCCGGCCATCTCCCGCTCCTCGTGGTGACCGCGGACGGCGCGCCGCGCTACGTGGATGCGACGCCCGAGGCGACGCCGCTCGGCTGGAGCGAGGAACGAATCGAGCATCACATGACGCTCGGTTCGGGCGACATCGTGCTCGGCTTCTCGGACGGCCTGGTGGAGACCCGCTCCGCCTCGCTCGACGAGGGCCTCGACCGGCTGCTGCGCGCCGTGCGCTCGGCGCCCGACCAGGCCCTCGAGCCGCTGCTCGACCACCTGGTCGACACGATGCTGCGCGAGCATCACGATCAAGACGACGACGTGACGGTGCTCGCGGTACGGGTGGCGCGCTCGACGTGAAGCCGGACCACCGGTCCAAAGGGGGGGAGCGAAGTGAGACGACGACACAACGCCGCGGAGCGACGGGGTGGCCCCGTGCGCGCTTGTCGACCGACCGCTGCTAGACTCGTAGACCGAGTGCGTGACCTGCGTTCGCGAAGCGGTGCACAGCGGCTTGATAGCAGCCGCGGCCGGCATGATCCACACCAGGCACGACTACACGCGGCCGCCGCCTGCTGTCGTCACAGTGGGAATACGGTGCCGCTGCATCGCGCTGTCATACAAGCGTGGCAGGCCCGGGAGAGCCGCCGCACCATACGTCAGTCCCGTTCCGCCGCGTTTCGATAGCATGCCAGGTCTTTTAGTTAGCGCTTCAAGGAACCTTTCCGAAGGGTACGTGAGTGTCGGCCCCTACCTCGCTTTCCGCATCTGCCGCGACCGCCGCGTCCGGCGCCCAGTCGATGACAGAGGACTCGCCGGCCACGCCGGTGGCGATCGCCGTGCAGGTCCTGCTCGACCGCGCCCAGGGAGCCGCGGTCTCGAGCGAGGACGTGCGGCGCGCCTGCGAGCACGCCAAGGTCCCGGTCAGCCAGGCGAAGTCGGTACTGCGCGCGCTGCTGGAACAGGGTGTCACCGTCGCCGTGGTGGGCGAGGGTGCCGCGTCTCTGAGCAAGCCGCGCAAGCGTGCTGTCGCCGCCGCGACCCCGGCGCGAGCCACGACGACCGTGCGCAAGAACGCCGAGGCCGCGGCCCCGGCCGCGCAGTCCGCCGCCGATAACACCGAGAAGAAGGGCGCGCCCGCGCCGACCGCGAACGGCGACTCGGCTGCGGCCGAGCACGCCGCTGAGGCGTCCGAGACCGCAGCGGCCCCCGCCAAGAAGGCCGCCGCGAAGAAGGCCGCCCCCGCCAAGAAGGCGGCTGCCGAAGGCGACGAGGCCGCGCCCGCTAAGAAGGGTGCCCCCGCGAAGAAGGTCGCGCCCGCCAAGGCGACCTCGGGCAAGGCGTCCGACGACGAAGAGGCGATCGACGGCGAGGAGGACCTCGACGCCGAGCTCGAAATCGACCTCGAGGCCGACGAGGCGCTGGTCGAGGAAGTCGAGATCGAGGGCGCCGCCGAAGAGGCCGTCGAGGCTGAGGCGGAGACCGAGGAGGCCGAGCCGGCCAGCGAAGAGGCCGCTCCCGTCACCGAGGAGGACGAGGGCTTCGTCCTGTCCGACGACGACGAGGACGACGCCCCGGCCCAGCAGGTCGCCTCCGCGGGCGCCACCGCCGACCCGGTCAAGGACTACCTCAAGCAGATCGGCAAGGTCCCGCTGCTCAACGCCGAGCAGGAGGTGGAGCTGGCCAAGCGGATCGAGGCGGGCCTGTTCGCCGAGGAGAAGCTCAACTCGGGCGAGAAGATGGACCCCCGGTTCAAGCACGAGCTGGAGATCATCGCCGAAGACGGCCGCCGGGCCAAGAACCACCTGCTCGAGGCGAACCTGCGCTTGGTGGTCTCGCTGGCCAAGCGGTACACCGGCCGCGGCATGCTCTTCCTGGACCTGATCCAGGAGGGCAACCTCGGTCTCATCCGCGCGGTGGAGAAGTTCGACTACACCAAGGGCTACAAGTTCTCCACGTATGCCACCTGGTGGATCCGCCAGGCGATCACCCGAGCGATGGCCGATCAGGCGCGCACCATCCGCATCCCGGTGCACATGGTCGAGGTCATCAACAAGCTCGCCCGGGTGCAGCGCCAGATGCTCCAGGACCTCGGCCGCGAGCCGACGCCCGAGGAGCTGGCCAAGGAACTCGACATGACCCCGGAGAAGGTCATCGAGGTGCAGAAGTACGGCCGCGAGCCGATCTCCCTGCACACTCCGCTCGGCGAGGACGGCGACAGCGAGTTCGGCGACCTGATCGAGGACTCCGAGGCGGTCGTGCCGGCCGACGCGGTCTCCTTCACCCTGCTCCAGGAGCAGCTGCACTCCGTGCTCGACACCCTGTCAGAGCGCGAAGCGGGCGTGGTCTCGATGCGCTTCGGCCTGACCGACGGCCAGCCCAAGACGCTCGACGAGATCGGTAAGGTCTACGGAGTCACGCGCGAGCGGATCCGGCAGATCGAGTCGAAGACGATGTCGAAGCTGCGCCACCCGTCGCGGTCCCAGGTCCTGCGCGACTACCTGGACTAGGACGCGGACACAGCGAAGCGGGCCGTACCCGGAACTCCGGGTGCGGCCCGCTCGACGGTCAGTGGCAGGAAAGTACGCGCCGGACGGACTGTCCGCCGGGCGCCCAGGTCGTCAGTGCTCGTCGTCCGTGGCCGAGGCCTCGGTGGCGGAGAGCTTTTCCGACTCGTCGTGGATCTCGGCGGCGATGGAACGCAGGCTCTCTTCGTACTTCTTGCCGTGGTGGGCGCAGAAGAGGAGCTCGCCTCCAGAGGCGAGGGTGACGCGGAGGTAGGCCTTCGCGCCGCAGCGGTCACAGCGGTCGAGCGCGGTGAGCGGCTCGGGCGAGAGGAGGTCTGGTGTCAGGACAGCGGTCACGTCGCCCCTTCTTTCTGCGTCGACTGTGCCCGTGGCCCGGCGATCCTGAGCGGATCTCCGGACCCGGTGCGCCGGTCCGGGCGTCCGGTGGACGGGGTTTTCGGCCCGTCTACCCGGATCAACATCAAACCATCCGCGAATACTCCCCGCGCCAGTGTTCAGGGGCAAAACCCCGCCAGTTCGCTCAGGGCGTACGGACCGACGGCCCGAAACCGACGGAAAGTAGACAGGCTGTACCGGACCGGACACGTATGGTGAGACTCCAGCCCACTTTTACCGACACTTTGGTCGGAACCCTGACAGTGCCCAAGCCCCGCAGCGCTGTCCCCGCGAACCGCTACGCTGAGTGCGCGTCAGGATGTCCGCGCCTCCGGCCCCGACCGGCGCCGCCGCGGCCCCGCGACCAGCAGACACACCGTGAAACACAAGGGAGCGAATCACCGTGACCGCCAGTCTCACCGCCCCGGCGACCACCCGTGGTGAGAAGGGCGCGGACTACACAGCGCGACATCTGCTCGTGCTCGAAGGCCTCGAGGCCGTCCGCAAGCGCCCCGGCATGTACATCGGCTCCACCGACAGCCGCGGTCTCATGCACTGCGTCTGGGAGATCATCGACAACTCGGTGGACGAGACGCTGGCCGGGTACGGCTCGCGGATCGAGGTCGTCCTGCACCCGGACGGCTCGGTCGCGGTGCACGACCAGGGCCGCGGCATCCCGGTGGACGTCGAGCCCAAGACCGGGCTGTCCGGCGTCGAGGTCGTGATGACCAAGCTGCATGCGGGCGGCAAGTTCGGCGGCGGCTCCTACGCGGCCTCCGGCGGGCTGCACGGGGTCGGCGCCTCCGTGGTCAACGCCCTCTCCTCCCGGCTGGACGTCGAGGTGGACCGGGACGGGGCCACGCACGCGATCTCCTTCCGCCGCGGCGTGCCCGGCGTGTTCGACGGCGATGGCCCGAACGCGCCCTTCACCGCGCAGAGCGGAATGACCAAGGGCCGCCGCTCGGCGAAGAAGGCGGGGGTCACCGGGACCCGGATCCGCTACTGGGCCGACCGGCAGATCTTCCTCAAGGAGGCCCGGATCTCGCTCCCGGAACTGCACGACCGCGCCCGGCAGACCGCGTTCCTGGTGCCCGGCCTCACCCTGGTGGTACGGGACGAGCGGCGGATCGACGGGGCCGAGCCGAGCGAGGAGACCTTCCACTACGCCGGCGGGATCTCCGAGTTCTGCGAGTACCTGGCGCCGGACCGGCCGATCAGCGACACGCTGCGGCTGACCGGCTCGGGCACCTTCACCGAGACCGTCCCGGTGCTCGACGACGCCGGCCACATGACGCCGAAGGAGGTGCAGCGCACGCTGGACGTGGACGTGGCGCTGCGCTGGGGCACCGAGTACGACACGGTGGTCAAGTCCTTCGTCAACATCATCATCACCCCCAAGGGGGGCACCCACGCCACCGGCTTCGAGCGGGCCCTGCTCAAGACCGTCAACGAGCAGCTGCGGGCGGTGAAGCTGCTGCGGGTCAACGACGACCCGGTGGTCAAGGACGACATCCTGGAAGGGCTGACCGCGGTCGTCACAGTGCGTCTGGCCGAGCCGCAGTTCGAAGGGCAGACCAAGGAGGTGCTCGGCACCCCGGCCGCCGCCCGGATCGTGACCGCGGTGGTCTCGGAGAAGCTCTCCGACTTCCTGACCAGCAACCACCGCAACTTGAAGCCGCAGGCCCGCGCGGTACTGGAGAAGATCGCCGCGGCGGCCAGGACCCGGATCGCGGCCCGGATGCACAAGGAGACCCAGCGCCGCAAGAACGCGCTGGAAACCTCCGCCCTGCCGGCGAAGCTGGCCGACTGCCGGTCCGACGACGTGGACCGCTCGGAGCTGTTCGTGGTCGAGGGGGACTCGGCGCTGGGCACCGCGAAGCTGGCCCGCAACTCCGAGTTCCAGGCGCTGCTGCCGATCCGCGGCAAGATTCTCAACGTGCAGAAGGCCTCGGTGGCCGACATGTTCAAGAACGCCGAGTGCGCCGCGCTCATCCAGGTGGTCGGCGCGGGCACCGGGCGCTCCTTCGACCTGGACGCCGCCCGCTACGGCAAGGTGATCATGATGGCGGACGCGGACGTCGACGGCTCGCACATCCGGACGCTGCTGCTGACCCTCTTCTACCGGTACATGCGGCCGCTGGTGGAGGCCGGCCGGGTCTACGCGGCCGTCCCCCCGCTGCACCGGATCGAGGTGATCGGGCAGGGCCGGGCGAAGAACGAGTACGTGTACACGTACACCGACGCCGAGCTCAAGCGGACCCTGGCCGACCTGCACCGCCGCGGCAAGCGGATCAAGGAGCCGGTGCAGCGGTACAAGGGCCTGGGCGAGATGGACGCGGACCAGCTGGCCGAGACCACGATGGACCCGCGCCGCCGGATCCTGCGCCGGATCTCGCTGGGTGACGCGGAGGCCGCGGAGAAGACCTTCGACCTGCTGATGGGCACCGACGTGGCGCCGCGCCGCGAGTACATCGTCAACTCCGCCGCGCTGCTGGACCGGTCGCGGATCGACGCCTGAGGCCGGGGCTCAGAACAACGGGCAGCGGGTCGTCAGACCCGCGCCGGCACCTCGGCCCGCTCGATCGCGACCACATGCAGGGCGGCCGGGGTGCCGGCCGGCTTGCCGCAGGACTCCGGCCGAGGCTCGGCCGCTGTCGTCTGCTCGACCAGGACCCGGTACTCGATGTCGTTCGCGAGCGCGGTGACGGCCCACAAACCCGCGGTGAGCTCCTCCTCAGCCACCACCTCGACCGCGTCGGCGGTGTACAAGGCGAGGTCGGTGCGCAGCGCGAGATCCGCCGCCTGGCCCATCCGCGACCACGTGGAGCGGCCACGGCACAGCTCCGGCGACATCTCGCCCTTGGCCGCCCGCTCCGCGGCCAGCAGCGCGGTTTGCACGTCGAGCCGGCCGTAGAGGTAGCCGCCCGGAAGGACGAGCGCGGTCGGCGCGAACCGGTGACCGCCGAGATGATCGGTTTCCCAGAGCTTCGCGTGTGCGACGCCGCCGTGCAGCTCGGCGAGGCCGAGCGCGAGCGACCGGCCGAGCACCGCACAGCACCGGTCGCGCTTGCTGTTCGTGCAGACCAGCAGCGCGGGCTCGGGGTGCGGATCGCCCGCGTCGATCCGGCCGGCGCCGAGCGCGGCGAAGTCGAGGTCCAGCAGTTCGCGCGGGTCGCGCACGGTCAGCGCCCGGAAGTCCGAGTGGCTCGGGAGCGTCGACGCGATCAGCACGGTGCGCGGCCCGGACTCCTGGGACAGGGTGTGCCGCCCCACCCGGCGGATCAGGGATATCCGCACGCCGGTGCCTTGGGCGCGACGGTTCAGCTCGGCGCCGAGCTCGGGATCGAAATGGGACTCGGTCAGGGCCCGCGCTCCCCACGGGCCCGGCTGCTCGATGGCGAGCCAGGTCGCGGCGGTCGGCGCCGTCCCGGCCAGCGATTCTCCGTAGAGAAAGGAGAACGCCGAGCAGGACGGGAGCGGGACACGGGTGGCCGAGGGAGGCGACATGCGAACACGGTAGCGGACGGCCTCGTCGGCTGTAGGCGGTTCTTGACCGGACATTGTTCGCTCTTGACCGGACACCACACTTGGAATCGGGCGAGCGCTGGTGAAAGCGCGTCGTCCGGCGGATGATGGCAATCGGGGGAGAAGGCACCCGCTTCGGAGGTTGGCCACCGATGACCTCGACGCATTCCGACCAAGAATCCGCCCAGCCGACCCCACCGCCCTCGCGCGGCCTCGATCCGGTCCATCCCGCGGAGAGCCGCCGTCAGCCTGAGCCGACGCGGGCCACCGAAGCGGCGGCCGCCGAGCCCGCACGGCTCGACGCCGCTCCGCGTGCGGCCGATTTCGGCATCCCGGCGATCCTCGAGCACCGCGTCGTCGCGGTGGAGGCCGGCGCGCCTGCGAGCCCGGTCGCCGTGAACACCTGGCACGAGGACCGGGTCGAGACGAGTCTCCTGCACCCGGTGGAAGCGCAGGTATGGGCCCGCGCCGGCCGCCTGACGCTGACCTGCCCCAGCGGGCGCGAGCACGCGTTCACCATCCTCGCCCCGGAAGAGGGCCGCGACCTGCGGCTGGGCGAGCACTGGCCGTCGCACCAGCCGGAGAGCCGGGCCAGGCGCCTCGCCACCGCAGCCGTACACGACCTCGGCGACCTGCTCACCTTTCCCGCCTGGCTCGGCCGCACCGCCCACATCAGCGGCGAGCGGAACAAGGCCCGCGAGGCTCTGGTCCACCAGATCGTCGCGGCGAGTCCGAAGACCGTGGTCTGCTTCGGCCAGACCTTCGGCTATCTGCACCCGAAGCCTGAGCTGCACCGGCCCTACGACCACCGCGGCCTGGTCGGGCACGAAGGCTACCCGCGGGAGATGTAGGCGGTCCGGGGGGTGTTTGGAAACTATCGTCGGATTAGCCCGCGGCGTCTGTCGCGTGCGTTCGCAAGGCGGCGGAGTTCCCTGATATTGGGAAGCTGTGAACCATAGGTGCCTGGCTGCACCCGGGGGTGCTTCACCAACGCAGCGAGCGTGCCGCTCGCGAACACACGCCGCAGGCGCGGCGAGACTTTCCAAACACCCCCTGGGCGCCGCTCACCCGACTGCCCGTGCCCGCAGGGCCCGCGCGAGGTCGTCGCGCGCCTCGGCGACGAGGCGGCGCAGTGCGGGCGCGTGCCCTCCGGTGGAGAGCCACGAGTCCGCTCGCGCCAGCGTCTCGGGCGCGACCAGCAGGCGGGGGAAGCCGAGGGAGACGATCCGCCGTGCGTTCTCGATGGTGCGCTCGGCCCAGATCCGGTCAAGACCGGCGAAGTAGGGCTCGACGAACGGCTCCAGCAGCGTTGTCTGGTCTGCCTGCGCCATCCCCTCCAGCAGCTCGCGCAACAGGTCGTTCGGCTGGTCGCCGCAGTCCACGACGAGCCGCCAGGCCGCCGCCTTCGCCGCCTGGTCGGGGCGCGCGGCCAGGCAGCCGGCGTGGTGCCGGTGGCCGGCCGCGGTGTTGTCCCCGGCCAGCTCCGCCCCAAGCCGCGCGTCGTCCGCGCGTCCGGCGGCCGCCAGCGCGCGCAGCAGGGTCCACCGCTTGTCGGCGTCCACGGTCAGGCCGTCGAGCACAGTGCCGCCGTCGAGTAGGTCCTCCAGCAGCTCGAAGTCTGCCTCGCTGACCGCCGTGGCGGCGGTGAAGCCGAGCCAGACCAGCTGGTGGTCGGAGCCGGGCGCGGCGGCGGCCAGTTCGCGCCGGGCGGTGGCCGCGGCCAGGTCGGCGACCGCGGCGCGGCGCCCGGGCGCGAGGTAGAGGTCGAGCGCGGCCGTGGTCTGCGCCAGGATCGACTGCAGAACGGCGATCTCGGTCTCGCCGGCCGCATGCCGGTCGACGAACCCGACGAAGCGGGTGGTGGGCAGCTCGCCGTCGCGGGTCATGTTCCACAGCGAGGACCAGACCAGCGACCGGGCCATCGGGTCGCGCACCGAGGAGAGCCGCTCCTCCAGCCAGGCAAGCTGCTCCTGGTCGAGATAGACCTTGCAGTACGACAGATCCTCGTCGTTGATCAGTGTGAACGCGTCCGGCAGGACCTCGATCGGGGTGTGCGTCCCGGTCACGTCCAGCTCGGCCCGGCCGATCCGCGCGACGCCCCCGTCCGCGGCGGCGTAGGTGCCCACCGCGATCCGATGCGGTCGCGCCTCCAGCCGTCCCGGCGCGCCGGACTGGACGATCGCGCCGCGGTCCAGGGCCAGCGTGTTGACCCCGTCCGTCTCCAGCCACGCCTTCGACCAGGCGCCCAGATCCCGCCCGGAGGTCTCCTCGAGCGCCGCCAGCAGGTCGGCGAGCGTCGTGTTGCCGAACGCGTGCCGCTTGAAGTAGCGGCGCGCCCCCTCGAGGAACGGCTCCTCGCCGACGTACGCCGCCAGCTGCTTGAGCACTGAGGCGCCCTTGGCGTATGTGATGCCGTCGAAGTTGAGCTTCGCGTCTTCGAGGTCGTCGATCGAGGCGACCACCGGGTGCGTGGTGGGCAGTTGGTCCTGCCGGTAGGCCCACGCCTTGCGCCGGTTCGCGAAGGTGACCCAGGCGTTCGTCCAGCGGGTGGCCTTGACCTGCGCGTACGTGCCCATGAAGTCGGCGAAGGACTCCTTGAGCCACAGGTCGTCCCACCAGCGCATGGTGACCAGGTCGCCGAACCACATGTGCGCCATCTCGTGCAGGATCGTGCCGGCCCGCCCCTCGTACGAGGCGTCCGTCACCTTGGACCGGAAGACGTAGTCCTCGGTGAAGGTGACGCAGCCGGGGTTCTCCATCGCGCCGAGGTTGTATTCGGGCACGAACGCCTGGTCGTACTTGCCGAACGGGTAGGGGTAGTCGAAGACCTCGTGGAAGAAGTCCAGACCCTGCTTGGTCACCTCGAAGATCGCTTCGGCGTCGAAGTGCTCGGCCAGCGAGGCCCGGCACAGCGCGGCCAGCGGGATCTCCAGCGTGGTCCCGTCCGGCAGGACGCGGGCGTAGTGGTCCCGCACCACATGGTAGGGCCCTGCGACGACGACCGTTAGATAGGTGGAGATCCGCTCGGTGGGGGAGAAGAGCCAGCGCGCGGCGCCCTCGACCACCGGCAGGCGGGACCGCGCCGCGGCGTTGCTCGACATGTGCCAGCCGGCCGGGGCCGAGATGTCGAAGGTGAACGAGGCCTTCAGATCCGGCTGCTCGAAGTTCGCGTAGAGCCGCCGCGAGTCGGCCGGCTCGAACTGGGTGTAGAGGTAGACGCGGCCGTCCGCCGGGTCGACGAACCGGTGCAACCCCTCGCCGGTCCTGCTGTACGCGCACTCGGCCACGACGGTGACCTCGTTGCGGGCCTGGAGCGACGGCAGCGTGATGCGGGAGTCCGCGAAAACGGCGGCCGGATCCAGCGACTCGCCGTTCAGCGTCACCGACAGCACCTGAGGCGCAATTAGGTCGAGAAACGTGGACGCGCCCGGCGCGGCGCACGAGAACGAGATCGTGCTGGTCGAGCGGAACGTGGCGGCGCTCAGATCCTTGGCACCGCTCAAATCGAGGGCGACCCGATAGGTGTCCACCGCGACCAGGCGGGCCCGCTCCCGCGCCTCGTCGCGTGTCAGGTTTCCGCCCGGCATGAGCGTCTCCAGTTCGGCCAACTCCTACGTGACCGGCCCATCCTGCCACCCGGCGATCCCCGGCGCGCGCGCCGGAATCCGTGATCCTCGCGACACGACCGTGCCCCGCCCGGGATTCCGGGCGGGGCACGATTTGTTCGGGTCGCTCAGGCCGCTACTTGCGGCGGGCGATCTTGTTGCCGAGCCACACCAGCGGGTCGTACTTGCGGTCCACCACGCGCTCCTTCATCGGGATGAGCGCGTTGTCGGTGATCTTGATGTTCTCCGGGCAGACCTCGGTGCAGCACTTCGTGATGTTGCAGTACCCGAGCCCGAAGTCGTCCTGCGCGATCTCGCGCCGGTTCGCGGTGTCGGCCGGGTGCATTTCCAGCTCGGCGATCCGCATGAGGAAGCGCGGCCCGGCGAATGCGGCCTCGTTTTCCTCATGGTCGCGGATGACGTGGCAGGTGTTCTGGCACAGGAAGCACTCGATGCACTTCCTGAATTCCTGCGGCCGGTTGACGTCCACCTGCTGCATCCGGAATTCGCCCAGCTTGACCGACGGGT
>NZ_DASZGI010000208.1:0-7946 GCF_035938995.1 Actinocrinis sp.
GTCGGCAGCGCCGGGCAGGCCAACTACGCCGCCGCCAACGCGTTCCTCGACGCCCTCGCCGCGCACCGGCGCGACATCGGGCTGCCCGCGACCTCCCTCGCCTGGGGCCTCTGGGCGATGGACGGCGGGATGGGTTCCGGCTTGTCGGCGGCCGACGTGGCCCGCCTCTCCCGCGCCGGCGGGTCGCTCACCGAAGCTCGAGCGCTCGACTTGCTCGATGCTGCGCTGGGTCTGTCGGCCGACAGCGCACCGCTGCTGGTGGCCTCCTCCTGGAACTCGGCCGACCTGCGCGGGGACGTTCCGGCGGCACTGCGTGGCTTCGTGCGCACCCCCGTCCGCCGCTCCGTCCGCAGAGCGACGGCTGACACGCTGCCGACGACCGGCGCGAGCTCGGCAGCCGACGGCCCAACGGACGCGCCCGATGCGCTGGCCGGCCGCCTCGCCGCCCTCGCCCCGGACGACGCCCGCCGGACCGTCCTCGAGCTGGTGCGCAGTCACGTCGCCGCGGTACTGGCGCACGGCAGCGCCGACGAGGTCGACGTGGACCGCCCCTTCATCGAGCTCGGACTCGACTCGCTGACGTCGGTCGAGCTGCGCAACCGGCTCGGTACGGCCACCGGGCTGCGGCTGCCCGCGACGCTCGTGTTCAACACGCCCACCGTGGCCGGAGTGACCGACTACCTCGTCAGAGAGCTGGCACCCGCGGCCCCGGAACCGGACCGGGTCCTCGGCGACGCGCTGGAGCGGATCGCCGCGCAGCTCGACCAAGCCGACGCGGGACAACGCGACCGGGTCGCGGCGCTGTTGCGCTCCGCCCTGCGCCGACTGGACGAGGGGCGCGGCGACGCGGCGCCCGGCGGCAGCGGGTCTGGCGGCGCTGACCCCGGCCTCGCCTTTGGCGGCGCCGGACTCGGGTCCGCCTCCGACGAAGAGATCTTCCAGTTTATCGACAACCGGCTCTGACGGCGTTCCGACGAGATTCCCGACCAGGGGAAGCGAGACAGCGATGGCAACCGAGGACAAGCTCCGCGAATACCTCCACCGGGCGACGGCCGACCTGGCCGACGCGCGGCGCCGGTTGGCCGACTCCGACGCGCGCGCCCACGAGCCGATCGCCATCGTCGGCATGGCCTGCCGTTACCCGGGCGGGATCACCGCGCCCGAACAGCTGTGGGAGCTGGTGGACCGGGGAGTGGACGCGACCGGTCCGTTCCCGGCCGACCGCGGCTGGGACGTGGAGAAGCTCTACAACCCCGACCCCGACGTCCTCGGGACCACGTACACCGACCGCGGCGGCTTCCTGCGCGAGCCGGGCAGCTTCGACGCGCCGTTCTTCCACATGAGCCCGCGCGCCGCCCTGGCCACCGACCCGCACCACCGGCTCTTCCTGGAGGCCGCGTGGGAGGCGTTCGAGCGCGCCGGAGTCGACCCGGCCACGCTGCGCGGGACCCGCGCCGGCGTCTGGGCGGGGATGATGTTCGACTACTACTCCACCCAGTTCCTGGGCGCGATGCCGGAGGAACTGGAAGGCACCATGCTGATCTTCGGCGCCCCCAGCATGGTGTCCGGCCGGGTGTCCTACACCTTCGGCCTCGAAGGTCCGGCGATCAGCCTCGACACGGCGTGCTCCTCCTCCCTGGCCGCGATTCACCTCGCCGTCCAGGCGCTGCGCGGCGGCGAGTGCCCGCTCGCGCTGGCCGGAGGCGTGACGGTGATGCCGGTGCCGGACCTGTTCGTCGAGTTCTCCCGGCAGCGCGCGCTGGCCCCGGACGGAGTGTGCAAGGCATTCTCTGACGACGCCGACGGCGCGGTGTGGGCCGAAGGGGTCGGCGTCCTGCTGCTGGAGCGCCTGTCCGACGCGCGCCGCAACGGGCACCGGATCTTCGGCCTGATCCGCGGCACCGCGGTGAACCAGGACGGCGCCAGCAACGGGATGACCGCGCCCAACGGCGCGTCCCAGGAGCGGGTCATCCGGCAGGCGCTGGCCGACGCCCGGCTGACCCCGGGCGACGTCGACGCGGTAGAGGCGCACGGCACCGGCACCCCGCTCGGCGACCCAATCGAGGCGACTGCGATCCTGGCCGCCTACGGCCGCGGCCGACCGGCCGACCAACCGCTGTGGCTCGGCTCGGTCAAGTCGAACATCGGTCACACTCAGGCGGCGGCCGGGGTCGCCGGAGTCATCAAGCTCCTGATGGCGATGACGCACGGCCGGCTGCCGCGCACGCTGCACGTGTCAGAGCCCACCCACCACGTGGACTGGTCCTCGGGCGCGGTGCGGCTGCTGACCGAGGAGCAGCCCTGGACCCGCCGGGACGGGGAACGGCGCCGGGCCGCAGTGTCCTCCTTCGGCATCAGCGGCACGAACGCGCACGTGATCCTGGAGGAGGCGCCGGATGCGGAGCCGGCCGCCGCCACCGACGACGACTCGGCACTCCCGAACAGCCGCGACGGCCACGACGGCCCAATGGCCTGGGTGCTCAGCGCCCGAACCGAGGTCTCACTGCGCGCCGCGGCCCAGCGCCTCCACGACCAAGTCCACGCCGACCGCGCGGCGCGGCCCCTCGACATCGCCCACAGCCTCCTGACCACCCGCGCCCGCTTCGACCACCGCGCCGTCGTGGTCGGCCAGGAACGCGACGAACTGCTGGACGCGCTCGCCGCGCTCGCCGACGGCCGTTCGCACACCTCCGCGGCGTATGGCGCCACCACGGGCCGCCGGCCGAAGACCGCGTTCCTGTTCACCGGCCAGGGCGCCCAGCGCCCCGGGATGGGCCGCGACCTCTATCGGCGGTTCCCTGCGTTCGCGGCCGCCTTCGACGAGGTCTGCGCCGCGCTCGACCCCCACCTGGACCGCCCGCTGCACCAGGTGATGTGGGCCGAGCCGGGAAGCCCTGCCGCGGCGGCGCTCGACGAGACGCGCTATACGCAGCCGGCCCTCTTCGCCTACGAGGTGGCCGCCTTCCGGCTGCTCGGCTCGCTCGGCCTGACCCCGGACCGGGTCGCCGGGCACTCCGTCGGCGAGATCGCCGCGGCGCACATCGCCGGGGTCTGGGACTTGGCCGACGCGGCGCGCATGGTCGCCACGCGGGCGCGGCTGATGCAGGACCTGCCGGCCCGCGGCGCGATGGCGGCCGTGTCCGCCACCGAGCAGGAGGTGCTGCCGCTGCTGGCAGGGCTCGAGCACCTGGTCGGCATCGCCGCGGTCAACGGCCCCGCCGACGTCGTCGTGTCCGGCGAGGAGGAGGCCTGTCTGCGGATCGCGGAGCACTGGCGCGGGCTCGGCCGCCGCGTCAAGCGGCTGACGGTCAGCCACGCCTTCCACTCCCCGCTGATGGAGCCGATGGTCGACGCCTTCGCCGCCGAGCTCAAGGCTCTGACGTTCCACGAGCCCGGTCTGGCCTACGAGACGGATCTCGGTGCGGACCGCCGCTGGACCGAGCCGGAGTACTGGACCGACCAGATCCGGCAGCCGGTCGGCTTCGCCCCGGCCGTCGAACGGCTCGCGGCCGCCGGGACCGAGCTTTATGTGGAGGTCGGGCCGCAGGCCGTGCTGTCCGGCATGGTCCGCGCCGTCCTGCCCGACGCGGGAACCGTCACCGCGACCTCTCGCAAGAACCACGCCGAACCCGCCGCGATGCTCGGCTGTCTGGCCGACGCTTTCACGGCCGGCGCGGACGTCGCCTGGACCGAGTTCGCCACCGGCGGCAAGACCGTCGATCTGCCGACCTACGCGTTCGACCACGAGCGCTACTGGCTGATCCGCCCGCCCGCTCGGGCGGACGTCACCGCGGCCGGGCTGCGCGAGGCCGGACATCCGCTGCTGCGCGCGACAGTGGACGTCGCGGGCGGCGGCGCGGTGGCTACCGGTCGCCTCGGCGTGGCGGACCTGCCTTGGTTGGCCGACCACGCGATCGGCGGAACCGTGGTGGTGCCCGGCTCCGCGCTCTTGGACCTGGTGGCGCGGCTCGGCGCTGACGCCGGGTACCCGACTGTGGCCGAGCTGACCTTCGAGGCACCCCTTGTGCTGCCTCCCGTCGGCGATCTGGCCCTGCAGGCGGTCCTGGACAGCGACGAGCACACGGTGCGGGTGTACGCCCGCGCCGACGACGAGGCTCCGTGGACGCGCCACGCCACCGCCGTGCTGTCCTCGGACGCCACCACCAACGGAGACACCGACACCGGAGCGTGCGCATGGGCCGAGGCCTGGCCGCCGCCGCAGGCCGCCCCCGTCGTCTTCGAGGGCGCCTACGACCGGCTCGCCGAACTCGGCTACGAATACGGTCCCGCATTCCGCGGCGTCCGCGGGGCATGGCGGCGCGGCGGCGAGCTCTTTACCGAAGTCGCCGTGCCGGAGCAGGCCGCGACGCCCGGCTTCGGGCTGCACCCGGTCCTGCTGGACGCCGCCTTCCACCCCTACGTCTTCGAGGGCGGAAGCGAAGAACTCCGGCTGCCGTTCGTGTTCCGCGGTGTGCGGATCGCACCCTCCGGAGCCGCGGCGCTGCGGGTGAAGCTCACCGCGGACGGCCCGGACGGCTTGCACGTCGAGGCCGCCGACGAGAGCGGGCGACGGGTGCTGGCGATCGACGAACTGCGGGTACGGCCGATCGCGGTCGCCGCGCTCCTGGCGTCGGTGGGCTCCGCGACGGGTCCCGCCGGATACTACGGGCTGGAATGGCTTGAGCCGTCCCCGCTCGAGCCCGCTGACGGTGCCACATGGGTCGCGCTCGGCACGCCCATTGCCGGTCTGGCCTCGTATGACGATCTGGAGCAGGTGGCCGCGGCGCTCGAATCAGGGCAGCGCGCCGATTTCGTCGTCGTCGACTGCGCGGACCCGGCTGTCGTCAACACTGCCGCCAACACCGACGCCGACGTGCCGACCGCGGCCCGCGAGCTGACCGGCCGCGCGCTCGAGCTGATCCAGCGCTGGATCGCGGACGACCGATTCGCCTCCCGCCGCCTGGTCTTCCGGACCGGCCCCGACTCGCTCGCCGCGGCGGCGGTGCACGGCCTGGTACGCACTGCCCTGGCCGAGCAGCCCGGCCGATTCGGCCTGGTGCGCGACGGCGGCGGGTTCGACCACGCGGCCCGGCTCGCGGCGGCGTTCGCGGACGGTGAGTCCGAGTGCCTCGTCGACGGCAACCGCCTCTTGGTGCCCCGGATCGCCCGCCGCCGCCCGACCGGGACCGCCTCGGCGGACCTCGGCGGAGGAACCGCGCTGGTAACCGGCGGCACCGGCGGGCTCGGCGCGCTGGTGGCACAGCGGCTGGTGGAGAAATTCGGCGTACGCGACCTGATTCTCACCTCGCGTCGCGGCCCGGACGCGCCGGGAGCGGCGGACCTCGCGGACCGCCTGCGCGGGCTCGGCGCCCGCGTCCGCATCGAGTCCTGCGACACGTCCGACCGGTCTGCGGTGCAGCGGCTGCTGGAGTCGATCCCGGCCGACCGGCCGCTTACCGTCGTCGTTCACGCCGCCGGAGTGCTGCGCGACGCCGCGCTGAGCGGCCTGTCCCCGGAGGCGCTGCGGGAGGTGTTCCAGCCGAAGGTCGACGCCGCCTGGCTGCTGCACGAGCTGACCGCCGATCTGCCGCTGCGCGCGTTCGTCCTGTTCTCGTCCATCGCGGGCGTGCTGGGCAATCCGGGCCAGGGGAACTACAGCGCCGCGAACGCGTTCCTCGACGCCTTGGCGGAGCACCGCCGTCGGTCCGACCTGGTCGGCACATCGGTGGCGTGGGGTTCGTGGTCCGGGTCCGCAGGTATGGCGGCAGGGCTGTCAGCGGCGGACGAGGCACGGTTGGCGCGCACCGGGATCGCGACGCTCTCCGAGCAGCAGGGTCTTGAGTTGTTCGACGCGGCGCTGCTGGACGACCTGTCGGGCGGTGAGCCGCTGGTGGTCGCCTCGCGGTGGAACACGGCAGCGCTGCGCACACGCTCTGAAGCCGGAGACGAGATCCCGGCTCCGCTGCGCGGTCTGGTCCGCGTTCCGCCGCCCGCCTCGGGGTCGGCCGCCGCGGCAGGCTCGGCGGGCTCGCCCACCGGCCTGGCCGAGCGGCTGGCGGGACTCTCCGACGACGAGGCGCGCCAGGAAGCGCTGCGGTACGTCCGCACCCACGTGGCCGCCGTGCTCGCCTACGGCTCCGCGGAAGCGGTCCCGGCCGATCGGACCTTCAACGAGCTCGGCTTCGACTCGCTGAACGCGGTCGAGCTGCGTAACCGCATCAACGCCGACAACGGACTCGCCCTGCCGCCGACGCTGGTCTTCGACCACCCGACGGCCACCGCCCTCGCCGCGCACCTGTTGGGCGAGCTGGCGCCCGCCGCGCCCGACCCGGCGGATGCCCTGTGCGGGGCACTGCAGCAGTTCGCGCAGCAGCTCGACGGCGGCGCCACCGGCGGGCGGGAGCGCCTGATCGCCGAGTTGGAGGCGACGCTCGCCCGGCTCGGCGGCCGGGACGGCGCGCAGGTGTCCCTGGACCGGCTCGACGCCGCCTCGGACGAGGAGATCTTCGAGTTCATCGACAGCCAGCTGTGACGCAGCGGCGCCCAGAACACGCGGCAGGACAGGGGAAAACAGGCATGGCAGGCGAGGACAAGCTCCGCGACTACCTCAAGCGGGTCACGGTCGATCTGGCTGAGACGCGCCGCAAGCTGGCCCAGGCGGACGAGCGCCGCCACGAGCCGATCGCGATCGTCGGCATGGCCTGCCGCTATCCGGGCGCGGACTCGGTGGACGCTTTCTGGGAGTCGCTCGCGGCCGGGCGGTGCGCGGTCGCCGACGACGTTCCCGGCGGCCGGTACGACCTGAGTCCGTACGAGGAGAGCTGCGGGGTCTACACCCGCCGCGGCGCCTTCCTGCCCGACATCGCCGGCTGGGACGCCCGGTTCTTCGGCGCCTCCGCGCGCGAGGCGCTGCGCATGGACCCGCAACAACGGCTCCTGATGGAGCTGTTCTGGGAGGCCATGGAGGACGCCGGGACGCCGCCGCCGAGCCTGGAGGGCAGCCGTACCGGCGTGCTGGTCGGCTTCTCAGACCCCTTCCAGTACGGGCGGATGCAGGCGGAGCTGGAGGGCAAACGCTTCATGGTCGACCCGTACACGGGTCAGGGCAGCTCCATGAGCGTCGCGGCCGGGCGGCTGGCGTACCACTTCGACCTGCGCGGTCCGACCATGGCGATTGACACTGCTTGCTCCTCCTCGCTGGTGGCCGTGCACCAGGCGGAGGAGGCGCTGCGGCGCGGCGAGTGCGACCTGGCGCTGGCCGGCGCCGCCTTCCTCGTCATCCACCCCGACATGTACGTCAACGGATGCTCGACCTCGATGTTCGCGCCGGACGGCCTCTGCAAGACGTTCGACGCCCGCGCGGACGGCTACGTCCTCGGTGAGGGCGGTGGCGTCGTCGTGCTCGAACGCCTCTCCGACGCGCTGCGGGCCGGGCGCCGCATCCACGCGGTGATTCGCGGTTCGGCGGTCAACCAGGATGGCCGCAGCAACGGCCTGACCGCGCCGAACCGCGCGGCGCAGGTGGACGTGATCCGCCGGGCGCTCGCCGCGGCGCGAGCGACTGCGGACGAGGTGGTCTACGTCGAGGCGCACGGCTCGGCCACCAAGCTCGGCGACGCGATCGAACTGGGCGCTCTCGGCGACGTGTTCGGTGCGCGTTCGACCGACCGGCCGCTGCACGTCGGAGCCGTCAAGAGCAACATCGGCCACACGCAGGCGGCGGCCGGCATGGCGGGTCTCATCAAGACCGTCCTGGTACTGGAGCGGGGCGTCGTCCCGCCGAACGTAAACCTCACGGAGCTGTCCGAGACCGCGCAGGCGGCGGGCGACATCCGACCGGTCACGGCCGCGGTGCCGCTGCCGGAGAGCGACGGCCCGCGCTTCGTCGGGGTTAGTTCGTTCGGCTGGTCGGGGACGAACGCCCATGTCGTGATGGAGGCCGCGCC
>NZ_DASZGI010000209.1:0-15012 GCF_035938995.1 Actinocrinis sp.
GCGGCGTTGGCTGCGATGGCGTCGTCGATCGCGGCGAGCAGTGCCGTGTCGTCCGAGACCACCTTCAGGCCGCGCTGTGCGACGACCGTGTCCGGGTCGCCCTCCCCTGCGAGCACGCCTTCGACCACCTGCCTTGCGAGCTTGTCGGTGAGCTCGCCGGCCGTTATCAGGGCGACGATGCGGGCTACCTGGGCCGGGGTGATCGGCAGGTCGGCCAGTTCCACGCCTTGCTCGTTCGCGGTCCTGGCCAGTTCGCCGGTCCACCACTTGCGCGCCTGGTCGGCCGTTGCTCCCGCTCCGATGGTCTCGACGATCAGGTCCAGCGCTCCGGCATTCACCACCGACTGCATGTCGAAGTCGGAGATGCCCCAGTCGGCGGCCAGCCGGGCGCGGCGCACGCCGGGCGGCTCGGGCAGGGTCTTGCGAAGCTCCTCGACCCACTCCTTCGCCGGAGCGATCGGCACCAGGTCGGGCTCGGGGAAGTAGCGGTAATCCTCGGCCTCTTCTTTACGTCGGCCCGAGGTGGTGGTGCCGTTGTTCTCGTGGAAGTGCCGGGTCTCCTGGACGATCGTGCCGCCGGAGGCCAGCACCGCCGCGTGCCGCTGGATCTCGAAGCGGGCGGCCCGCTCCACCGAACGCAGGGAGTTGACGTTCTTCGTCTCGGACCGGGTGCCGAACTTCGTGGCGCCCTTCGGCTTGAGCGAGAGGTTCACGTCGCAGCGCATCTGGCCGCGCTCCATCCGCGCCTCCGAGACGCCGAGCGCGCGGATCAGGTCCCGCAATTCGGCCACGTACGCGCGGGCGACGGCGGGCGCCAGGTGCCCGGGTACCTCGATCGGCTTGGTCACGATCTCGATCAGCGGAATGCCGGCCCGGTTATAGTCCACCAGCGAGTAGTCCGCGCCGTGGATCCGGCCGGTCGCGCCGCCGACGTGGGTGGACTTGCCGGTGTCCTCCTCCATGTGGGCACGCTCGATCTCGATGCGGAAGGGCTGGCCCTCCACCTCGAGATCCAGGTGCCCATTGAAGGAGATCGGCTCGTCGTACTGGGAGGTCTGGAAGTTCTTCGGCATGTCCGGGTAGAAGTAGTTCTTCCGGGCGAAGCGGCACCAGGGCGCGATCTCGCAGTTCAGCGCCAGTCCGATGCGGATCGCCCACTCCACCGCGGTGCCGTTGACGGCCGGCAGCGAGCCGGGCAGGCCCAGGCAGGTCGGACAGATCTGGGTGTTCGGCTCGGCGCCGAACACGGTCGGGCAGGAGCAGAACATCTTGGTGGCGGTGCCGAGCTCGACGTGCACTTCGAGGCCCATCACCGGGTCGTAGCGCTCCAGCGCCTCGTCGAAGTCGAGCAGCGGTTCGGTCGCGACGGTCATCGGCTTCCTTCGTTTCCTTCCGCTACTTGCCCGCGGTGAGCATCAACGGTTCCGCGGGGGCGGCGGCGTCCTCGGCCGCGCGGGTCTCGCGGACGGTGCGCACGGCGATCAGCGCGGTGACGGCAAGGACGCTCGCGGTCAGCGCGCCGTGCAGCAGGGCGAGGGTGTCGCCCTTGGCGCGCGCGTCCTTGATGGTGCGGATCGCGGCCAGCGCCGCGGCCGCCTGGCCACCGAAGAACACCGCGCGGCCGATCTTGTTCTTGGGGACCTTGACCGGGGAGCGGTCCTTCTTCTTGTCCTTGCTCACAGCGCCGGAACCTCCTCCAGGATCGGATGCCCCCACTTGTCGAGCAGTGCCGCCTCGAGCGCCGCGCCCACGCGGTAGAGGCGGTCGTCCTTGAGCGCGGGCGCCAGGATCTGGAACCCGACCGGCAGGCCGTCCTCCGGGGCCAGGCCGCAGGGCACGGACATGCCCGCGTTCCCGGCCAGGTTGGTGGGGATGGTGCACAGGTCGGCCAGGTACATCGCCATCGGGTCGTCGGCCCGCTCGCCGATCTTGAAGGCGGTGGTCGGGGTGGTCGGCGAGACCAGGACGTCGGCCTTGCCGAAGGCCTTCTCGAAGTCGCGGATGATGAGGGTTCTGACTTTTTGGGCCTGGCCGTAGTAGGCGTCGTAGTAGCCGGAGGACAACGCATACGTGCCGAGCATGATGCGCCGCTTGACCTCGGCGCCGAAGCCGGCCTCGCGGGTGAGCGCGGTGACCTCCTCGGCGCTGTGCGTCCCGTCGTCGCCGACGCGCAGGCCGTAGCGCATGGCATCGAACCGGGCGAGGTTCGACGAGCACTCGCTCGGCGCGATCAGGTAGTAGGCGGGCAGCGCATAGTCGAAGGACGGGGCGTTGATCTCGACGATCTCGGCGCCTAGCTCGCGGAGGAGGTCTACGGATTCGCGGAAGCGCTGGATGACGCCGGGGGCATAGCCTTCGCCGTCGAACTGCTTGACCACGCCGATGCGGACGCCGCCGACGCCCTGCGTGGCGCCGAGCTTGGCGGCCTCGACGACCTGTGGGACAGGGGCGTTGATCGAGGTGGAGTCGAGCGGGTCGTAGCCGCCGATCACCTCGTGCAGCAGGGCTGCGTCCAGCACGGTGCGGGCGCCTGGGCCGCCCTGGTCCAGGGAGGAGGAGAAGGCGACCAGGCCGTAGCGGGACACTCCGCCGTAGGTCGGCTTCACCCCGACGGTCCCGGTGACGGAGGCGGGCTGGCGGATCGAGCCACCGGTGTCGGTGCCGATGGCCAGCGGGGCCTCGAAGGCGGCGAGGCTGGCCGAGGAGCCGCCGCCGGAGCCGCCGGGGATGCGGTCCAGATCCCAGGGGTTGTGGCTGGGTCCATAAGCGGAGTTCTCGGTGGAGGAGCCCATCGCGAACTCGTCCATGTTGGTCTTGCCGAGGATGACGACATCCGCCTCGCGCAGCCTGCGGGTGACGGTCGCGTCGTACGGCGGCAGCCAGCCTTCGAGGATCTTCGAGCCGCAAGTGGTAGGGATGCCGTGGGTGGTGAAGACGTCCTTGAGGGCGAGCGGGACGCCGGCCAGCGGGCCGAGCTTCTCACCGCGGGCACGCTTCTCGTCCACGGCCCGGGCGGCGGCCAGCGCCCCCTCGGTGTCGACGTGCAGGAAGGCGTGCACCTTGTCGTCGACCTTGGCGATCCGGTCGAGGTGCGCCTGGGCGACCTCGAGCGCGGACACCTCGCCCGAGGCGATGGCGGCGGCCAGGTCGGCGGCGGTGCGGCGGGTCAGGTCGGTCACGGTCACTCCTCGCCCAGGATGCGCGGGACGCGGAACCGGTCGTCCTCGGCGGCGGGTGCCTGGGCCAGCACCTCGGCGCGGTCGAGGATGGGGGTGCCCGCGGGGCGCACGACGTCAGCGCGGAAGACGTTGGTCAGCGGCTGCGCGTGCGAGGTCGGCGGCACGTCGGCGGTCGGCAGCTCGCCGACGCGGGCGACGGCGCCGACGATCTGGTCGAGCTGGCCGGCGAAGTGGTCGAGTTCGGCGTCACTGAGGTCGAGGCGGGAGAGCCTGGCGAGGTGTGCCACCTCCTCGCGCGTGATCGAGGGCATGCGGGGCCTTCCTACTACGGGTAACCGCTGATTGGCTCCATCGTAGTGGGGCGGCGGGACCAGATCGGGAGGGTTTTCGCCTGCCTGTGGATAACTCGCGGGGCGCCGGTGGAACGACGCGCGAGTCAGCGCACGAGATAGGTCTCGCGGTCCGGCCCGGTGGCGCGGCCGTTGAGCCAGTTAGTGGCCTCCTGGGCGGGCAGGGCCTTGGCCAGCAGCCAACCCTGGGCGGCGTCGCAGCCCAGCGCGGCGAGCCGGTCCCAGGTCACGTCGTCTTCGACGCCCTCGGCGACCACGTGCAGCCCGAGCGAGTGGGCCAGATCCACGGTGGAGCGGACGATCGCCAGGTCCTCGGGATCGTGGGCCAGCCGGGCGACGAACGACTTGTCAATCTTGATCTCGTTGACCGGGATCTTGCGCAGCAGGACCAGCGAGGAGTAGCCGGTGCCGAAGTCGTCGAGGGAGAGCCGCACGCCGAGGGCTTCGAGACCGCCCAGAGTGGCCGCGGCACGCTGGGGGTCTTCGAGCAGGACGCGCTCGGTGATCTCCAGCTGGAGCGCCGCGGGCGGCACGCCGTATTTGAGCAGGCCCGCCTGGATCGCCGGGACGAACCCCGGCCAGTGGATGTCGCGCATCGAGACGTTGACCGCGACCGGCACCGCGAGCCCGGAGCGCCACCACCGCGCGGCTTGGGCGAGAGCCTGGTCGACCACATATTCGGTCAACTTCGGCATCAGCCCGGTCTGCTCGGCCAGCTCGACGAACTGCTCCGGGCTGACCGCGCCGCGAGTCTCGTGCTTCCAGCGGACCAGTCCTTCAAAGCCGACCACCTGACCAGTGGCGAAGGACACCTTGGGCTGGTAGTGCAGCTGCACCTCACCGGCTTCGAGGGCGCGGCGCAGGTCGCCGAGCAGCGCAAGCCGGTCCGGCGTGTTCAAATCGCGACCGGCCTCGTAGCTGGCCACGACCGAGCGGGACTTCTTGGCCAGGTACATCGCCACGTCGGCGCGCTGGAGCAGCTGGTCGAACTCTTCGGCGTGGTCCGGGTAGAGGGCAACGCCGACGGACACCTCCAGGTCAAGCGTTATTCCGTGCAGCGGGAAGGGGTCGGCGAAGGTGTCCGCGAGCCGGTGCGCCAACTCGGTGGCCGCCTCCAGGTCGGTCACGTTGGGCAGCAGCACCGCGAACTCGTCGCCGCCGAGCCGCGCGACGGTCACCTCCGAGTCGACCGCGCAGACCAGGCGGGTGGCGACGACGCGCAGCAACTGATCCCCGGTCAGGTGGCCGAGGGTGTCGTTGACCTCTTTGAACCGGTCCAGGTCGAGCAGGAGCAGGCCGACCGAGCGTCCGCCGCGGGCGGCGTCGACCAGCGCCTGCTCGCCGTGCTGCCGCAGCATCTTGCGGTTGGGCAGCTCGGTCAGCTCGTCGTGGTTCGACTCCCACTCGCGCTCGCGCCCGATCTCCGCGTTGCCGTGCACGATCAGCAGCACCGGGACGAAGAACGGCAGCAGCCACGGATCGCCGAGCGCGACCGAGGCGACCAGCGGTCCGAGCACCACCATCGCGCCGGTGGCCCTGGCCTGGTGAATGCCCTCGCGGCGGATCAGGTCGACCACCGGGACACCGCGCGCCAGTGACAGAGCCCACCAGACGAACAGGTGGTTGGCGATGCCATAGGACAGTCCGGCGATCAGCAGCGCCACCGACAGGTTCCAGCCCAGATGGCCGGTGTCGTGGAGCGGGGGCGGACCGGCGAGCACCGGCTGGACCCGCATGAGCGCCAGCGTGAGGCCGGCCGCGGCGAGCGAGACGGCGTGCTGGGCCACGTTGAAGGTGATACGCCACCAGGTGTGCCGGTTGACCAGTCCGGACACCACGACGGCGCCGGCTTGGGCGAGCACCGCCGTGTGCCAGCCGGCGAGTCCTACCAGCGCCAGGCTGAACGCGACGGCTGTCGTCGCGCCGTCGTTCTCGTGCCGGGTAAGCACCGGGCGCAGTTCGCCGACCACGACGAGCAGCGCCAGCAGCAGGGCGGTGCCGGAGTGGCGCGCACCGCTGTCGCCGACATCCTGGATCAGGCGGGCGGTGGCGTATCCGATGACGACCGCGCCCGCCGCGTTGACGAGCGTGAGATAGGCGCGGAATGCGAACGGGCGCGCGTAACTGTCGGTACGGTGCACCGCCTCCGCCATCCGCCCTCGCCCACGACCTCGTGGCCGGCCGCCGCCCGACCGGTCCAACCGACCCAGGGTATTCGCAACGCTCGTACTCGGGCGAGGGGTTCGGTCGGATCGTGACTCAAAATGGCCTCTTCGGAGCGCCCCGCGACGGTGGTATCACGCGGGGCGACCGTGTTCGCCTACTGTCTCACCAACTGAGACGATGTCAGATGATCAGACTGCGCCGTCTGCCGGTTCTTCGGACTGCGATTCTTCGGGCTGTGGCTCTTCGGGCTGCGGCGCGGGCGGCGGGCCCTGCTCCAGCAGGGTTCTGAACCCCGCCTCGTCGAGTACCGGGACGCCCAACTCGACTGCCTTGTCATGCTTCGAACCGGGGTTCTCGCCGACCACCACATACGAGGTTTTCTTCGACACCGAGCCGGAGACCTTCGCGCCGGCCGCCTGCGCGGCCTCCTTCGCCCCGTCGCGGGAGAAGCCTGTCAGCGTGCCGGTGATCACCATGGTGAGGCCGGCCAGCAGCCTGGGGCCCCCGTCGGCGGGCACTGCCGGGTTCACCCCGGCGGCCAGCCAGCGCTTGACGATCCCCCGATGCCAATCCACCGCGAACCACTCGACGATCGAGGCGGCGATGGTGGGGCCGACGCCCTCGATCGAGGCCAGCTCCTCGGCGCTGGCCTGCCCGATCCGGTCCAGCGAACGCAGCTCCCGGGCGATCTCCCGGGCGGCGCTCGGCCCGACGTGCCGGATGGAGAGCGCGACCAGGAAGCGCCACAGATCGCGGGTCTTGGCCGCCTCGAGCTGCTCGATCAGCTGCTCGGTGGTCTTGGTCGGCACCGAGGGCTTCTTCGGCGCCGGCTTGGTGAAGAAGTACGGGACCAGCTCCCGGTCGCCCTCCTTGGCGTCCTTGCCGCGGGCCTGCTGGTACATCGTCACGTCGGCGAGCTTCTCGGCGGTCAGCTCGAACAGGTCTCCCTCGTCACGCAGCGGCGGTTCGCCCCCGTCCGGCTGGGTGAGCGCGGTGGCGGCCTCGTATCCGAGCGCTTCGATGTCCAGGGCGGTGCGTCCGGCCAGGTACGCCAACCGCTCCCGGATCTGCCCGGGGCAGTAGCGGGCGTTCGGGCAGCGCAGGTCGACGTCGCCCTCCTTCTGCGCGGCGATCGGAGTCCCGCAGTCGGGGCAGTTCTCGGGCATCACGAACTCGCGCTCGGTGCCGTCGCGCAGGTCGACCACCGGGCCGACGATCTCGGGAATGACGTCGCCCGCCTTGCGCAGAATCACCGTGTCGCCGATCAGCACGCCCTTGCGGACCACGATCTCCTTGTTGTGCAGGGTGGCGAAGGCGACCGTCGAGCCGGCCACCTTAACCGGCGACATCACCGCATAGGGGGTGACCCGGCCGGTGCGTCCGACCTGCACCTTGATGTCGAGCAGCTTGGTGGTCACCTCCTCCGGCGGGTACTTGAACGCGATGGCCCAGCGCGGGTCCTTGGAGGTGGCGCCGAGGCGGCCCTGGAGCGCGAAGTCGTCCACCTTGACCACGACGCCGTCGATCTCGTGCTCGACGTCGTGCCGGTGCTTGCCGTAGTACTCGATGTACTGCTTGACCTCGTCGAGGGAGGAGACGACCTTGACCCGGTCGGACGTCGGGAGGCCCCAGGCACGCAGCAGCTCGTAGGCATGCGACTGGGAGGCGACGTCGAAGCCCTTGCGCGCGCCGATGCCGTGGACCACCATCCGCAGCGGCCGCTGCGCGGTGATCCGGGGGTCCTTCTGGCGCAGCGAACCGGCCGCCGCGTTGCGCGGATTGGCGTAGGTGCGGCCCTCGGTCTCCTGGCTGTGCGCGTTGAACTCGTCGAAGAGCGCGGAGGGGAAGTAGACCTCGCCACGCACCTCGACCAGTTCGGGCACGCCGACGCCCAGTTCCTCGGCCTCGGCGGACCGGGTCAGCTGACCAGGGATGCCGGTGATCGCGCGCACGTTCTGGGTGACGTCCTCGCCGACGCGCCCGTCACCGCGGGTCACGCCGCGCACCAGCCGGCCATGCTCGTAGACGAGCGCCAGCGCCAGCCCGTCGACCTTGAGCTCGCACAGGTACTGCGGGACCGTGCCGATCTCCCGGACCACCCGGTCGTGCCAGGCCTCGAGCTCCTCGAAGTTCATCGCGTTGGCCAGCGAGAGCATCCGTTCGAGGTGCGGCACCGCGGGCAGGTCGGCGCTGACCGCTCCGCCGACCTTCTGCGTCGGGGAGTCGGGGGTGCGCAGCTCCGGATAATCCGTCTCAAGCGCATCGAGCGCGCGCATCAGCTTGTCGTACTCGCCGTCGGAGATCGTCGGCTGGTCCAGCACGTGGTAGCGGAACCGGTGGTCCTCGATCTGCGCGGCGAAGTCGGCATGCCGGGCGCGCGCCTCGGCGAGCGAGCCACTGCCAGCCATGGGTCGAACTCCTTTTGTCGGGCTATCTCCCCTAAAAGTACCGGCCGCCGCTGACAAAGTTACTCAACCTCTTCAAGTGCTCGAGCGGCGTCCGAGACCAGTTTGAGGGCGCGCCGGGACCAGGCGGGCGACGCGCCGGCGAGGCCGCAGGAGGGCGTGACGGCGACAGTCCGGGCGATGCGCGCAGGCGGGAAGCCGAGGCGGCGCAGGGTGAGGACGCGGTCGACGAGCGCCTTCACGCTGACCGTCCGCGGCTCGGCTGGGTCGAGCGCCGGAACGACGCCGGCGAAGAGCATCGTCTCGGCTTCGATCGCCTCGGCGAGCGTGTCGTCGAAGTTCTCCGACAGCAGTGCGAAGTCGAGGGACACGCCGTCGGCCCCGGCGCCGCGGATCAGTTCGATGGGAACGTCGGGAGCGCAGCAGTGCACGACGACCGGCACGTCAACCGCCTCGATGACGGTGCGGAGCTGTTCGCGCGCGACGGCTGGTTCCACGGCGCGCAGGCTACCGAAGCCGCTCGCCGTCGGCACGGTGCCGGCCAGCGCTCCGGGGAGCGAGGGTTCGTCGAGCTGGAGCACGAACCGGGCGCCAGGCACGCACCGACGCAGTGCCCTTAGGTGGTTACGAAGCCCTTCCGCGAGTGACGCAGTCAGGTCGCGCACCGCACCGGCGTCGGCGAGCATCTTGTCGCCGTACGACAGTTCGATAGCCGCGGCAAGGGTCCAGGGGCCCGCGACCTGCACCTTAAGCAGACCGCTGTAACCCTGCGTGTGTTCCTCGAGCAGGTCGAGGTCGGAACTCAGATAGCTCATCGCGCGTCCGTGGTCGCGTCCTGGGCGATCCGCGATCCGCCAGCCGGATGGCTGGACCTCCGCGAAGAGGTCCACCAGAAGTCCAGCGCCGCGGCCGACCATGTCCGCACCCACCCCGCGGTTAGGCAGCTCAGGCAGGAAGGGCAGACCGGGTGGCTCTCCGAGTTCGCCCATGACTACCCTCAGCGCCTCCGCCATGTCCTGGCCTGGCATCGATCCGACGCCGGTGCCTAAGGGCGCGGACTCCCTTAGGCGCGCCTCAGGAGCGTCGGCTACGGTGTCCGCAGGGGCTGGGAGCGAGGGATCCACTGACATGAGTCGAGAGTAGACGGAACCGCTGTTCGTCCGACTCAGCGATACCGCGGGCAAATCCGCTGCGGAAATCGCGCGGTTCTGCAAAACTCTGGCACTCAACGGGCCTTAGATCGGCGGGAGCGCCGATCATATGGGCGAAGGGCTGAACGGGTATGAGCGGGCAGGAGGAGGGAACCCGCATGCAGACCGTCTTCTTCGCCGCCGACGCCGCACAACTGCTGCGGCTGGCGGCAGCCGGGGGAAACACCAAGGGCTTGGACCTGGCCGAGGTCAACGCGGCCGACCTGGACCCGGCCCAGTTGCTGGAGCTGGACACGCTGGTGACCGGGCACGACCCGGTGGCGGTGCGCGAGGCCGTGCTCACCCCTGCGCGCGAACTGGGGCGTCCAGGGGCGCTCGCGCAGGGCACGGAGGAGCGTGTGGTGCTCGCGGTGCGCCCGGCGCTGTGTCGGAGCCTGCTGGGCCGGTCCGACGCGGAGTTGGACGGGCTCGGCCTGCACTGGGAGCTGCGCTCGTGGGCGGCGGACTGGGATGCCGAGCGCTACGGCCGGCTGCTGCGTTCGCTGGCATTGCTGGCGCAGATCGCGCGAGCCGAGCACCGCGGCGTCTACGTGCGCTTCGACGTGTGATTCCGCCGGGCCGACGGCGACGACAAGGCCGCCGGCCCGGACCGCGACCGTGCCGCGTCCGCATTCACGTCCGCGCCGACGTATCCGACGTCGCACACGCGGCGCGGCGCCAGAGCTCAGCGGCCGGCAACGTCCGCCGCGGAGCGCCGCGTCGCGCTGATCGTCGCCGAGCCGATCACCCGGGTGTCGTCATAGAGCACGGCGGTCTGCCCTGGGGCGATGCCGCGAGCCGGGCGACCGAGCCGCAGCGTCACGGTTCCGGCTGTCGCGTCGTAACGAGCGGTCGCCGGGACCGGGTCGCCGTGGGCGCGAAGCTGCGCGAGGCACGGGAACTCGGCATCGGCCTCGGGACCGCACCAGCGCGTGTGCACGCCGTCGAGTTCGGCAACTTCGAGTTCGTCGGCAGTGCCCACGGTGACGGTGTTCTGGACCGGCGAGATATCCAGCACGTAGCGCGGGCGGCCGTCACCCGCCGGGTCGCCGATGCGCAGGCCCTTGCGCTGGCCGATCGTGAAAGCGTAGGCGCCAGTGTGTGAGCCGAGGACCGCGCCGGAGGTGTCTACGATCGGGCCAGGCTCGGTGCCGAGCCGCGCGGCGAGGAACTTGCGGGTGTCGCCGTCGGCGATGAAGCAGACGTCGTGCGAATCCGGTTTGTCCGCGACCGCGAGCCCGAGCCGCTCGGCCTCTGCGCGCACCTCGGTCTTAAGCGAGTCGCCGAGTGGGAACAGTGCATGCGCGAGCTGAGCGGCGTCGAGCACGCCCAACACATACGACTGATCCTTAGCTGGGTCGACGGCACGGTGCAGCGAGCGGCCTAAGGGACCATCCACAATCCGCGCATAGTGCCCGGTACAGACGGCATCGAAGCCAAGGGCGAGCGCCTTGTCCAGCACCGCAGCGAACTTGATCTTCTCGTTGCAGCGCAGGCAGGGATTCGGCGTGCGCCCGGCCGCGTACTCGCTGACGAAGTCGTCGACGACGTCCGCGTGGAAGCGCTCGGCCATATCCCACACGTAGAACGGAATCCCGATCACGTCGGCGGCGCGCCGGGCGTCCCGCGAGTCCTCGACGGTGCAGCAGCCGCGCGCCCCGGTGCGGAAGGATTGCGGATTCTTGGACAGCGCGAGATGAACGCCGGTGACCTCGTGCCCGGCCTCGACGGCGCGGGCAGCCGCCACTGCCGAGTCGACACCGCCGGACATCGCCGCAAGAACACGCATGTTTCTAGGGTAAGCGGTCCCGCGACCGGATTAGATCCGATGATCTGCCCGCGCCGCCACCCTATGGCTTCGGGGCCTCGAGCGGGATGTCGATCGGAAACGGGATCTCGGTCTTGAGGTGCCCGATGTGCGTATGCATGAGCCGGTACCCCCCGCCGTACAGCTGGTGCTCATTCACGATCGGAGCGAGCTCCGGACCGCGCTCGATCAGCCAGAAGGACGGGATACCCATCGAAGCGTAGAGGAGGGGCTTTTCCTCGCGGTCGCGCTCCTCTGACTCCGGCGAGATCACTTCGGCCGCAAGGAGCACGTCAGCGGGCAGATAGACGCTCTTGTCCCAATCGAAAGCGCTTGCGCGCACAATCGACAGGTCGGGTTCTGGTGCGGATCGCAGCGATCGCTTGACCGCCATCTCGCGAAAGATGACGTACTCGTCTGGAGCCTGATCGCGCAGCAGGCGATCGAGCATCCTGATGATCGCCATGTGCCAGGTCTTCTGCGGACTCATGACGAGGACCCCCCGGATAAGTTCAGTGTGCTTGGGCAGATCGGACGGGAGGTTGTCCAGCGTC
The DNA here is from genome assembly GCF_035938995.1 of Actinocrinis sp. Taxonomy (GTDB): domain Bacteria; phylum Actinomycetota; class Actinomycetes; order Streptomycetales; family Catenulisporaceae; genus DASZGI01. The sequence goes on from NZ_DASZGI010000209.1 coordinate 11,652, forward strand.
CAGCCGTCGGGGGGTGTTATCGGGAGGGTCTGCGCGGTCATGTCGCGGATCTCCTATCGGCTGGCTGGGATTCCAGGTTAGCTCAATCCGGCCGATCTCGCCCGGTCCACGACCGACGGCAGCGCGCTGACCAGTGACTCGACATCTTCGGGGGTGGAGGTGCGGCCGAGGGAGAAGCGCAACGAGCCGCGGGCCAGGTCGGGGTCGGCGCCCATCGCGAGCAGCACGTGGCTGGGCTGGGCGATTCCGGCGGAGCAGGCCGAGCCGGTGCTCACCTCGATGCCGCGCGCGTCGAGCAGGAGGAGCAGAGAGTCGCCTTCGCAGCCGGGGAAGCAGAAGTGCGCGATGCTCGGCAGCCGGTGGCGCGGGTCGCGGTCGCAGTTCGGGTCGCCGGACAGAATCGCGTCGGGGACCGTCTTGAGTACGCCGTCGATGAGGGCGTCGCGCAGGCTCGCGATTCGGACCGACTCCTCGTCCCGGTCCTGGGCTGCCGCCGTCGCCGCCACCGCGAATCCGGCGATCGCCGGGGCGTCCAGCGTGCCGGAGCGCACGTCTCGCTCCTGGCCGCCGCCGTGCAGCAGCGGGGTCGGATGCACCTTGCGGTCCAGCAGCAGCGCGCCGACGCCGATCGGGCCGCCGATCTTGTGCCCGGTGACGGTCATCGCGTCGAGGCCGCTGGCCGTGAAATCGACGGGGAGGTGGCCGACGGCCTGGACGGCATCCGAGTGGATGGGCACGTCGTACGCGTGCGCCACCGCGACCAGATCCTGAATCGGCTGGACTGTACCGACCTCGTTGTTCGCCCACATCACGGTGACCAGCGCGGCGCTGTCCGGATCTGCACGCAGTGCCTCGTCCAGGACCTCGGGCAGCACTCGGCCGGCCCGGTCCACCGGGAGCCAGTCGATGGTCGCGCCCTCGTGCTCCTCCAGCCAGACCAGCGGATCGAGGACGGCGTGGTGCTCGATCTTGGCGGCGAGCACGCGGGTGCGGCGGGCGTCGTCGGCACGCCGCGACCAGTACAGGCCCTTGACCGCGAGGTTGTCCGCCTCCGTGCCACCGCTGGTGAAGACGATGTGGCTGGGGCGAGCGCCGACCGCGGCGGCCAGCGTCTCGCGCGACTCCTCGACGACCCGGCGGGCGGCGCGGCCGGAAGCATGCAGCGAGTTCGCGTTGCCCACCCGCGCGAGGTGCTCGGCCATCGCCGCGATCGCGTCGGGATGCATCGGTGTGGTCGCCGCGTGGTCGAGGTAAATCATTTCGCTCTCAAGTGTAGTGGCCCCGGCGCGCTTCGCCGGGGCCGTGATACAGGTGGAGCGAGCGGTGCCCGATGGGACGGGAACCGCGCCCGATCGGGCGACGTCCGCGTCGCCCAGGCGGGCTACTTGCGCTTCGCGATCTCCTCGGTTACCTGCGGGACCACCTTGAACAGGTCGCCGACCACGCCGTAGTCGACCAGTTCGAAGATCGGCGCCTCGGGGTCCTTGTTCACCGCGACGATGGTCTTCGAGGTCTGCATGCCGGCCCGGTGCTGGATCGCGCCGGAGATGCCCGCCGCGATGTACAGCTGCGGCGAGACGGTCTTACCGGTCTGGCCGACCTGCGACTGGTGCGGGTACCAGCCGGAGTCCACCGCGGCCCGGGACGCGCCGACCGCCGCGCCGAGCTGGTCGGCCAGCGCCTCGATCACCGAGAAGCTCTCGGCCGAGCCGACACCGCGGCCGCCGGAGACCACGATCGCGGCCTCGGTCAGCTCCGGACGGTCGCCCTTGGGCACGACCACCCGGTCGACGACCTTGGCGAGCTTGGCGTTGTCGGTGAGTTCGACCGACACGTCCACCCGCTCCGCGGCCGCGGTCTGCGGCACCGGCGGGGTGGAGTTCGGGCGGATCGCGATGATCGGCGTGCCGCTGGTGACTGCGGAGTGCACGATCGAGGAGCCGCCGAAGATCGACTGCTCGGCGACGAACGTGTCGCCGTCCAGCTTGAGGTCCACCGCGTCGGTCAGGATGCCGGAACCGGTCTTGACCGCGAGCCGTCCGGCCACCTCCTTGCCTTCGGCGGTGGCGGCGACCAGCACGGCGGCCGGCTGCACGTCGGCGACCAGCTTCGCCAGCAGCTCGGCCTTAGGCGCGACCACGTAGCCGTCCAGCTCCGGGTCGGCGGCGACGTATACCTTCTCGGCGCCGTACTCGGCGAGCTTGTCCTTGGCGGTGTCGTACGCGCCGCCGATGAACACCGCGGCCGGGGTGCCGAGCTCGCGGGCCTTGGTCAGCAGTTCGAGGGTGACCTTCTTGACCGTGCCGTCGGCGTGGTCGACGAGGACGAGAATCTCAGCCATCTTCTTCGCTACCCGGCCCTTCCTAGATGAACTTCTTCGACGCGAGGAAGTCGGCGAGCTCGACCCCGCCGCTGCCCTCGTCGGTGACGATGGTGCCCTTGGCCCGCGGCGGGGCGACCGTCGCGTCGAGCACCTTCGACCCGGAACCGGCCACGCCGGCCTTGGCCGGGTCGATCGAGGCCGCGCCCGCGGCCACCTTGTCGACCGGCTTCTTCTTGGCCGCCATGATCCCCTTGAACGAGGGGTAGCGCGGCTCGTTGATCTTCTCGACCACCGAGACGACGGCGGGCAGCCGCGCCTCGACCACGTCGTGCCCGTAGTCGGTCAGCCGGTTGATCTTGATGGCGGAGCCGTCCACCTCGACCTTGGAGGCGAAGGTGAGCTGCGGTACGCCGAGCCGCTCGGCGAGCATCGCCGGGACGACGGAGGTGCGCGCGTCCGAGGCCTCGCAGCCGGTGATCACCAGGTCGTACTCGAGCGTGCCGAGCAGCTGGGCCAGGGCGTACGAGGTGCCCAGCGCGTCCGACCCGGCCAGCGCCGGGTCGGTGAGGAAGACGGCCTTGTCCGCGCCCATCTGCAGCGCCTTCTTGTAGGCGTCGGTCGCGTCCTCGGGCCCCATGGAGACCACGGTGACCTCGCCGCCGTGCTTCTCGACGAGCTGGAGCGCCTCCTCGACGGCGAACTCGTCCATCTCGTTGATCAGGCCGTCGACCGCCGCGCGGTCGACGGTCAGGGTGTCCGGGTCGAGCCGCTTGTCGGCGGCCGTGTCCGGCACCTGCTTCACAAGGACGACGATCTTCATTGCTCGGGCGCCTCCCGCGCGGTGGGGTGTGACGGTGGTCGGGTGCCGGACCGCCGCATCGCGCCGGGCGGTTCCAGCCCCTGCACGCGATGATACGGGTTTCCAGCAACCAAACTACCGTTCAGTAATGTGTCCTGGGCCACACGGGTGACCCCTCTCGAGAAACAAGCCAGTCTCCAGTGAGGGTGGGGCTTCTCGGTAGAGATGGCCTAAACCGT
>NZ_DASZGI010000210.1:0-7216 GCF_035938995.1 Actinocrinis sp.
GTAGCGCTTAGGCGCACCGGCCGTGCGTTGCCAGCCGATGGCGATCCCGATCTGGCTCAACCCGACGACGACCGCAAGGACCGGGGTTCCGGCGACGGCGCTTATCCCGACGACAACGGCGAGCCCGGCTGCCCCGAAGACACCGCGGCCTGCGGCCGGAGCGATCTGCGACGCGGACTTGGGCGGCGCAGACTTGGGCGACGCAGCCTTCGGCGGTGCGGTGGGCTCCAGCGAGGTGGGCTCGACGTCGTTCTCGTGAGCGAGCGGCTCGTCATCGAAGCGGTCCAGGTCGCGCTCGTAACCGGGCGGATCGTAGGAGTCGTAGGAGGAGGCGGGGCCGGGGATGGGCCTCCTCGGCTCGAAGGACTCGAAATCGCGATCGCTCCCCGGCGCGTGCGAGCGGTCCCAGTCGGATTCGGACCAGTCGGGCTCGGCCCGATCGTGCGCGGCCCGCTCGCGCTCGGTCCACTGCGGCTCGGGCCACGTAGGTCCGGGCGCGGCAGGCGGATCCGTCCAGCCAGCCTCATCCCAGCGCGGCTCGGCCGACGACGCTTCCCGCCACGCCTGCGGATCCCAGCCGAGACCGGACTGCTCCCACTGCGGGTCGTACCCGGCGGGCTTCGGATAATCCGATGCCGGATAATCCGGCGAAGCGTATTCAGCGCGCGGGTAATCCGCCGGGGAGAACTCAGAGCTGGAATATTCCGGTCGGCCGTATTCCTCGTACTGGGGCTGTGGATAATCGCCGGGCTCACGCTGATACTCGCCCGGCCGATGTTGCGGCGGGACCTCTGGGTAGTCCTCGTGCGGCTGGCCGCGCCGGCGGCGGCCACGCCCGGCCCCACCGCCGGGCTCGGCCTGGGGATCCTGCTCGTAGTCGTATCCGTTGCTCATGGCGGGCGCCGGTTCACCCTCCGGCGAAGGGCGGCAGGACCTCGACGACCGCGCCGGACCGGATCTCCACGGTCTCCGGATCGCGCTTGCCGACCGGCGCCCCGTCGACCAGGAACGAGGAGCGCCGCAGCACCACGGCCAGCCGCTCGCCCGCCTGTCCCCGGGTCGCGACCGCCTCGGTCAGCGCCCGTCCCAAAGTCGTCGCGCGGGTCTCCTCCTCGGCGGTGCCTGCGGCTTCCCGGGCAGCGGCCCAGTAACGGAGGGTCGCGACGCCGCGCTCGCCCGTAGCGGGCGATTCGCCTTGCCGCGCGGCCTTACCGGACAGAGCCGTGCGGGATGGAGCTGTGCCTGATAGACCCGTGTCTGACATAGCTGTGTCCATCGTGTGCTCGACCCTCCTCCCACCTCTCGGCGCGACCCCACAAAGGTACCGGTGCCTGGCGACGCGCAGCGCACGTATGCGGGATCGTGTGCGCAGGAAGCAACCGGACGCTCACAGCGTCACCCAATTCGGACTGGGTCGTTCGCCATTGCGCAAGTACCCGCGACACCCCTCCGATAACGAAGCGAGAAAGGTTCGTCACCCCGCAGACACATCACGTCCATGTCCGCTATTCTGCACTTCTGAGGATCCAGGCGACGAGGCCACTGGGTCCTCGCCGTATTTTACGAGCAGGTTACAGAAGCCTCACGAGCTGTTTGCGCGGTGTGGGCGCCGGCAGTGTGATCGCTCTGAAAGATCGCGTCCGCGCGCAACCCGTGCGGCACGGCGGAAGGAGTACCACGACATGGCCACCCTCCTCCTGTTGACCAACGCCCTCGCTCCGTCTGCCGAGGTCCTGCCAGCCCTTGGGCTGCTCCTTCACACAGTGCGGGTCGCCCCGGCAGAAGCTTCCGCCCTGATGGACACCGCTCCCGCCGACGTGCTACTCGTCGACGGCCGCCGCGAACTGCCGGCCACCCGGTCGCTGTGCCGGGTGCTGCGGACCACCGGCCTGGACTGCCCGATGCTGCTGATCACCACTGAGGGCGGCCTCGCCGCGGTCACGGCCGAGTGGGGCGTGGACGACGTGCTGCTCGACACCTCCGGGCCGGCCGAGGTCGAGGCCCGCATCCGGCTGGCGGTCGGCCGGCTGGCCGCGGCCGCCGGCACCGAGGACCTCCCGCTGGAGATCCGCAACGGCGACCTCACCATCGACGAGGCCACCTACACCGCGCGGCTGCGCAACCGCATCCTGGACCTGACGTTCAAGGAGTTCGAGCTGCTGAAGTACCTGGCCCAGCACCCGGGCCGGGTGTTCACCCGGGCGCAGTTGCTCCAGGAAGTCTGGGGCTACGACTACTTCGGCGGCACGCGCACGGTGGACGTCCACGTGCGGCGCCTACGGGCGAAGCTCGGCACCGAGCACGAGCAGCTCATCGGCACGGTCCGGAACGTCGGATACCGCTTCGTGAACCCGGAGAAGCGCGCCGACCGCGAGTCCGTACGCGTCTGAATGCCCTGACAATCCCGCGACGTCATAGTCTGGCGGGATGACGGATGGTTTCTCGCCGACGGTGCAACAGGAACCGGAGCGGCTCGCGGACGCCGACCGGGTCGCGGTCACCGGGCTGATCGAGGCGGTGGCCGGAGCGGACGGCGTCGGCCCGGTGTCTGAGGACGGGCGCCTAGCGGTCGAGCACGGCCGGACCGGTGCCCTGCATTTGGTGGCGCGCGACGCCGCCGAATCGGTGATCGGTTACCTGTACCTCGGCCCTGTTGAAGACGGCGGCGACCGCACCGCCGAGCTGTGCGTCGCACCCGCCTTCCGGCGCCACGGAGCCGGAGGCGCTTTGATCTCCCGAGCCATCGAGGAGACGAGCGGCACGCTGCGCGCCTGGGCGCACGGAGACCTCCCTGGGGCGAAGGCGCTCGCAGCGCACTCCGGCTTCACCGCTGTCCGGGATTTGCGGCTGCTGGAGTTGGAGATCGGACCGGGCAGCGAGTGGGCCCAGCGCGCGGCCGATTCGGGCGCACACCGCCAGGAGGCCGGCCCCGCCGCGTCCGGCCGGATCAGGGCCTTTCAGCCGGGACAGGACGAAGCGGCATGGCTCGCGCTGAACGCCGCCGCCTTCGCGCACCACCCCGAGCAGGGCCGCTGGACCGAGCGCGACCTGGCCGAGCGGATGGCCGAACCGTGGTTCGACCCGGCCGGATTCCTGCTGTTCGAGCGGGACGGGCGCCTCGTCGGCTTCCACTGGACCAAGGTGCACCCGGCCGGAGAGTACGGACCGGGGCCGGTCGGCGAAATCTACGTCCTCGGCGTCCACCCCGACGCCGCCGGTGCCGGGCTCGGCCGGCTGCTGGCGGACGCCGGCCTCAACCATCTGGCGCAACTTGGCCTTCGATCCGTCGTGCTGTACGTGGACGGCGACAACGATCCGGCGCTGCGGCTCTACGCGTCACTCGGATTTCGCACGCGTTCGGTGGACGGACTGTACGAACGACCTAGATCGAGGTAAAGCTTTCAGAACGGATGAGTGCGTGCTCGTCCGCCTGGTGTCTCACCGGTGGAAACCCGCCGTTCATCTTTACGTGCGAAAGTTGGATCATGGAACCGCCCGCAGACCCACCGCGATTCCTCGACCGCGAGGCCTCGTGGCTGCAGTTCAACAGCCGGGTCCTGGAGCTGGCCGAGGACAAGGAAGTGCCCCTGCTGGAGCGGGCCAAGTTCAGCGCCATCTTCGCCAACAACCTCGACGAGTTCTTCATGGTCCGGGTCGCCGGGCTCAAGCGGCGGATCGCCACCGGGGCGGCCGGGACCACCGCCTCCGGCCTCACCCACCGCGAGGTGCTGCAGCGGATATGGGCGGACTCGCGGGAACAGATGCGCCGCCACGCGCAGAACTTCCAGGAGCAGCTGCGCCCTGAGCTGTCGGCGCACGGGATCGAACTGCTGCGCTGGGCCGACCTGGACGCCGAGCGGCAGGAGCGGTTGTACGCGCTCTTCCGGGAGCGGATCTTCCCGGTGCTCACCCCTCTGGCCGTGGATCCGGCGCACCCCTTCCCCTACATATCCGGGCTCTCCCTCAACCTCGCCGTCCTGGTGCGCAACCCGGTGACCGGCAACGAGCACTTCGCCCGGGTCAAGGTGCCGCCGCTGCTGCCCCGCTTCATCGAGGCCAGCGAGGGCCACTTCATCCCGCTCGAGGACCTCATCGCGGAGCACCTGCCGCACCTGTTCAACGGCATGGAGGTGCTCGGCCACCACGCCTTCCGGGTCACCCGGAACGAGGACGTGGAGGTCGAGGGGGACGAGTCGCAGAACCTCCTGGAGACGCTGGAGCGGGAGCTGGTGCGCCGCCGCTTCGGCCCGCCGGTCCGGCTCGAGGTCGAGGAGACGATCGACCCGGCCGTGCTCGAGCTGCTGGTCCGCGAGCTGGGGGTGAGCGACGCCGAGGTCTTCCGGCTGCCCGCGCCGCTGGACCTGACCGGGCTGTTCACCGTCGCGAACGAGGAGCGCCCGGAGCTCAAGTTCCCGCCCTTCGCCACCGCGCTGCACCGCGACCTGGCCGAGTACGAGGGCACGCAGGGCATCGACGTGTTCGCCGCGATGCGCCAGCGCGACATCCTGCTGCACCACCCCTACGACTCGTTCACCACCTCGGTGCAGGCCTTCCTGGAGCAGGCCGCCGAGGACCCGGATGTGCGCGCGATCAAGCAGACGCTCTACCGCACGAGCGGCGACTCCCCGATCGTGGACGCGCTGATCGACGCGGCCGAGGCGGGCAAGGAGGTGCTCGTCCTGGTCGAGATCAAGGCGCGGTTCGACGAGCACGCGAACATCGTGTGGGCGCGCAAGCTCGAGCAGGCCGGCTGCCACGTGGTCTACGGCCTGATGGGGCTTAAGACGCACTGCAAGCTGTCACTGGTGGTGCGTCAGGAAGGCAGCCGGCTGCGCCGTTACGCGCATATCGGCACCGGCAACTACAACCCGAAGACCGCCCGCCAGTACGAGGACTTGGGCCTGCTCACCTGCGATCCACAGGTCGGCGAGGATCTGACGCACCTGTTCAACCGGCTGTCCGGCTACTCGCGCACCACCACCTACCGCAGGCTGCTGACCGCGCCGAACGGACTGCGCGACGGGCTGATCGAGCGGATCGACCGGGAGCGGGAGAAGCTGAGCGGCGGCCGTCGCGGCGCCGGGCGCACCGCGCGCATCCGGATGAAGATGAACTCGCTGGTGGACGAGGCGATCATCGACGCGCTGTACGCGGCGTCGCAGGCCGGCGTGCCGATCGAGATCGACGTGCGCGGGATGTGCGCGCTGCGGCCCGGGGTGCCCGGCCTGTCCGAGACGATCCGGGTGCGCAGCGTCCTCGGCCGCTTCCTGGAGCACTCGCGGATCTACGTGTTCGGCAACGAGGTTCCGGCCGCCGCGACCGGCCGGGGCGGGGGCGAGCCGCCCGAGGTGTGGATCGGCTCGGCCGACATGATGCACCGCAACCTGGACCGGCGGGTCGAGGCCCTGGTGCTGATCACCGATCCCGGCCACCGGCGTTCGCTGGCCGGGATGATCGACACCGTCTTCGAGGACGACGCCTCCTGCTGGGAGCTGGCGTCCGACGGGCTGTGGAGCCGGCGGACCGGGACGGACGGCGGTCCGCTGCGCGACATCCAGGAATCGCTGATCGAGTCGCGCAACCAGGCACTGGCCGCCCGCCGAGCACGGATGGGCTAGCGCACAGCAGGACCCGGGAGCGCAGGGGAGCTGCTTCGAGGGTGGAGTAAGGCGGCGCCGCGCGCGGAGCCGAACCTGTCGACCGACCGAACGCGGGGTGGAGAAGAGTGACCGGAGTGGAACGGCGCGCCGAACGCGTGGCGGCCGCGGCGGAGGACCAGGAGTTGGCCCCTCCGCCGCCAGCCCTCGAGGTGCTGCGCGCCTACCTGGCCGCTCAGAGCTCCGCCTTCCTCGGCCAGCTGCCGCGGCTGCGTGAAGGCAAGCCGGAGGCCTCGCACCGCATCAGGGTGGCCTGCCGCCGGGCCCGTTCGATGCTGCGCACGTACAAGCCTGTGCTCGAGGCGGACTGGTGCGACGAGCTCGCCGCGCAGATCGCCGAGTTCACCGACGTGATCGCGCCGGAGCGGGACGTCGAGGTGGTGCGCGAGCGGCTGCTCAAGGCGCTGGACGCGCTCGCCGAGGAGTCGGGCTCCGGAGCCTCCAGCGCGGGCGTGCTGCGGGCACGGACGCTGCTGGACCGGATGCTGCAACGTGAGTACGCGACGGCGCACGAGGTGACGCTGGCCGCGCTGGCCGGCCCCAAGTTCCACGCGCTCGCCGATCGCCTCGCGCTGGCGCCGCAGACCCTTCCGGCCGGGGACGGGGCCGCGGAGCCGGCCGACGCGGTCCTGTACCCCTTGGTCGTTCAGTCCTTCGCACAGGTGGAGCGGCGGGTGGCGGCGCTGCCCGATCCGCGAAAGCAGAATGCGCGCTCCGCTTTCGCCGACGACGCGACGGACGAGCTGTGGCACCGGTTGCGGATCGCGGCGAAGCGCGCCAGGTATGCGGCGGAGGTGTGCGTCCCGGTCGCCGGGCAGCCGGCCACGGACTTCGCCGTCTGCATGGAGCGGATCACGGAGGATCTCGGCACGCAGCAGGACGCGACGGTCGCCTCGGCCGTGTTGTTGCGCGCGGCCCGTACGCCCCGGATCGCCGCGCCGACCGGCTTCGTGCTCGGCCGGCTGCTCGGCGACGCCCGCGCGGGAATCCTGCGGGCGCGGCTCGCCTTCCCCAACCTGTGGACAGACGCCGCGGACCCGGCGCACCGTGCGTGGTTGGGGAAGTGAACGCGCAGCGCGGCGGTACGCGTGACGACAACGGAAGGATCGCAATCCCCAGCTACGATGGGGGGCTGTGCCGCTGACCAGATCATCCACCGCGACCGAGCCGATCCAGGCCGGTGGGGCGGTGCTCTGGCGACCGGGTTCCGACGGTCCCGAGCTGGCGCTGGTCCACCGTCCGCGCTATGACGACTGGTCGTTCGCCAAAGGTAAGCAGGAACCCGGCGAGCACATCCAGCTGACCGCGCAGCGGGAGGTCTTCGAGGAGACCGGACAGCGGATGGTGCTGGGGCGTCGGCTGCCCACGATCACGTATGAGGTCGCCGGTGTGCCGAAGCACGTGCGGTATTGGGCTGCGCGGGTCATCCCGAGCAGCGCGGGCGGCGGGCGGTTCGAACCCAACCGGGAGGTGGACCGGATGGCGTGGCTGACGCCCGGGGAGGCCAAGGCCAGGCTCGGGCGCTGGCTGGACGTGACAGTGCTGGAGGCGTTCCTCTC
>NZ_DASZGI010000211.1:0-14348 GCF_035938995.1 Actinocrinis sp.
CGCAACCATCCCATCTTGGAGAGCGCTCTCCGAACACTTGCCCACCCCTCTCGACGGTAAAGCTGGAGAAGCCAATGAAGGCACTCTCCTCCGCCGCGTTAACGCATCGGAGATCCCTACCGCGCTGGGCGCGCGCTGCCACAGCCGTGGTCGCAGCGCTCGGCATGACCGTGTACATGCTCGTCGCGTTCACCACCGAGGCGCACGCCGCGCCCACCCTGCTGTCGCAGGGCAAGCCCACCACCGCCTCGTCGCAGGAGAACGCCGGCACGCCGGCGGCCAACGCCACCGACGGCAACACCGGCACCCGCTGGTCCTCAGCGTTCTCCGACCCGCAGTGGCTGGAGGTCGACCTGGGCGCCTCCGCGAGCATCACGCAGGTCGTGCTGAACTGGGAGACCGCGTACGCCACCGCGTTCCAGATCCAGACCTCGAACGACAACGCGAACTGGACCTCGATCTACTCGACCACCACCGGCACCGGCGGGGTACAGACCCTCAACATCACCGGGTCGGGCCGGTACGTGCGCATGTACGGCACCACCCGTGCCACTCAGTGGGGCTACTCGCTCTGGGAGTTCCAGGTCTACGGAAGCTTCGGATCCTCCAACGGCTGCGGCACGACCAACGCCGCTCTCAACCATCCGGCCACTGCCTCCTCCCTGGAGAACGCCACCTTCCCCGCCTCCAACGCCGTCGACGGCAACACCGGCACCCGCTGGTCCAGCCAGTTCAGCGACCCGCAATGGCTCCAGATCGACCTGGGATCGACCCAGTCGATCTGCCAAGTCGTCATCCAATGGGAGACGGCCTCCGGCAAGGCGTATCAGATCCAGGTGTCCAACGACGCCGCCAACTGGACCACGATCTACTCCACCACCACCGGCCCCGGCGGTACCGAAACCCTGAACGTCACCGGCACCGGACGCTACATCCGCATGTACGGCACACAGCGCAACACCCAATGGGGATACTCCATCTGGGAATTCCAGGTCTTCACCACCGCGGGCAGCACCGGTAGCCCATCACCCTCCCCCTCGTCGACCGGCGGTTCGGGGAACGGCGCGCCACCGGCCGCGTTCTGGGGCGACACCGGCAGCATCCCCGCGGCGACCCACGTGCTCGAAGTCAAGGTGACCAACCAGACGAACGGCCAGTACCCGGACAGCCAGGTCTACTGGAGCTTCAACGGACAGACGGAGTCGATCGCGCAGCAGCCGTACATCGACATGCCCGCGAACTCGGCCGGCCGGATGTACTTCTATCTCGGCACCCCGAACGGCCAGTACTACGACTTCATCGAGTTCACCGTCGGAGCGTCCTCGATCAACGTGGACACCACGCGGGTCGACCGGTTCGGTCTGAAGCTCGCCCTGCTCCTCCACGGCCATGACGGCTCGGACCAGGAGGTCGGCGAGAACTACGCGACCTTCCAGGAGAGCCGGTCGGCCACGTTCCAGCGCTTCCAGAACTCGGTCCCGACCGAGTTCAAGGAACTGGCCACCGACCAGGCGCCCTATGGCATCCCGTCGCCGGGTAACGACCCGGCGTTCCAGACCGGCGGCGCGTACGCGAACTACTTCAGCAGCTACGCGGCGGCCAACGGCGACACCAGCGACTCCACCGCGCAGATCTTCGGCTGCGGCGGCACACTGGCCGCCAACCCGCCGCTGTGCGCCGGCCTGAACCGGCACGTCGCCCAGCTGCCGACCGCGCAGCAATCGATCCCGAGCAACTTCTACCAGGCCGCTCCGGCGAACTACTACGCGCAGTTCTGGCACCAGAACGCGATCAACAACGTCCAGTACGGCTTCCCGTACGACGACGACGCGGGCCAGTCCTCCGACATCTCGGTGAACAACCCGCAGTACATGGTTGTGGCGGTCGGCTGGTAGCTACCAGTTGATCAGCAACCTGTGAATCAAACTGCATGGAAACGGGGCGCGGCGGCCGTCTTCGGACGGCCGCCGTCGCGTCGCCTAGAAGGAGAGCGCTCTCCCGGCTCGGCTCCGGACTGGCCCGTAGTGAGCGCGCCCGGAAGCGCTCATACTGGCCGGACGCCTCCGCATCGACGCGTGAGCCGCCCGCGAGGAGAAGCCGATGGCCGACGCCCGCTTCCGCGCCGTGCGCTGGAATCCACCGCCACCTTCGCGTCCCGTGCCGCGCCGCTCAGACCCGCGCACGCTTCCACCGCTCCGGCGGATCCCGCTGCCGGGCGAAGGGCCGGAACACCTGGCACTCGGCGCGTCCGGTGAGATCGTCGTGGGACTGGCGGACGGTCGGATCGTCAGCGTGCCGCCCGACGCGACCGATGCTGGCCAGGCCCGTCTGCTCGCGGACACCGGCGGACGGCCTTTGGGCATCGAGCGATACGGCGACGACGCGTTCGTGGTCTGCGACGCCGAGCGCGGCCTGCTGCGCGTGGCGGCCTCGCCTGGACCGGGCGTGGAAGTGCTCTGCGACACCGTCGGCGGTGACCGGCTGACCTTCTGCAGCAACGCCGCCGTCGCCGGGGACGGGACCATCTACTTCACCCAGTCCTCCCAGCGCTTCGGACTGGCACGCTACAAGGCCGACTTGCTCGAGCACACCGGCACCGGCCGGGTCCTGCGCTACCGGGACGGCGCGGTCGACGTCCTCCTGGACGGGCTGCACTTCGCCAACGGCGTGGTCGTCTCCCCGGACGAGCAGAGCCTGGTCGTCGCCGACATGGGTGGCTACCGGCTGGTCCGCCTCTGGCTGACCGGACCGATGGCCGGAACCAGCCAGACCCTCGTCGGCGAACTTCCGGGCTTCCCCGACAATCTGACGATCACCGACGACGGGCTGGTCTGGGTCGGCATGGCCAGCCCGCGCGACGCGCTGCTCGACTGGCTGCTCCCCCGGCCGCCGTGGCTGCGCTCGCTCCTGGCGGCGACACCTCAACGGCTGCTTCCCGGGCCGAAGGACCTGGCCTGGGCGCTGGCCGTCGATCAGAGCGGCGAGGTCGTGCACGACCTGCGCGGATGGCAGGTCGGGTACCGCGGGGTGACCGCCGCCCGCCAGGATGGGGACCGGCTCTACCTTGGCAGCCTGACCGAACGCGCGGTCGCCGTGCTCGACCTGCCGAAGACGCACGGGTAGCCCGTCCGCGCCGCCGGACCGGAGCGACCATAATCGTCTTCGTCGGAGCGGAAGGGACAGGAATGGTCGACTGGGGCACACTGGCGAACGTGGCCACGGCAGGGGGCACGGCATTGTTGGCCGTCTCCACCTTCTCCTCGACGCGCTCGGCCAACGCCGCGGCCCGCAGCGCCGAGCGCGGGCTGCTCGACGGGCTGCGGCCGATCCTGGTGCCCACGCGCTGGAACGACCCGGTCGAGAAAGTGCGCTTCGCCGACGGGCGGTGGCTGGCCGTGCCCGGTGGCCGGGCCGTGCTCGAGGTGACAGACGAGGCGGTCTACCTGGTCATCTCGCTGCGCAACGTGGGTCGCGGCGTGGGCGTCCTGCACGGCTGGGACGTACTGGTGGATCCGATGGGACCGCACGGCGACCCCGCGGACTTCCACATGCTGACCCGCGACATCTACGTCGCCGCCGGGGACGGCGGGTTCTGCCAGGTGGCGCTGCGCGATCCGGGCGCGGACCAGTTCGCCCAGCTGACTGAGCGGTCCAAGGACGGGCAGCCGTTCAGCATCGACGTGCTCTACGGCGACACCGAGGGCGGGCAGCGGATGATCACCCGGCTCGGGCTGTCCCACCACCCGTCCCAGGACACCGAGGACAATGCGTGGGCGGTGTCCGCGGGCCGCCACTTCAACGTCGACCGCGCCGATCCACGCTGACCCGCGCCGGCTGCATCAACCGCTCTCGTCAACGCCAACAGGCGTCGGTGCGCGGCTCACGTCGTAGGGGCATAGCCGCCGAAGAGCGCGCGGCGGGGAAGAGGGCCTTCCCCGCCGCGCGCTCTTGCCTTCGCCGCCATCAACCTCGGCGGGCCCGCATCGCTAGCTACCGCTCCGAGCGAATGTCCACTGCGCCGACTGCTGCGCAATGTGGTTGACGGAGATCGTCAGGGCATTGCCCTGACACTGATAGGTGTCTCCGGCCCCCGGCGCGTCGCCGACGCCGTCCCCGCCGCCGCCGCTCTGGGCCTCGTACTGGCTCACGCTGATCGGGCCGAGATCGAAGGTGATCGGCGAGGTCACGTGGACGGTCACCGAAATGCCGCCGACGTTGAGCGTGCCCTGACGTACCGTCAGCACGCCGGTGGAGGCTCCAGCCGCGGGTAGCGTGATCACCGCGGATTCCTGGCCGTCGTACTTGAACGACCCCGCGGTGCCGGCCTGGCCGGTGAAGTCGACCGGCTGCATGCCGCTGAGGACCAGCGTGAAGGTGCCCCCAGGCGTGACGGTCAGGCTCGCACCGGCTCCACCAGAGGCCGTGATGCCGCCTTGCGCGGCGAGCCCGGTCCCAGTCCACGAACCCACCAGGCACGGCTTGTTCGGCTTCTTACAGGCGTCGGCCAGCGTCATCCCCACGGCCTGCACCGAACCCGCCTTCAGGCCGCCGGTGACGGTGACGTAGTGCTCGCCGGACGCCATCGCGGTGAACTGGGTTCCGTCTCCAGCGCTGCCCGTCGGGCACTGGCAGGCCGAGCCCAGAGTGCAGTAGAGCGCCCCTCCGGCGGTGCTGAGCACCGCGTCCGTCCCCCCGTCCAGGCTGATCCGCCCGCTCGCCCCGGCGCCCGGGTTGAACTGCACGACCTGCGCGTTGACGTCGACCTGCTCGATCGCGGGCGATGCGGGCTTGGCCGCGAGCGTGACGGCGCCGCCGTCGTTCAGCGCCCCCTGCGCGAGGGCGTCGGTGTAAGGGGGCAGATTCGGTCCGGTGGTGTTCCACGCGGCGCCCGGGTAGCGGCCCGTGGCGTATCCCGAGCCCCAGGAGTCCAAGAACTGCTGGGTGATCCCGGCCGCGTTCCACCCCGCGCTGTTCGCGTTGCCGCCGGCCACGAACGCGGCGCCGATCGGGTCGATGACCTTCCAGACGTCCGTGCCCGTCTCGGCGAGATGGGCGTAGAAGCCGATGGCGTCGTAAGAGCGCTGGAACAGCGGCGTGCCCGAGGTGTCGAGGTAGGAGACCCAGTACTTGGTCGATTTCGGATCTCCGGTGCCGAGCGCGGTCATCACCCACGTCGGCACGCCCTCGAGGTACCACGCCGGCATGGCGTTGTAGTCGAGGCCGAACTTGCCGAAGAGGAAGCAGTGCATCACCTCGTGGATGAGGAAGTTGCTTCGGTCGGCGTCGGTGTAGCCCGGGCCGAGCGCGAGCGGGTTGACGTGGATCGTGCAGCCCGTCACAGCGCCGGTCGCGGTACTGGTGCCCGCACAGGCCCAGGTGTACATCAGGCTATTGCCTTCGAGCTGGCCGGTGTTGACCGCGAAGTGCACGTCGAGGCCCAGGGAGCGGCCCAGATGCGCGGCGATCGAGCTCTCGATCCCGGCCAGCTGCGCCCGGTATGGCGTCGCACCCGCGGAATCCGCGGTCAGGCAGGGAAGCTGAGGGTTCGGGCCGGGCGACGGCGTCGCGGCCCGCACGGCGGCTGCCTCGACGGCGCCGCCGCTCCCCCGCACGAAGGCGGCCGGATTGTTCCCGCCGGACGCACCGGCCAAGTCCGTGCGCACCGCCTGCTGCTGAGCCGGACTCAGCTGGCTCCACTTGCCCAGCACCCAACTCACCGCGAGCGTCCCGGACGGAATCGGCCCGGCGGCTCCGGCGGGCGGCGCCGCGCCGGGGATCGGGCCGACCGCCAGCGAGAACGCCGACAGGGCGGTGGAGAGCGTGACCGTCCCATCCGGCTGCACCTGCGCCAAGGTGCGCTCCCATGCCGACGGCTGTTGCGAACCGGCCACGGCCTTCGGCGCCGCGGCCTTGCCCGAACATCCTGACACTGACATTCCCAGCAGCGCCGCGAGCGCGCTCGCGACACCGATGCCGATCACTGCGCGGCGGCGTGACCCACCGGCCGTCCCGGCGAATTGCAGACCCACTGAAACCCACTCCCCCATCCGTTGAATCCACTGGCCCCTATAAGTGTCAGAAGACGCCGACGCGGACAACTTCCCCGCGGGACGACTTTCGGGCAGCGGAAACCGGCCTTTCGGGCGGTCCGGGTCTCGATCTCGGACTCAGCCTGCCAACGTCAGCCGTCCGACCTCCCCGCACCCGATCATTGCGGCCCGGGGAGCAGGCGCCGCCCCGCCTTCACCGTCTTCATCGTGATCTGCGACGTCATCCGGGTCAGCCCGGGCAGCGCGCCGAGCTTGTTGATCAGGAAGCCCTCATAGGCGTCCTGATCGGCCACCGCGACGCGGATGAGGTAGTCCGGCTCGCCGAACATGCGCAGGCACTCGACCACCTCGTCGAGCTGCGCCACTCCCGCCTCGAACGCCTCGACGATCGGCCGGACGTTCTGACTCAGCCAGGCGTGCACGATCACCTGGAAGCCGCGCCCCACCGCGGCCGGATCGATCTCGGCGTGGTACCCCGCGATCACGCCGGCCGTCTCCAGAGCCTTGACCCGCCGCAGACACGGCGACGGGCTCAGCCGCACTCGCTCGGCCAGTTCCACGTTCGGCAGCCGGCCGTCTTCCTGGAGGTGGTACAGAATTGCGCGATCAACACGATCCATGACACTATATGCTACCGAATAGGGCCAGTGAGCATACATTAGCAATCGTGTGCGCATAGTTCAGCACTAACCTGCCTGCGTGGAGACTACTCTCGCACCGGCGCCCGCCCAGTCAACCCGCCTCGCCCTCCGCGGCCCGCTCGCCCGCGACGTGTTCGGGATCGCCGCCCCGGCCGGCGCCTTCGCGCTGTCGTTCGGCGCGCTGGCGACGAGCACCGGGTTCTCCGTCGCGCAGACCTGCGTGCTGTCTCTGCTGATGTTCACCGGCGGCTCGCAGTTCGCCCTCGTCAGCGCGGTGGCCTCGGGCAGCGCCGCGCTGCCCGCGACGACGGTCGCCGTCCTGCTCGGCGCGCGCAACGCGCTCTACGGCCTGAGGCTGTCCGGCCTGCTGCGCGTATCCGGACTGCGCAGGCTCGCGGCGGCGCAGCTGGTGATCGACGAGAGCGCCGCGATGGCCACCGCGCAGCGCGACCCGGAGTCGGGGCGGATCGCGTTCCGGGCCACCGGCCTGGCCATCTTCGTCCTCTGGAACGCTGGAACCCTGATCGGCGCCATCGCCGGGCGCGCCCTGCCCGATCCATCCGCCCTCGGCCTTGACGCCGCCGCCCCCGCAGCGTTCCTGGCGCTGCTCGCACCGCGCGTGCGGACCCGGGACACCCGGCTCACCGCGCTGACGGCGGCGGTCGTCACCCTCGCACTCATCCCGGTCACGCCGATCGGTGTTCCCGTCGTCGCGGCCGCGCTCGTGGCTGTCACCGTGGGAATGCGTACACCTGCCCATCGCTCCCGCCGCGCCGACACGGCAGGCCGCTGATGTGGCCCGCCGTGCTGATCGGAAGTATCAGCTGCTATCTGCTCAAGCTCGCCGGCCTGCTGATTCCTGAGCGGCTGCTCGAGAAGCCGATTGTCCAGCGGCTCGCGGCGCTGGCCCCCATCGCGCTGCTGGCCGCGTTGACCGCGATGCAGACGTTCGGCAGCGGGCGGCACCTCGGGCTCGACGCCAGGGCCGGCGGGCTGTGCGCTGCCGCGCTCCTTATCGTGCTGCGCGCGCCGTTCCTCCTCGTCGTGGGCGGCGCCGTGCTGGCCGCCGCACTGATCCGCCTGGCTTAACTTGCACATACGACCGACCGACACCGCGCCTTAATGCGCAGAGAGTTGACACGGGGCATTGGTCTAGTCCACCTTGGTGTTGCGCAACGAGTGGCTGAGCAAGTGCCCTGCTAGGGGCCTTGTCGGCGTGCACGTCGACCCGCGAGACCCGCGACGGCCGACGTGGCGGGCCGTCGTGCGCGCGTCCAACCCAGGTGGGGGAACCCTGTCATCCAACCGTCGCCGCGGTCGGTGCGCCCTATGCGGGCTCACCGACGAATAGCCTCACCGGGCCGCGGCGGGCAAGAACCACGGAGCATCTGCATGGCCCCTGGCTCTCCCCTGCACCGCGCCGCCTCGCACCTCCCGTACTTCAGCGCGGACGCCGACACGTATCTGGCCCCGACACCGCTGCGCGAGCTTCGCAAAGACCTTCCGCTGCGCGTCCTGTCCGAAGACGACTTCGCCTTCTGGCAGACCTACGGCTACGTCGTGGTGAAGCAGGCGATCTCCGCCGCCGCCGCGATTGACCTGCTGGAGTTCGCGTGGGAGTTCCAAGGGCTCGACCCACACGAGCCGGACTCCTGGTATCCGGAGCGCACGTACCGGTCGCAGCTCGACCAAGACCTGTACATCTACGGTTTCGTCGAGGCCTACCATCATCAGCTGATCTGGGACAGCCGCCAGACGCGCCGCGTCTACGACGCATTCGTCGACGTCTGGGACTGCGAACAGCTGTGGGTCACCCTGGACCGGCTCAACCTGAACCCGCCGAACGTCAAGAACCGCGATCGTGCGCTGATCGCCCCGACCGAGACCGGATTCGACATCGAACTGCACTGGGACGTCGACTCCACCCCCGACGTGCCGCCTCAGCGGGTCCAGGGCGTCATCGCGCTGAACGACACGGCGCCGGAGCTCGGCGGCTTCCAGTGCTCGCCGGAGCTGTTCCGCCGCTTCGACCAGTGGCGGGCCACGGCCCCGGCCGACCGGGACCCGGTCCGACCCGGTGCCGACCGCGCCGAGTTCCCTCTGGTGCGCCCGGAACTCCAGGCCGGGGACCTGCTGATCTGGAACGGCATGCTCGCCCACGGCGTCGCGCCCAACACTTCGGAGAAGGGCGTGCGGGCGGTCCAGTACCTGTCGATGATGCCCGCGCTCGAGTCGCACGTGGCGCTGCGCCGGTCGAGGATCGACTCCTGGCGCCGCCTGAGCACCCCGGACTGGAACAAAACCCTGATCGGCGACGCCGTCGAACACGAGTCGCTCCGATACGGACCCGCCACGCTCACCGACCTCGGCGCCAAGCTACTCGGCCGCACCTCCTGGGACGGCTCAGAGCTTCCGGCCGGCATACAGGACGGAGTACGGGCGTGAAGAAGATCTGCCTTGCTCTGCCTACCAACCGGCCCTGCGCCGACACGGTCGCGGCGCTCGGCGCGGAGGCGCGGTATGCCGCAGCGTACTTCGACGTCGAAGTCCACCTGCTTATCCTCGACTCGACGGACAAACCGACCTTCGAGGCACACGCCGCAGTCCTGCGCGAGGCACCCACCGCGCCGCGCGTGGCCGTGCATCATCTCGACGAGTCCACGCAGCGGGACTTCCTGTGCCGAGCGATCGACCGGGCCGCGCCGGCCAAGCCGGACCTCGTGCTCGACCTCATGCTCCCGGCCGACGTCTCCTACGGCGCCTGCACCAACCGGATCTTCCTCTACGCCAGCGCGCTCGGCTGCGAGTCGGTCCACCGCCGGGACTCCGACAGCCGTTATCAGACCATAGACGGCAGCCCGCTCTTCCCGATCCACCACGAACTCGCCTCACTAGGCAAGCGCGCGATCGATGCGGTGTACGGCGTCTGCAACATCGCGCTCGATCCCGCCGACGCGCACCGGCCGGTCGTCTTGGTCGGCAGCTCGTTCGTCGGGGAGCTCTCGGTGGACATCGGCGAGATCTACGACCTCGACCGCGACGCCTACTTCGACATCGTCAGCCTCTGGGCCCCCGAGCACTGGCCGCACGAGCGCAAGCGCGCGCTCGTCGATGAGTCGTTCCGCGGTGCCGGGACGCAGCCGTTCAGGCGCGATCAGTCGACCCTGACGGTCGTCGACCCCATGCAGATCGACATGTGCAACATCAGTTTCCGGCGCGAGGTGTACGAACGCGTGCCGCTGCTGCCCGCGGCGAACACGATCGGCAGCGACTACTTTCTCATGCACCTGATCTACGACGCCGGACTGCCCGGCGTGGTGCACAACCGTAACATCGTGAACTTCTACACCCCCGAGCGGCGCACCGAGGCCGGCTTCAAGTCCTACCACCTACGGCTGGCGAAGTTCTTCCTGTCGATGCTCTACCTCAACTTCATGTACGAGCGCATGGCCGAGGCAGGCGCAGAGCTGCTCGACGACGGCGGACACGTGCGCCCGGACGCAGTGACCGAACTCGCCCGGCACAGCGCCGAGCTCGACCGAGCCGAAAACGACCGACGGCTGGACGCCCTCGACCGCGCCTACCGCCGGCTCGGCGGCAAGTACGCGGAGGTGGCAGACCTCCTCGCCGCCCAACGCCCACGGCTCCTCGACGAAGCCCAGGCCGACATCGAGGATTTCGCACTTCTGACCGAGGTCTGGCCATCGCTCGTGCGCGCATGCACTGCGACCCCGACCGCCCCGCCCACCGTCCACGCGGCAGCACTCCAGATCCCTCATCCTCGCCATGCCGATCAGTCCTGACCTGCGCGCCGCCCTGGCTGCCTGCGATGAGGATCGGATCATCTTCGACCTCGCCGGAATCGAAGAACGCTACGACTCCGTGCTGCGGGAACTGCCCGGCGTCACCGTGCGCTTCGCGATGAAGGCCTGCCCCGTCGACGCCGTGATCGCCGCTCTTGCCGCGCGGGGCGCCGGAATCGACGCGGCCAGTCCGCAGGAGATCGCGCAGGCGGTCGGCGCGTCCGTGCCGGTCGCGCGGATCCACTACGGCAATACCGCCAAGTCCGATCGGAACATCGCCGACGCGTTCGGGCTCGGCGTGCGCGACTTCGCCACCGACAGCGTGGAGGACGTGCTGGCGATCGCCGCGTACGCGCCCGGCGCCCGCGTGTTCTGCCGCCTCGCCACCACCGGGGACGGGGCGGTGTGGGGCCTGAGCCGGAAGTTCGGCTGCTCAGCCCCTGACGCAGTCTTGATACTCCAAACGGCCCGAAACCTCGACCTGATCCCCGCCGGCCTGTCCGTGCACGTCGGCTCACAGCAGATGAGCGCGGACGCCTGGCGCGCGGCGTTCGACGATCTCGCCGACACGATCGTCGCCCTCCACAAGCGCGGCATCCTGCTGGACCATGTCAACCTCGGCGGAGGCCTGCCCGCTCTCGGCTATCTTGACGGGCTGGCCAAGCCCATGAATCCGCCGCTGGACAAGATCTTCGCCACCATCCGCGAAGGCATGCAACGGCTCACCACTGCCTCCGGTTCTCCGCTCGACTTCGTCATCGAGCCCGGCCGCTACCTCGTCGCGGACCACAGCGCGATCCGCGCTCACGTGTCCCGGCTGGCGTCGCGGCAGTCGCCGACCGGCGACCGGGAGCATTGGCTCTACCTGAGTTGCGGACGATTCAACGGTCTCTATGAAGCCGACGAACTCCGTTTCCCGCTGCTCTTCCCGACGCACGCGGAGCCGGAGCCGGAGACGGAGTACGTGCCCGCAATCGTCGCCGGCCCCACCTGCGACAGCGACGACGTATTCGGGCACGCACGCACCCTCACCAGCGTCCCAAAAAAACTCAGATCCGGAGACCCTGTCTGGATCGCGTTAAGCGGTGCCTATGCCGTCAGCTACGCGACCCAGGGTTTCAACGGAATCAAGCCGACGCCCTGCACAACGATCCGCGGCGCACGCATCCGCCTCATCGAGCCCGCCGACTGGGACGGCATCGTCGAGCTCGAAGCCGAGACCTACGCCGCCCTCGGACTCTCAGAAGGCCGCGACGCGCTCATCTCCAGGGCGCGCATCTCCCCTGATACCTGCTTCGTCCTCGACCTCGACCAAGCGGTCGCAGGCTACGTGCTTGCCATCCCATACCCGCCACAAAGCTTCCCCGACCTAAGCCAGCCGGAGACGGACTCGCGCTCACACCACTCAGCCAACCTGCATCTTCACGACATGGTCGTCGCACCAGCCTTCCGTGGCAGAGGCTTGGCAAAGCGGATGCTGCACCACCTCACGCAGCGTGCTCTAGACCTCCTGTTCGAACGAATCTCACTCGTCGCCGTCGGCGAAAGCGACGCGTTCTGGTCGGCGCAAGGATTCCACCCGCACCTCGAGGTCGACGTGCCGGCAAGCTACGGCCCCCACGCGGTCTACATGTCCACGCGCGTACAACCACTTCCACTTCTCAAAGTTCCCGCCTCGCAATCCACCCTTCCCCCGGCAGGACCGTGAGGCCGAATACCGTGTCCCCTTCTCACGTCACCTTCCGCAGGTCCGGCCTGGCGATCGCGGCACTCTTCGCGCTGCTCGGCTTCCAGTACGCAACCTGGGCCTCACGACTGCCTGCTCTCAAGGCCCGACTCGGTGCCTCCGACGCGGAAATCGGCCTACTGCTCACGGTCTGCGGAATAGGCGCCGCAGCCTCCTTCCCGCTCGTCGCGGCATTGATGAAGCGCCTCGGCTCGCGCCGGCTAGCAGAGCTGTCTGCCCTCTGTCTGTCGCTCCTCCCGCTCGCCCTCGCACTGGCGCCGAACTACCCGACAGCCCTCGCGATCGCGTGCTGCGACGGAGTCGCGGTGGCTTGCCTCGACGTCGCAATGAACGCACAAGGCGCGCAGCTCGAGACCACATATCAGCGCACGGTCATGGCGCGGCTGCATGCAACCTTCAGCGGCGGCGCACTCGCCGGTGCACTGCTCGCCTCAGCCGTGAACGCCGTGACCGCAAACCTGCCCACGCACTTCGCCATCGCCGCAGCACTCCTGCTCACGCTGCTCGGCTTCGCCCACACAGGCATCCTCCCCGACTCCTCCACGCACCCCCCACACACGCCCGAGGAGCCCTCACACTCACCACCCCTGCAGTCCGAGCCCCACCGCCGCCGCCCCATCCCCCCGATCCCATTCCTCTGGATGGGCGCCGCCATGGCGTTCGGCACCATCGTCGAGGGCGCCATGAACGATTGGTCGGCGCTCTACCTCAAAAACGTCGCCAAGGCACCGGCGTCGCTGACTCCCATGGGCATCGCCGTCTTCTCGGTGACGATGGTCCTAGCCCGCCTGATGGCCGATCGCTGGCGCACCCTCCGCGGCGATCGGACCCTGGTCACCATCGGCAGCGCAGCAGCAGGCGGCGGACTCGCAATCGCCGTGCTGATCGGCGGAACACCACCCGCCCTGCTGGGATTCGCCTGCGTCGGACTCGGCATCGCCGCAGTGACCCCGTGCGTCTACAAGGCCGCAGCGGACCGAGGCCCCGACTCCCTCGCAATCGTCGCCGCCATGGGCACGGTCGGCCTGTTAGCTGGTCCCGGCATCATCGGCCTCATCGCCAACGCCAGCGGCCTCGCCTGGGCCATGGCCGCAGTTGCCGCAGCCGCGATCATCGTGTCCCTCTGCGCCACCCGCATCCCCTGGCCCCCAGCACCCGCACCCGCTCACACACCCATCCGCGCCGACGTCACCGCACCCTCCACCCACGCCCAAACATCCTAACCCGCAGCCCTCACGGCCCCCTCAGCCTGACGGATCTTCAGCTCCAACTTTCCGGCGTGTGCTTCCCTATTCCAGGAAATGGCGCGGCACGGCACCGTGGGACATCCGGGCGAACTCCGTGCAGAGATCAGAGATGAAAGGCCACCTCGCGGAGGCGGCCTGACGTTCATCTGATGAGTTGACCTCATGTGGACCTACTCGAACAGGCAAGACCTCGCTGACCAGCTACGACGCACGCGGCTGTGGTTGAGTCGCGGCCTTGCAGCCGACGCGAGAAGCCAAGAGGACCGCGACCGAGCAGGGCTCCCCGCGAAACTGTGCAGCACGCAGTAGCACTGAGTGCCACACGAGGATATGATGTGCTCATGACTGCTCAGCCGGAAATCACCCAGCGCGATCTGCGGAACAGGTCGAAAGAGATCATGGACGCCGTCGAGCACGGCCAAGCATTCACCGTCACGCGAGACGGCCATCGGATCGGTGAACTGATCCCCCTGCGCGGGCGTCGGCGGTTCGTTTCGCGTATGGAGTTCGCCACGATGTCCCGCGGCGCCCCACCTGTCGATCTTGAGGCTTTCCGCGCGGACCAGGACGCCGCCGCCGATCACGATTCAGGTGACCCCTATGCCCGCTGAGCACCGTCGGCAGGGATTGCTCGATACCAACATCGTGATCCTTCGAGCATGGATCGACCCGGCCGAACTACCGGATGAGATGGCCATCACGGCGATCACTCTCGCCGAATTGTCGGCCGGCCCCCACGAAGTGCGCGGCAATGACGAGCAAAGCGCGTATGACGCCGCGGTCGAGCGAGCCCGGCGCATGGACGTGCTCCAGCGCGCCGAGCACGAGTTCGATCCGATTCCGTTCGACACAGAAGCGGC
>NZ_DASZGI010000212.1:0-17538 GCF_035938995.1 Actinocrinis sp.
GCTCCCAGCGGCGAGGGGGGCGCGGGCGGCGCGGCGGAGGACGCGAGCGACACAGCGGAGAGCGCGGGCGGCGCGGCGGCTGCTGATACCGGAGGTCGACTCGCGCGCCGTTGGTTCGGCGCCGTCGCGGCGGATCCCGACGCCGCGCTGCGCGCCGTACGGGACGCCGACTTCACCGTGCACGCCGCACCCGCCTCCCCCACCGACCGCGCCGATCCCCTCGCGGAGTCGGTGCGCCGGTCCCTGGCGCGACTCGGAGCCACCGACACCCACGTGTGCAGCGGCAACGAACCGCCTGGGCAGGTGGTGTTGGAGGCCGCGGGGCTCGCTGTCGCGGTGCGGATCCGCGGCGGAACGGCGTTCGTCACCGAGTCGGCGCCCCCGGACATGGTGCGCGCAGACGCCCGGGCCCTAGCCGCCCGGCTAGGCCTCGACCCCACGCCACCCACGCCCGGACCACTGGCCGTCCGGCTCGGGCCCAGCCCCACGCCACCTGCGCCCGGGCTGTCAGCCGACCAGCTGAGCCTCAACCCTGCGCCACCCGCACCCGCGCCCGGACCGCTGGCCGCCCTGGTCGCGGGCGCCGCAGCTCAGCGCCTCGTTTGCGCGGTCGCCGGGCTTCCCGATCCTGCCACCCGCGGCGAGAACCCCCGGCTTCCCGAAGGCTGGCCGTCCGTCTTAGTCGCCTCAGCGGACCCGCTACACGCCGAGTACCACCCGTGGCGCGGCCGACCGGTCCCCGCCCCGGCCACGCTCGCCGAGGCGCTGCGCACAGTGGAAGCACTCTGCGACGAGCGCACCGGCCTACTGCCCGCCGCCCACCCGGGCCGGCTGCCACAGCTTCCCGCCGCACTGGCCGCATGCGACATACCCGGCGGAACGCTGGTGGCCACGGCCGCCCGTGTGGACCTGGCCCGCCTGGAGGCGACGTGCCGCGCGGCCGAACTCATCGTCGCTGAGCCAGACGCCTCAACTTCGCCGGACGTCTCAGCCGGACCGCTCGGTCGGGCCGCGCCGGAGACGTCCGTGACCCGCGACCTGTCCGAGTCGACCCGGTTTCCCGTCACCGTCGGGATGAACCGCGATCACGCCGTGGGACGAGCCCTGCGCGCCCTGGCCCTCGCCCTTCCGCTCGACGGCGCCCAACTCGTCACAGCCGACGAATGGATGCCGGACCGGCACGCCCGGCACTGGTGGCAGAGCCTTACCATTCGGCTCGGAGTCAGCGCTCTGCCCTCCGTGTACCGACTGGCGGACGGCGTGTTCCGCGCCGAGGTCCGCTCCGGCAGACAAGTCACGGGCCGAGCGGTCGAGGCCACCGCCGCGGACGCGATGGCCTTCGCCGCCCTCGCCGCCACCGGTCTGGCACAGACGCCACCCGACGTTCAGGGAAGGTGCCGCCACGTCGCGCCGAGCGGAGCGATCGCCGCGCTAGCCGCCAGCGGCGCGGCCGTCTCGCTGTGGGAGGGCCCGGGGTCCACCGCGGTGTGGCTGGGTGACGTGGCCGATCGCCAAGGGGAGCTGTGCGATCGACTCGGTCGGCTGGTCGGCCCTGTGTGCCCGTGGCGATCACAGCGCACCGAACCCCTGTGGGAAGCGGGACTGACCGTGCTCGCGCCGGGCGGCGGCGGATGATCGAAGAACTTCGAGAACTGCTCGCACCGCGCGTCGTACTGGACGCGGACAAGGCGCTGTCAGCTGTCACCGGCGCTGCCATCGTCGTGCTCGAAGAATGGACTCCGGGCCAGGCGACTGCCCTCGCCGAGCACGCGCACCGGCACGACGTGCTGCACCTGCCCGTACGCTGCGACGGCGCGCTTGGGCTTGTCGGGCCAGTGCAGTACCGCGGCGCGACGGGTTGTCTGAACTGCGCCGAGACGCGACGGCTCATGACGCTCAGCAGCCGGACCCTGCTGCACCAGCCGTTGTCGCGCGACCCTGGTCTGCGGTTCGCCGGAACGCTGTCGCCCGCCCTGCTGGACGGTGTCGCAGCGCTCGCCGACGCCGTGCTCGCCGATCCGGATGCGAATCAGAGCACTGTCTGGACCTTCCACGGCGGCCGGGCCACCTGGACCACTCACCAGGTGCAGCCGCTCGGCGGCTGTGCGGTCTGCCAACCACTGCCAGCGGACTCGCCGGGCAACGCCGCAATCGACCTGTCGCCACAGCCGCTGCCCGATCCCTGCGTCCTGCGTCGGCCCAATCCGCGGCTGGTCATCGCCGATCTGAGGGCGGATCTGCACGACCCTGTGTTCGGTCCGGTGTACCAGGTGCTGCGGACCGAAGACTCCCCGCTCAGCTCGACCAGTGCGCTGATATCGCGGGGCGTGCCGGTGCGGGAGGGCGGATACGGCCGGTCGCCCGACTTCGACAGCAGTGAGCGAGTGGCGCTGCTGGAGGCTGTTGAGCGGTACCGCGCGGCCCGGCCCGGTGGCCGCGCGACCAGCCTGCGCGCCTCGTTCGCCCAGCTCGGCGACGAGCGCGCGGTCGACCCGGCGCGGCTCGGCCTGCCAGAGCCCGCATACGACGGCCACCGGATGTCGGCGACCGTGCCCTACACTCCGGACCTCGAACTGGACTGGGTCTACGGCTGGTCGCTGACCCGCGACCGCGCGATCGCGGTACCGGAGCACGTCGCCTACTGGGACGCGCCGCACGGTCCGCGGGTCGTGTACGAGTGCTCGAATGGGTGCAGCCTGGGCGGCAGCCCGCAGGAAGCCGCGCTGTACGGGCTCTTCGAAGTCGCCGAGCGTGACGCGTTCCTGATGGCCTGGTACACCCGCACTCCGCTGCCCCGGGTCCGCACGGCCCGCCCCGATCCGGTCGTGGAACAGCTCGCCGACCGGGCGGCCCTGCTCGGCTACGCGGTGACGGTGCTCGACGCGACGAACGACTTCGCGATCCCGGCCGTCGTCGCGGTGGCCCGGTATCAGGGCACAGAGTCGGCGGCGCCGCAAGCGTTCATCGCGGCTGGCGCGCACCACGATCCGCGGGCGGCCGTCCGCGCGGCGGTCGCCGAACTGGTCACCAATGTCCACCTGGTCACCCGCAGAGCCGCCGCCGAGCCGCAGTCGCGCGACCTCGACCGGCTCTACCGGATGCTGCGCGAGCCCGAACGCATCGTCAGCCTCGAGGATCACGTCGGCGTGAACACGCTGCCGGAGGCGGCGCCGCGGGTCGACGCGCTGCTCGGGGCGGCCTTCGAGGTCGAACTGCCCGAGCCCGAGCCCGTCGCCGACCTGACCGCGCTGCTCACCGACACCGTCCGGCGGCTCGGCGGACAGGGCCTGGAAGTCGTCGTGGTCGGGCTCGACGGGCCCGGGACGGGCGACCGGTTCGGCCTGTCCTGCGTGAAGGTGATCGTCCCGGGCTCGTTGCCGATGACGTTCGGGTACGTCAACCGACGGACCAGGGGTCTGCCAAGGCTGCTTGAGGTGCCGTGCCGCCTCGGCCGGGTCGAGCAGCCGCTGCGCTACGAGGACCTGCCGTTCGATCCGCACCCGTTCCCCTGAGGAGACGCCGTGGCCGAGGGCTGGACGAGCCTGCACTGCATGCTGCACTGCGCGCCGGAGACGGTCGACGAATTCCTACTCGGCGACGTGGCGCCGCTGCTCGATCAGCACGGTGTCGATCAGCACAGGGCCGACTGGTTCTTCATCCGTTACGGCGAGGGCGGCCCGCACTTGCGGATCCGGGTGCGCGGCGACGCGGTGTGTCTCGCCGAACCGCTCGGCGAGCTCGCGGCGAAGCTGCCGACCGTCGCAGGGCCCTGGCCGTCAACCCATGCGGCAGTACACCTGGTCCCCTATGTTCCGGAGACACGGCGGTACGGCGGAGCGGCCGCTCTGCCGATCGCCGAGGACGTGTTCGTCCGCTCCACGCAGACCGCGCTGCGGGCGATCAGCGAGGCGCCGCACCGCACCGCCCGCTTGACCGCGGCGACCGACCTGGCGATCGCCACCGGGCTGGGACTCGGCATGGACAGACTCGGCGTCGCCCGATGGCTGCGGCGGCACGCGCGGGCGTGGCAGCATGCTGATGAGGTGGAGCTGCTGCCCGCCCCGGTCGTGCACGCGAAGGTCAACTCGGTGTACGCGGTCCAGCGCGACAGCCTCGTGCGGCGGGTCGAGGCGTTGACCGGCCCCGGCACGACGGCGGAGCGCCTGCCGGGAGTGCTCGGCGACTGGCACCGCGTAGTTCAGGACGCTGATGCATGTCTGCGCGCCGAGACAGGCTTCGACGGCTCGCCCGATGACGGCGAGGAGTACCGCGCCCCGTGGCCGTGGGTGTGGGCCTCGCAGCTGCACATGCTGCTCAACCGTCTGGGCATTGTGCCGGACGAGGAGCGCGCGCTGTGCCACCTCGTCGCCCGCGCTCTGCTCGACGACGATGAACCGACCGACTTCTTCCCGCAGGACCGCCGCGCGCCGGACATCCGCTATCTGGAGCGCAGCAAGTTCCACGTCGGCCGCCGGGAGGACTCGGCGTCACGCGAGGTCGCGCTGCCCGCGCCCGCCACCGTCGGGGGCACTCCCCTGCCCGGGCGGCCGCTTCCCGATGTCACTCTCAATGAGGCGCTGACCCGGCGCGTGTGCACGCGAGGCGCGCTGACCGGACCGCTGACCGCTACGGACCTGGGGACTCTGCTGTGGAACAGCTACGCGGAAACGCACCACACCGGTCAGCAACCTCATCGCCCGTATCCGAGCGCGGGCGCTCTCTACACCGCCCGGCTGCGCGTGTTCGCACTGGCGGTCGACGGGTTGGCGCCCGGCTGTTATGAGGCGGACCCGGTTCAACGGGTACTGCGACGAATCGGCGCCCTGCCTCCGGTGCACGAGCTCAAAGCACTGTCTCCGTATTTCTCCCGTGCGCTCGAAGACGCGTTCGCGATCGGTCTCGACGAGGCTCCGGTCCTGCTCGGCCTGTACGTCGATCTGGGTCTGCTGCGTCAGCGCTACGGTCTTCGGGCGCTGCGCCTCGGCCTGTTGGAGGCCGGCCACCTCGCGCAGACCCTCCTGCTGGTCGCCGCCGCGCTCGGCCTGGGCTGCACACCGGTAAACGGGGTCAACGACGACTTGGCGCACGATCTGTTCAGCCTCGACGACCTGGACCAGCCGCTGCAGTATCTGCTGCCGATCGGCCGTTCCGACGCCGTCGGCGGCTGAGCGCGCCGCCAGGCGTCACAGCACGCGCGACCAGGCCGGGTGCAGGTCGGCGGGGTTCGCGCAGAAGTCATAACGCGCACCGTTACGGGTCAGCGCGACCAGACTCAAGCTGGAGGTGCCCCACCGCTGATCGTCGATGATTCGCCGCAACACGAGCGCGTGCGGCTCCGCGGGGTCCAGACCAGCGCCGGAGACGAGGGGAAGCCACTCGCCCCACGCATGCTCAGCGTCTTCTTCTCCGGGTTCAGGCCGCGCGGCCTTCTCGAACAACGGCCGGAAGTGGTCGATGCGCGCTCGTATCTGCTCGGCGCCCGGGCCCCCGTTGTCGTCGGCGCCTTCCAGCCCGCTGTTGGCGATGATGTGCAGACCGGCGTCGAGGGCGCGCTCAACGAGCTTCCGCCCGTCCCAACTCCAGAGACGGGTCGATCCGGGTGTCGAACACACCAGGTGGAACGGGTCGTACCGGGTGGGATCGAGGTCGCCGGGTTCCCCGGCGGCCGCCAGGCGCAGCGGCAACTCGCCGCGGCTGAGCCGACGGGCATCCTCGGCCGGTTCGCCATGCGCGTTGAGCACGCACGCCACGCGGGGCACCCCGGGATTCACTGCCAGCCATGTGCCGCGGGCCTGCAGATCTTGGCCGCCGACGAGCTGCGGCTGCCCGGGCCAGTGCCGACCGGGCGGAAACCATGGGCGTTCGAGGAACTCGTCGCGCACGCCGGCCATCAGAACGGGCACGGGTGAGTGCGGATCGATGCTGACCACCGTGGTACACATCTCGCCATCGCTTCCATGAGGCGGCTGCGGCGCGGAAGACCGGCCCTACCTTCCAGCGTGCACCCCGCTCGGCTCGCATGCGACTTCCATGAAAGCCGAAGACGCCCACTGCGACCCTCCGCACACGGACAGTGCGTGAAGATCGGGCGAAGACAAGGCGAACGCGTCGCCGGAACCCCGCGATGGCGGCGAGTATTGAGACGCTAAGTCAGTACACGCGACTACGGGATCGAACGACGGGGGAGTCTTGTCAGCGTTCCTATGGTTCGTCCTCGTTCCGGGAGTGGCGGCGGTCATCGCGGGCGTGGGGGCCGTGATCAGCACCGTCCAGGTCCTGCGGCCGCGCTGGCGCCGGCAGATCGGCTACCGGGTGCACCTCGACAATCCGGTGGGCGTGCACGCCGCGGGCGGGCATCGGGGACCTCGCCGAACTCGTGCTCCTCCTCAAGACCACACAGGCATCCGACGCGGAGCCGCTCGCGGTCGAGGTCAGCAACGACGCCGGACTGAAGCTCACCGGGGAGGTGCCCGACGAGCGGCCCATGGTGGTGCGGGTCGGCACCAGCGCCATCGTGGACAGCGCCCACGAGGTGCCCGACGCGCACGTGGCCGTGATCCGGGTCAGCAACGACGGCGGCCTGGACATCGCCGAGGACGACTACCTCCTGCCGGTCACCTTCACCTTCGGCAACCGATGGGTGACCGGAGTCGAGGTCAAGGACGCCACGGACGCACAGCGTGAGATTCTGCTCGGCCCCGGGGGGCTGACCTTCAGCGCGAACCAGCTGAACGTGCCGCCGATCCGGCTCAAGAAGAAGGACCGGTTCCGGCTGCTGGTCCTGCTGTCCGGCTCCGACCGCACGGTCGAGGCGACCGGCCGGCTCAAGGGCGCGGCCAAGGACGGCGGCGTCGTGCGCAGCGGCTCCGGCGCGGGACCGAACGGGGCGACCGTCCGCGCGGGCGGCTTCGGCCTGACGGCCATCGGCTGTCTCGCCGCCGTCGTGGTGCTGCTGCTCGTCCATCTGCACACGACCAGCCCCGCGTCACCGACCGACTGTGTCGGCGGCAGCCTCACCGCCTACGGCTCGACCGCCTTCACCCCGGCCATGCAAGCCGCCGCCGCGCAATACCAGAAGGACTGCACCTCCTCGGCGATCGCCGTCGCCCCGGGCGGCATCCCGACCGGCAGCCGCAACGGGGTGCGCTACCTGTCCGCCCAAGGCACCAGCGATCCGAGCGCGCAGGCCAGCCAGCTGGCCATGTCCGACGGGCCGACCGACGGCTACCCGCAGCTGCACGCGCACCCGGTGGCCGTGATCATCTTCTCGATCGTGGTCAACAAAGCGGTCGGCATCCACTCCCTGACCACCGACCAGCTCCGGCAGATCTACTCCGGGAAGGTCACCGACTGGCGGCAGCTCGGCGGCCCGGACCTGCCCATCCACATCGTCAGCCGGGGCGCGGACTCCGGCACCCGCGCCACGTTCCAGCAGAAGCTGCTGGGCGGCGTGCCCGAACCCGCCGTCTCGTCCCAGAACTGCGTGGACCGCACCCCCGACCAGCAGTCGTCACCGGTGATCCGCTGCGAGGCGGGAAGCACCGACGACCTGCTCACCCAGGTCGACGTCAATCAGGGCGCGATCGGCTACGCGGAAATGGCGTCGACGGTGGGGGCTCCGCCGACCAAGTACCCGAACGTCGACCAGGTGCTGATCGACGGCCACGGCCCCGACCCGCTGACCGTGCGGAACGACCAGTACCCGTTCTGGGCCGTCGAGGAGATCTACACATATGGCGAGCCCGCCGGCGACTCGCTGTCCGCCGCGTTCCTGCGTTATCTGAGCCAGGACGCGGCCAAGACCCTGCTGCAGGACCGCGGGTACATCCCGTGCACTGATCCGCAGGGCGATCCGATCCAGCTGTGTCAGTAAGCGGTGATCACCTGCTGGAAGGCCGAAGCGAGCTCGGCGCACGGCGGTACGCCCAGCTCGTCGGCTAGCCGACGGCGCACTCCTGCGTATACGCGCACTGCCGCCGCACGCTGGCCCGCGGCGTCTAAGGCAAGGATCAGCCGAGCGTGTAAAGGTTCGTGGAAGGGATCGGCGGCCGCGGCCTGGCGCAGCAGCCCGACGACCTCGCCACCGCGTCCTACCTGCAGGGCGAGGTCCGCGCACTCGACCGTCGCGGCCGCCCGCTCGGCACTGAGCGCGTCGACCCATGGCAGGCCGCGTAGCCGCGGGAACTCCAGAAACGGCTCACCCGACCACTGGGCGAGCGCGTCGCGGAAGCTCTCGAATGCGGCCTCGACCGCTCCGGCCTGGGCCAGCTGCCGGGCCTTCGCAGCACCGGCGCGGAAGACACCGAGGTCGACCTCCTCTCCGGACACGACGAGCCGGTAGCCGTCCGCGTCCGCGGCGATCACCTCGCGCGCGGGCCCTCCCCGCGCCCCGGCGGTGAGCAAGCCACGCAATCGGCTGATGTAGGAGTGCAGGGCCGCCACCGCCTCCGGCGGGGGTACCGGTCCCCACAGGACGTCCACGAGCGTGTCCCGGCCGACCCGGCGACCGAGGTGCGCCGCCAGGACGCCGAGGATCGCGCGCAGTCGCAGGGGCGCGAGGTCCACGGGCACGCCGCCGCACGTCACCCGGGTCGGCCCCAGGACCTCGACGAACATCCGCGGCGGATGCACCGGCAGCGCCTCGAACGCTTCATAGCCGACGCCGAGCGCACCGGCGATGCGCCGCACGGAATCCGGCCGCGGACGGCGCACCCGGCCCTGCTCGAGATCGCGCAGCGTCGAAACACCGATGCCGGCGCGCCGGGCCAGTTCCTCCTGGGTGAAGTCGGCGATCCGCCGGTGCTCCTGGATCTCGGAGCTGAGTGTCTTCGTTTTCTGCACGCGATCCTCCGGTACCGATGCCGTCCCCCGGTGCTCGGCGACGTCGTCGGAACCGCCCAGCCACAGCAGACTCGCCGGACCGGCTAATGTGGAGATCACGCTCGGCTCACGCGGTCCGGTCACGGACCGTCATCGGCCGGCCGATCTGTTCAGTCCTCGGAGGTGCCGTGGAGTTCGCGCTGCTCGGGCCGATGCTGGTGCGTGCCGACGGCGCGCCCGTACGCATCCCCGGTAACAAGCAGCGCGTCATCCTCGCCGCCCTGCTGCTGCGCGGCAACCGGGTGGTGTCCATCGACGAGCTGATCGACCTGGTCTGGGACGACGCCCCGCCGATCACCGCACGCACCGCGCTGCACAATCACGTGATGCGGCTGCGCCGGCTGCTCGGCCCGGTCGAGGGCGAACGCGTCATCACACAGGCGCCCGGCTACGTGTTCCGGGTCGCTGACATGGAGCTCGACGTCTTGCAGTTCACCCGGCTGTGCGAGCAGGGCCGGGAGCTCGCGCGGGACGAGCGTTGGGAGCAGGCTTCGTGTGCGTACGGCGACGCGCTGGCGCTCTGGCGCGGCGAGGCGCTACTTGACGTGGACTGCGTCCGCCTGCGCCGCGAAGAGGCGACCCGCCTGGCGGAGGCGCACACCCAGGCCTGGCGCGCACGCATCGAGGCCGAACTCAACCTCGGGCGGCACGAGGTCGCGATCCCGGAACTGACCCGGCTCGCCGCCCGGTTCCCGCTGGACGAGCCGTTCCGCGCCCAGCTGATGCTGAGCCTCTACCGCTGCGGGCGCCGGGCCGAGGCCCTGGACACGTACCAAAGCCTCCGGCGCGTGCTCGCCGCCGAACTCGGCGTCGAGCCCACCGCGGCGGTGCGCGATCTGCACATGCGGATCCTGTCCGGAGACGCGACCTTGTCCGCGAGCCCCGCGGAATCGGACCAACCGACTGCGGCGAAGGACACGCCTGCCGCGCCGCGCCACACGCTCGCCCAACTGCCCGCGGACATCGCAGACTTCGTCGGGCGCCGCGACGAGCGAGAGTTTCTCGCCAGCGCGCTCGAACCAGACCGGGCGGCGGTCTCGGCCGGGCGGATCGCCGTGGTCTGCGGACCGGGAGGCAGCGGCAAGAGCACCCTCGCCGTGCACGCCGCCCACCGCATGCGCGGTGCGTTTCCCGACGGCCAGCTATACGCCGACCTGCGCGGTACCGGTGCAGCCCGCACCCCCGGGGATGTGCTCGGCCAGTTCCTGCGCGACCTCGGGGCGGACGAGTCGTCGATTCCGCCCGACGAGGACGGGCGCGCGGCGCTGTACCGCTCGCAGCTTGCCGGGCGCCGGGTGCTGATCCTGCTCGACGACGCCTGCGATTCGAAGCAGATCAGACCCCTGGTTCCCCAGACCGCTGGCTGCGCCGTGCTGGCGACCAGCCGCAATCGGCTGACCGCGCTCGAGTCGGCCCGGATCGTGGGCCTCGGCCAGTTCGCCGCCGCGGAGGCGCAGGCGCTGCTGCTGAAGATCGCCGGTCTCGACCCGGCGACCGCGGACCTCGGCGCGGTCGCGGACATCGCCGCCGCCTGTGGCCGTCTGCCGCTGGCCGTGCGGATCGCCGGCGCCCGGTTCGCCGCGCGCCCCGGATGGACGCTGCGCGACCTGGCCGAACGCCTCGACGCCGGGCGCAGCCGGCTGGACGAGCTGGCCCTGGGCGACCTCGGCGTGCGCACCGCGTTCGAGCTGAGCCACCGGCTGCTGGGCGCCGACCAGGCACGCGCGTTCCGCCTGCTCGCGGTCGCCGACCTGGAGCACGTCTCGGCCCCCGCGGCGGCGGCTCTGCTCGGGGTCGATCCGCCGGCGGCCCAGAGCCTTGCCGAGGCGCTGGTCGACATGCACCTGCTCGGCTCGCCGCGGCCCGGCACGTACGTCTACCACGACTTGGTGCGCGTGTTCGCCCGCGAGGCGGCCGAGACCGCGGAGGGCCGCGCAGACGTGGTCGACGCCGTACGCCGACTCGCCACCGACCTCGCGCGCACCGCGCAGGAGGCGACCAGGGCGGCCCGGCCGGGCTATCTGGAGGGGTCGGGCGAGAGTCTGTTCGACAGCGAGCAGCAAGCGCGCGACTGGCTCGACGGCGAGTACCGCAACGTCATCGACGTGGTGGTGCAGGCGCTGGGGATCGCGGAGCTGGACTCCGAGCTGCCGCTGGCCGCGCTCCAGCACCTGCAGTGGTATCTCAGGGCCCGCGGTCACTGGGACGACTGGCGGCGCGCCAGCACGGCCGCGCTCGAGCGCGGCGCGCGCTCCGCCGACCGAAGAGCCGAGCTGGTCGGGCGCCAGTACCTGGGCCAGCTGGCCGTGCTCACCGGCGAGCCCGAAGCCGCGCAAGCCCACCTGACCGCGGCACTGGAGCTGACCCGGGAGCTGGGCGACGAGTCGGCGGAGGCGTACACCCACAACCGGCTCGGCCTCCTGCACTTCACCCGCGACGAGGCTGAGGCCGCGGCCGGCTGCCACGAGTCCGCCCTGGTCATCTTCACCCGGCTGGGCGACGCGCGCGGCCGCTGCACCGCGCTGATCAACCTCGGCAAGTGCCTCGCGGAGTGGAACCAGCCGCAGCGCGCGCTCACGGTGCTCGAAGAGAGCCTGGCGGTAGCGGCCGAGCTGGGCGACCAGGACAGCGAGATCTTCGCCCGGCACAACCTCGCCCGCTGCTATCGCAAGCTCAACCGCTACGACGAGTGCATCGCGACCCACCTGCAATGCCTTCCGCTCATCCGGGAGCTCGGCTATCGCGAGGGCGAGGCCCACACCCTCGCGGATCTCGGCGAGCTGTACCTCGAGATCGCGCGCCCGGTCGAGGCGCTCGGTTACCTGACCGCGGCCGTCGACCTGTTCGTGCAGCTCAACGACCAGAACTCGGCCGCCGTGTTCCAGGTGGAGATCGGGAAGGCGCGCCGCCGCCTCGGCGACGAGGAGGAGGCGATGCGCGCCTGGAAGGTGGCGTTGGAGACCCTTGAGACCACGAGCCCGGCATATGCGGCGAATGTGCGCGAGCTGATGGCGCGCGCTCCGGGCGTCTGAGCGGCGCATTCCCTAGCGGTGCAGAAGCTCGCGCGCCCGGGAGACCTGGCTCAGCAACTCCTCGATCGCGGGGAAGCGCGCGTCGTGCTCCAGCAGGGCCGCCCGCACCGGGGTCCTTTCCACGAGCTGCCCGAACAGCGCCCACACCTCTTCGGGCACCGGCGCGCAGTGTCCGTCGAACAGCACGCCGTCGCTCCAGAAGCCGCCGGCGAGATGGACCTGAACGATGCTGTCCAACGGCAGGCGGCCCAGCGCTTCGAGCGGATCGAACCCGTGGTTGACGGAGTTGGTGTAGAGGTTGGTCACGTCGAGGAGCATCCCGCAGCCGGTCGTGCCGACCAGCTCGCCGAAGAACTCCTCCTGGGTGAGGTCGGCCCCCGGGATCTCGAAGTCGTAGGTGACGTTCTCGAGGACGACCTGCTTGCCGAGGCGGCTCTGGAGCCGGTCCACCTTCTCGATCGTGTTCTTCAGCAGCTCCGCGGTGAACCACATCGGCGCCAGGTGTCCGAGATCGATCCCGGGCGTCTTCGTCATGCACAGGTGGTCGCTGTAATAGGGGGAGTCGCACGCGTCGCTGACGTTGCATGCGAGGTCAACGTAGGTCTCGTCGAGCGGCCCGGGGCTCGCGATCGAAAGCCCCACGCCGTGCGGGATGACGATGAATGTCTCCCGCAGCCGCTGGAGGAAGCGCAGCGAGGAGACCCCGTACATGTACTGATCGGCGATCACTTCGACGAAGTCGATCTCGTCGGCGTGCTGGAAGATCTCGGCGCTGATCTCGCGGCGGTAGCCGAGACCGCTGCCGAGGAAGGGGACTGGTGAAGGGTTGTCCATGCTCAGAGTTCCTTTCTGCGTGGCCTGTGTCACGTCCGTCGCGTGCGGCTCACGCGCCTGCCAACAGGCCGAGCCGGACCAGTCGGCGCACGTCGCCGAGTACTGCGGCGAGGCGGTCCTCCCCGTCGACGTCGGTCTCGAGGCCCTCGGCGATCCCGGCCACGGTCCTCGCCCCGTCGCACCGCCGCATGAGCAGCCCGAGCTTCGGGTTCAGGCGGAACGTCTTCGGCGCGCTCATATCCGGGGTCGTGTGGAAAGCTATGTAGTGCTCATCCGGAAGGGCTTGCGGCAGTTCGCCGCCTTCACGCAGACTTGCGCGCAGCGCCGCGACATCGAATGCGAAGTGGCACAGGACGACGCCGGGTGCCGTCGCCGGGCGTGCCGCGGAATCGATGTCGACGTCGGCGCCTGCGACGCCGCCGACCGGCTTTCCGTCCGTGTCCGGAGCGCCGCTGCGGTATTGTCCGCCGCCGCGCGCCGTCGCCTGGGCCCTGGTCAGCTCCCGCTCGAAGCGCACCAGGTCGAGCGCGTAAGGCGGGAACTCGTCGAGTTCCGCGGTGAACGACTGCTCCAGGTAGAGGCCGAATTCGGAGGTGTACTCCCCAGGCCGCTGTCCCGGGTATGAGGTGCGCGTCCCGTAAAAGCGGCGGAAATATTCGTCGAAGCGTTCGGGGTTCAGCGCACGCGTCGCCTCGTACGTCTTCATCATGCGACCGTGCTTCTTGCGCAACAGGCCGTCGGCGAACAGCTCGAGTCGCTCGCGATCGATGCCCACGATCGCGGCCGCCTCGGCGTCGGAAAGCCTGTACGCGCCGAGGATCGAGTCAGGCTCGCGCGCGAACAGCCGGCGCATGTGTTCGTCGACGTACAGCCGGCCGAGGGCCGCGTTCATCTCGGCGATGCTCATTCCGGTCTCACCTCGCCATCTGTGGTGTGAGCAGGAGCGATCCGTCGGGTCTCGGAGCG
This sequence comes from Actinocrinis sp., assembly GCF_035938995.1. Lineage (GTDB taxonomy): Bacteria > Actinomycetota > Actinomycetes > Streptomycetales > Catenulisporaceae > DASZGI01. The sequence goes on from NZ_DASZGI010000212.1 coordinate 13,713, forward strand.
GACCCGTTCGCATCATCGATGTCTTCGTTCCGATGCGCGGCCGGTCCCGCGAGGCAAGTGCCGATCGCGTCGTCGAGTGCTGCGACAGGATTCGGCGCCGCATCGGTGAAACGCTCGGCGACGAACCCGTCCGGCCGGACAAGCAGCGCCCCGGCCGGCCCGATCCCGGCGGCCGTCGACCACGCTCCCGAGGGGTCCGCCAGGTCGCCGCGGGGGCCAAGCCGATGTCCGGCGACTTCCGCCCCTCGGCGCTCAGCGATCCGCCGCGCCGCTTCGCACCACGCTGAGCCGTCCGGCCCGGCGAGGACTGTGAATCCGCGTCCTGCGACATCAAGCGTGGAGATCGGCTTACCGTCCCGTATGAGCCAGACATGCGGTACGCGCGACCCGGGTCGGCCGTCCGGTAGCGGACCGAAGGCGCCCGCGCTTTCGGCCGCCTGGTCACGCGGGTCGCCACCGTCACGCCGCGTGCTGCAACCGTAGGTGTATGCGATGTCGGTCTCGAGCCGGTTGACCATTCCCACTGCGGCGCGCTGCGGGGAGGAATCGGGCGCCCAGCGCAACCGGGGAAAACGCGAGCGCACGACCGCCTGGTTGATCGTCGCCAAGGCGACCGCGCGCCGCTCGGCTTCGTACCCGGCGAGCAGTGCGGGTCCGGCGTGGCCGCGCTCGAACGCGGCGATCCGCCAGGCGAGGGCGTGGGCGTCGTGGAGTCCCGTGTTGAGCCCGAATCCGCCGGAGATCGGCATGATGTGCGCCGCGTCGCCGGCCAGGTAGACGCGGCCGCGCACGTACGCGTCGGCGATTCCGCTCGACGCCCGCCACTCCGAGACGCCCAGGATCTCCAGATCGTCCAGCGGCAGCGCGATGCCGGCGCGCAGGACCTCGGCGCAGCGCTCCGGCGTGTACGTGGCCTGTGTCTCGTCCTTTCCCAGCCTCCTGATCAGCGTCCACCGGCTGCGGTTGTCGATGCCCAGCAGCAGTCCCGCGCCGGCCTCGCCGGTGATTCTGCAGGCGACGAACTCGTGTCCGGAGACCAGGTCGGTCAAGTCGGCCCGGAAATAGATGGTCACGGCGCGGCCGAAGAAGCGCACCTGCGACATCCCGATGCCCGAGAGCGACCGGACCGGGCTTCGCTTTCCGTCGGCTCCGACGACGTGCCGGGCGCGCAGCGTGGACAGCCGACCGGCCGCGTCGTCGACCGCGAGGGTGACGCCGTCGGCATGCTGCCGCAGCCCCACCATCCGCGTGCCGAAGCGCACGTCGACCCCGGCGTCGCGGGCCGCCTCGAGCAGGACCGGCTCGAGCAGTAACTGGGGGCACAGTATGCCGGTACAGGGGCTGGCCAGAACAGCGTTCGGGTCGTCGCCGTCTCTGAACTCGAAGATGCGGGTGGAGTTGGCCAGCGCAGTGCGGTCGAGCCTGTCGACGGTGGCCCATCCCCGGCTGCCGGACAGCGCACTACCCACCTCGCGGACCCGCTCCTCCAGTCCCACCTGCCGGAACAGCTCCATGGACCGTGGGCCGATCCCGCGCGCCTTCGGGTGGACGGATGTTCCCGGATGGCGCTCGACAACGACGGATGCGATGCCGTGCCCGGCGAGGAACAGCGCCGTGCTGAGCCCGACCGGACCGGCCCCGATGATCACGACAGGAAGCTCAGACATGAACAACCTGCCGCGATTGGCCTTCACACGCCGGACCCGGCTGCGGCCCCGACTCAGGAATCAGCAGGGATCTGGCTCGCTCACCGTCACGGCGGCACGGACCGCGGCCTGCGACCCGCGTGGTGTAGTCGAGGATGACGCCCTCAAGCCGCGTCGCGCTCGCAACCCCTGCGGCGAGCGCCCATGCCGCGTCCGCGGCGCGTCCCGGACCGATGCGTACGAACGCGACCGCCGCGCGCGGGAGTCCGTCGAGATAGTCGGCCGCGTCGAATCCGTGCACGCGGGAGTTGATCTGCACGGCCGAGACATTCACGGTGAGGCGGCATCCGGTTGCGTCAGCCAGCCCGGAGAGGAATTCGGCTTGCGGCTTCGCGCAGCGCGGCGGCATGTAGGTGATGCTCTCCACGAGCAGCGGCCTGCCAAGCTCTTGCTGGACCGCGTCGACCCGGTCGATCGTGCTCGCCAGTACGTCCGCGGTGAACCAGATCGGCGCGAGGTGATCGAGATCGAGGCCTGGCACACGCGTCATGCACAGCGGCTCGCCGTAGTAGACGCACCGAGTAGCGTCGGTGAGTCTCTTGACTTCGGCCAGCGCGGTGCGGTCGACCGGCCCCATCGTGCCGAGCGAGAGTGCCGCGCCGCGCACGATCACCGGAGCGGAAGGCGCATCCCCGCCGACGGTGAAGCCGTCCCCAGCGCCTTGCAATGCGACGTCGGTCGCGCGCAATTCCAGGAAATCGGCACCAACGATCTCGCGGGCCGCTTTCCCACCCCCGATGTGCGCCACGCCGACGCCGACGCCGAGGCAAGACACTGCCCGCGCGTCATCCGTCACCGCTACCACTCCGCCTACCAACACGCGATCACCTGCATCGTGGCCAGGCTCGCGAGCAGCGCGGCGAGCCGCTCCGGATCGAGGCGACACTGCTCGGCGAGGGCGGCGACGGTCGGTTCGCCCGTGCACCGCAGCAGCATCGCCGCGACTCGCACCTCAATGCGGAAGATCTCCGGCGTCGTGCGCTCGCCGACCCGCCGCATGACGACGCCGGTCGGGGTCGGGCTCGCCGCAGGCGGCACACCGGTGCGCTCGAGGTCTGCGACGATCTCCGGGATGTCGTAGTCGAACACGGCGACCCGCGCCCACGACGCAAGTCGTGGGCGCGACGACAGCCACGGTCGCGCCTCGTCTCGATCGGCATCGAGGTCTGCGACAGTCGAAAGTGAACCGTCCAGGCGACCCGCGGCGCCCCACGAATCCACGGTGCTCAACGACAGCATGGTGCCCGACGAAACCCCCGTATCCGTCGGAAACCGTGCCGCCGTAAGCCCCCGCAGGTCGACCAGGTGACGTTCGTAAATCGCCAGGTCGCGGGCGAAGCACGGCAGGCGAACCTCAGCCTCCAGACACTCCCGAAGGTAGTTCCCGAAGCCCAAGACCCGCTCACGCTCCGGCAGACCCGGATTCAGATCGCAATACCTGTCCGCGTAGCGCTCGAAATCGTCGCCCGCGACCATGCGGCTGAGTGGATACGCCGTCGCAATCGCTTGTCGGCGCCGCTCCCTGAGTGAGTCGGCGTAGACCGCGAGCCGTTCATCGTCTACCGCGCTTATCATGTCCGTCTCTTCAGCACTCAACAGGTAGCCGCGGGCGGCGTCCCGCGGCGCATGCCTGAACCACTCGCGAAACGCCCGGTCGACGAACAGCCGCGCGGTCATCGCCTGAAGCTCGGCGGCCGTCACCTGCGTTCTCCTTCCGGTTTCGCGCCCCCGGGCACCGGCCCGGCACGGACGCACTCAGGACTGATCACCGTCGTACCGTGCCGCGCCGATGCCTACCGAAGGTCAGCCGCATCCGCTCGTCCCGGCGCCCACACCCGGATCACTCTCCGGTCCACCTCCGCGGAACGCCTGACGCGCGGAGGCACTCAGTAGCCGACGTGGCAGAAATCCGAGCACGGGCCGGATCCGCCGCCACCGCCGTCCCCGCAACATCCGCAGGTCATCGCCTCCACCTCGAGCACGTCCTCGTCCGGGCCCTGGTGAGACCGCGGCAAGTCGACGAGCTGGATCTCGAACACGTCGAAGTCCGTCGCGTCCGGCGACCGGACCAACGTCGCGTCAGCCATCGTCTGCACCTCCTCTCCTCGTCGTGACTGGTG
>NZ_DASZGI010000213.1:0-31276 GCF_035938995.1 Actinocrinis sp.
GGCCGCCCGCACCGCGCCGAGCGCGATCAGGTCGCTGCCGCACACGATCCCGGTGATCCCCCGCTCGAGCAGCCGGTTCGCCGCGGCCTGGCCGCCCTCGAGCGAGAACATGGTGCGCTCGACCCACTTCTCCTCGTACGCGAGCCCGCTCTGCGCCGCCGCCTGCTCGAACGCGGCGAACTTGCGGCGCGAGGGCATATGGTCGGACGGGCCGAGGATCAGGCCGATCCGCTCGTGCCCGAGCGCGGCGAGGTGATTGAACGCCTGCTCCACCGCCACCGCGTCGTCGGTCGAGACCCGGGGGAAGTCCAGGTGCTCCGCCGCGGCGTTGACCAGCACCACCGGCAGCCGCACCTCGAGCAGCCGCAGGTAGTGCTCGTGCGGTGCGTCCGCCTCGGCGTACTGCCCGCCGGCGAACACCACGCCCGACACCTGCTGTTCCAGCAGCATCTCGACGTAGTCGGACTCGGACAGGCCGCCCGCCGTGCGCGTGCACAGCACCGGGGTGAAGCCGCGTTGGGCCAGCGCCCCGCCGACGACCTCCGCCAGCGCGGGGAAGATCGGGTTCTGCAGCTCCGGCAAGACCAGCCCGATCAGCCGGGCCCGCTCGCCGCGCAATTGCGTCGGTCGCTCATAGCCGAGGACGTCGAGGGCGGTGAGGATCGCCGCGCGGGTGGACTCCGCCACGCCCGGCTTCCCGTTGAGCACACGGCTCACCGTGGCCTCACTGACCCCGGCCTTTTTCGCCACCTCGGCGAGTCTTCGCGACATGTCGCAAGAATACAGCATGGACCTGCAAGAGCTTGCAAGACTTCCGGCTGTGAGCGTGCACACTGACCGATCCGCGCCACCCACCGACCACCCTCGGTGGCGGAACCCTGCCCTGACGTGATGGGATGTCGGTTGACTGAGAACCCACTCCGGGAGGACACGACGGGCATGGCACGGTTCAAAGTAGGTGTGCAGCTGCGGCCGCAGCACTGCGAGATGAAGCAGCTGCGGGCCGCCTGGCAGGCTGCCGACTCCCTCGGCGTGGACACCATCTGGACCTGGGACCACTTCTACCCGCTCTACGGCGACCCGGCCGGCGCGCACTTCGAGTGCTGGACCGTGCTGGCCGCGATGGCCGCCGACACCAGCCACGCCCGCTTCGGCGCGCTGGTGACCTGCAACACCTACCGCAATCCGGACCTGCTCGCGGACATGGCCCGCACGGTGGACCAGATCAGCGGCGGCCGGCTGATCCTGGGCATCGGCGCCGGCTGGTTCGAACGCGACTACACCGAGTACGGCTACGAATTCGGCACCGGCCCCGAGCGGCTGCGCGCCCTGCGCGAGTCCCTGCCGCGCATCGAGGCGCGCCTGGCGAAGCTGAACCCGTCGGGCGAGAACATCCCCCTGATGATCGGCGGCAGCGGCGAGAAGGTGACCCTGCGCATCGTCGCCGAGCGGGCGCAGCTGTGGAACGCCTTCGGCCCGGTGGACAACTTCGCCCGCAAGAACGCGATCCTCACCGACTGGTGCCAGAAGGTCGGCCGGGACCCCGCGGAGATCGACCGGACGGTCATGATCAACCCCGACGAGGTGGACAACTTCCAGGCCTACCTCGACGCGGGCGCCACCCACCTGATCGTCGGCAGCGACGTCCCGTTCGACCTGACCGCCGTCGAGCGGCTCGTGGCCCACGCCCGCGGCTGACCACGGCAGTACTCGACAACACCCGTCACAGAACTCTGCAGCAGTAACCGATCGCCCGGGCGGCGCCGACGCAGCATTCGGCGCCACCCGGGCGAATTCGTCTCAGACGTATACGTTCACGGCTATTAGAACCACGTGTACGTCATCGCATAACCGGCATTCTCCGGATAACGCTCACAACTCCCGCTCCGTAAGCCGGCGCAGGGGTGGCGCGGGTCCTGCAGAAGTCCGCCTCTGCGTAGCTGCGCGATCGCAATCAGTCATCGAAAGCCACTGCGGCAGCGCCGACGTCGTGTAATCGTTCGGTCAACCACTCATGCGATTGCGGATGCAAAGGACGCGAGCCGTGGGACCGATGGGCGCGACGACCGAGACCGGATTCGGATGGGCGACCCCGATCCTGGCCTACACGATGGCCTGTGTCGGCGCGGCGCTGGGCCTGCGCTGCACCGCCACGGCCCTGACCCGCACGGATCGCTCCAAGCGCAACTGGCTCGCCGCCGCGGCCGTGTCGATCGGCAGCGGCATCTGGACCATGCACTTCATCGCGATGCTCGGATTCGCGGTCACCGGCACCGACATCCGCTACGACGTCGGGCTGACCGTCTTCAGCCTCGTGGTGTGCATCGCGGTGGTCGGCGCTGGCATCTTCGTCGTCGGATACGGCAGCCGGCGCGGCCCGTCGCTGCTGCTCGGCGGCGCGGTGACCGGGATCGGCGTGGCGGTGATGCACTACATCGGGATGGCGGCCATGCGGCTCGACGGCACGGTCACCTACAACCCGGCGACCGTCGCACTTTCCGTCGCAATTGCAGTTCTCGCCGCCGTCGCGGCGCTCTGGGCCGGCCTGACCATCCGCGGCACCGCGGCCGTCATCGGGGCCTCGCTCGTCATGGGCGTCGCGGTCACCGCCATGCACTACACCGGGATGAGCGCCGCGGAGGTGAAACTGGCCGCTGACACGGTGGCCGCCAGCCATGCTCCGGCGAGCGGCGCGACCGCGATGGACTTCCTACTGCCCATCATCGTCGGCCTCGGCTCAGCCCTCTTCCTCACGTCGGCCTTCGTCGCTCTCTCGCCCGATGGTCCGGCGCATCCCGCGGCGACCGCGCCGTCCCCGGCCCCGCACCGACGAGGCAGCCATGCGTGACGGCCGCTCGACCCCGCCGCGCGGACGGCACGGCTCGCACGCCCGACCCGCCGGAGCCGCCCGGATGCTCGGACCGGTGAACCGAGGCACGCGCCCCCAGGCGGCGCACTGGCCCCCACGAGTCGACGACCCGGCTGTCGCAGACGTCGAAGAAGGAGCCGCGAGCGCTGGTCCTCACTCCGCACGTGTCGCCGAACCCGGTCGGGATTTCGCACAGGGAGCGCTCCCGACCGCTTCGCGCCTTGCCCGCGCCGGAAGCCTGACCCGCGTGGCAGGACTCTCACTGCCCCACCCACGCTCGGTCCGCGCCAAGGTCGTCTGCCTGCTGCTGGTGCCGATCGTCTCCGTCACGACCCTGTGGGGGCTGGCCGGGGTCGGCACCGCCCAGAACGTCTACACCCTGATCCAACTGCGGCAGCTCAACGATGTCGTGCAGATTCCGCTCGACCGGACGATCGCCGATCTGCAGGCGGAACGCACCGCGACCGCCTGGGTCCTCGGCGGCGGCGCGGCGTCGACCAAGCAGATCAGCGCTCTGAGCGCCGCCTACACCGCGACCGATGACGCGGCCGCGGACCTACGCACCGGAGCCGATACGTCGGCTGCAGCGGCCGCCGGACTCAGCGCGCAGATGTACGGTTCGGTCCGCACGCTGCTCGCCGATTTCCAGGCGCTGCCGTCGCTGCGCGGCGAGACCCGGCTGCGGCAGGTGACCTGGGCGACCGCGGAGGCCAGCTACACCAACGCCGTCGCGGACGCCCTCGCCGTCCAGGAGACGCTCGCGACCATCCAGGACGGACAGGTGGCGTCTGACGAACAAGCAGTGCTCTGCCTCGCCCGCTCCCGGGAGATGCTGGCGCGGCAGGACGCGGTGCTCGCGGCCGCGCGCGCCGCCGGATCTCTCGACGCAGCCGGATACCGCGAGTTCACCGGCGCTCTGTACAGCCAGACGACGCTGGCCGACGCGGCTCTGCCGGGCCTGCGCGCCACCGACGCCGCCGCCTACCGCAGCGCCGAGGCATCCGCGGATTACACCCGCCTCGGCCAGATCCAGCAGGCGATCGCCACGGACGGCCCAGCAGACGCGCGCTTCACAGCCCTCGACGACGCATGGAACGCCACCGCCGCGCCGATCATGTCAGAGTTCGGACAACTGGTCGCCAACGCGGGCACCGCCGCCGTCGCCCAAGTCGACCCGTACAGCCGCGGGCTGGCGACCAAGGCGGGCGCCGCAGTGATCGTCGGTCTGATCGCGATAGCCGTCTCGCTGCTGGTCTCAGTGCGGATCGGCCGGGGCCTGGTGCTCGAACTGGTCGGACTGCGCGACTCAGCCCTCGACCTCGCAGCCCGGCGACTGCCGCGCACCGTCGCACGGCTGCGCGCCGGGCATCCGGTCGACGTGGCCGCGCAGGTGCCGCCGACCCCCGTGGAATCGGACGAGATCAGTCAGGTCGGCGCGGCTCTGGCCCAGGTCCACCGTGCGGCATTGCAGGCGGCCGTCGAGCGCGCCGAAGCTATCAGCGGCGTCGCAGGGGTGTTCCTCAACCTCGCCCGGCGCAGTCAGATCCTGATCCACCGGCAGCTGGCCCTGCTGGACGCGATGGAGCGGCGGGTGGAGGACCCTGACGAGCTCGAGGACCTGTTCCGGCTCGACCATCTCGCGACCCGGATGCGCCGCCACGCCGAGGGTCTGCTCATCCTGTCCGGCGCTGCGCCGGGCCGCGGCTGGCGCCGCCCGATGCCGCTGATGGACGTGGTGCGCGCGGCCGTCGCAGAGGTCGAGGACTACGCCCGGGTCGACGTGCGCCGCATCCCAGACATCCGCGTGGCCGGCGGCGCCGTGGCGGACCTGGCGCACCTGATCGCAGAGCTCGTGGAAAACGCGACAATGTTCGCCCCGCCGCACACCCGCGTGCGGGTATGCGGCGAGCAGGTGGCGAGCGGGTACGTCCTGGAGATCGAGGACCGCGGCCTGGGCATGGGCGCCCCGGCGCTGGCCGACGCGAACCGCCGCATCGCCAGCACCCGCCAGAGCGACCTGTTCGACAGCGACCGGCTCGGCCTGTTCGTGGTCAGTCGCCTGGCCCGGCGCCACGACGTGAAGGTCTCGCTGCGCCCGTCGCCCTACGGCGGGACCACGGCCGTCGTCCTGGTGCCCGCAGCGATCCTGGAGACCGGTGCGCTGTCCGGCGCCGCCGCGCTCGGCTCGGCGGACGCCGCCTCCCCCGGTGCATCTGACGGCACGTCCGATGCCCATGGGGGTCACGCTGTTGACACTCACGCTGTCGAATCACCCGCTGTCAACACTCATACCTTTGACTCTCACACCGCGCGGCCCTCAGTCTCGCGGCAGGCCGGTGCCGGATCCGCCACGCTAGGCAAGCGCGACAGCGTCCGCCTGCGCGCAGTGCGTGCGAACGACCGCGAATCCGTGCTCATCGGACCGCCCGCAGCGAACGCCGAGTCCTCAGGCGACGACGCGGACGCGCCAGCCACGGTCGACGGCTTCGTCATCTATGGCGACTCCGAATGCGGCCCCAACTCGGAGCATCTGCCGCGCCGGGTGCGGCAGGCCAACCTCGCCGCGCCGCTGCGTGAGACCCCTGAGCCGCCAAGCCGCGACGACTCGACCGCCGAACCCGCGCCGCGCGCCCCCGACCAGGTCCGCTCCACCATGGCCGCGTTCCAGTCCGGCTGGTCCCGCGGCCGGGCCGAGCACCCCGCACCCGACGAGGAGGCGGCCGCCCGCGAGCCCGCTGCGGCCGCCGCCGAGCCCCAGACCGCGGTGGACGACCGATGAACGATGCCCACGGAGACTCGATGCCCAGCAGTTCCACCACCCCCGCCTCCCGGCTCAACTGGTTACTCGACGAACTGGTCGGCGCCGTCGCACCAATCCGCGACGCGGTGCTGCTGTCCACGGACGGCCTCGCCGTCGCCGCCTCCGCCGCCCTGTCCCGGGAGAACCGCGAGCATCTGGCCGCGGTCGCGTCGGGCTTCCAGAGCCTGGCCAAGGGGACCGGCCGGCACTTCGAGGTCGGCGCAGTGCGCCAGACGATGGTCGAGTTCGAGGACGGATATTTGTTCGTGGTCGCCGCGGGGGGCGGGACCTGCCTGGCCGTGCTCAGCACCGCCGAGGGCGACATCGGCATGATCGCCTACGAGATGGCTCGCCTGGTGCGCCGGGTCGGCGAGCACCTCTACGCCGCGCCGCGCGCCGACGCCGGCTCGAGCCTCTGATCGGCGATGGAGGCGCGGTTGCCATGGACGTGTCCCGATGAACGGCTACGGCGCCGGTCCGGCGCTCGGCGAAGCCCGCTGGTACGACGACGAGGCCGGCCCTCTGGTACGCCTCTACGCGCTCACCGGCGGGCGCGCCCGGCCGCCGAACCAGGTATTCGACCTGATGACGCTGGTCGTCGCGGCCGGACCGGTGGGCGACGACCCGTCGCTCGGCCCGGAGCAGGCGGCCGTGCTGGAGCTGTGCGCCCTCGGCCCGCGCTCTGTCGCGGAGATCGCCGCGGATTGCGACCTGCCGCTGGGCATCGCCCGGGTGCTACTCGGCGACCTGCTGGCGATCGGACATATCAGGGTCCGCCCGCCGCTTCCGCAGGCGTACCTCTTCGACCAGGCCATCCTCCAAGAGGTGATCGATGGACTCAGGGCGCTTTGACGGGACGCGGGCCTCGGCAGGACAAGCGGCGTACGAGAGCGGCGGCGCGGATGCCCGCGACGAATCGTTCCTGGCACTGAAGATCTTGGTCGCGGGCGGTTTCGGCGTCGGCAAGACCACCCTGGTCGGCGCGGTCAGCGAGATCCGTCCGCTGCACACCGAGGAGTCGATGACGCAGGCCGGGCTCGGCGTGGACCGGCTGCTCGGCGTCGAGCAGAAGAACACCACCACGGTGGCGATGGACTTCGGCCGGATCACCATCCGCGACGGCCTCGCGCTCTACCTGTTCGGCACGCCGGGGCAGGACCGCTTCTGGTTCCTGTGGGACGAGCTGGCCCAGGGCGCCCTCGGAGCGGTGGTGCTGGCCGACACGGCGCGGCTGCCCGACTGCTTCCCCGCGGTGGATTTCTTTGAGCGCCGCGCGATCCCGTTCGTCATCGCGGTCAACTGCTTCGAAGGGCATCGCCGCCACGACCCGCGCGACATCGCCGACGCGCTCGACCTCGACCCCGGCACGCCCGTCGTGCTCTGCGACGCCCGCCAGCGCAGTTCGGGGAAGCAGGTTCTGATCAAAGTCGTCGAGCACGCGGGCCGGCACCACCGCTCCCGCCAGTGGCTGGGCCGGAACAGAACTGCCGAGCCGGCGGCTCAGCCCACGTCCAGCCGCCCCAACAGCTCACCCCGCGCGACCAGCACCGCCGGGCCGGACAGCTCCAGCACGCCGTCGGACCGCTCGACGACCTTCAGGCGACCTCCGGGTACGTCCACGGTGTAAGGCGTCCCGGGGGCGGCACCGTCCCGCCGAGCTGCCGCGATCATCGCCGCGCACGCCCCGGTCCCGCAGGAGCGCGTCTCACCCACTCCGCGCTCGAAGACCCGCATCGCGATGTGCTGCGGCCCGACCGGCGCGACGAACTCCACGTTGACTCCACGGGGGTACACCGTGGCCGGGCTCCACGTTGGCGCGTCGTACAGGGCACCGGCCTCGGCGACGTCCGCCACGAACACGACCGCGTGCGGGTTGCCCATGTCCACGTGCACCGAGTCCGCATCGCGCCCGTTCCAGGCGATGCGCGCAGCAGCCTCCGGCCAGCTCGGCTTGCCCATGGCGACGGTGATGTCGCCGTCGGCCGGCACACGCACCGCCTTCACACCGCTGCGCGTCCCGACGGCGAACTCCCCGGGCTCCATCAGTCCCTGGTCCACGAGGAACCGGGCGAACACACGCACGCCGTTGCCGCACATCTCGGCGGTCGAGCCGTCGCCGTTGCGGTAGTCCATGAACCAGGTCGCGTCCGCCGCCTGGTGCTCGAAGCCGGACATCTTCGCGGTCGCCACGATCCGCAGCAACCCGTCGGCGCCGATCCCCGCCCGCCGGTCGCACACCGCGGCCACCCACTCCGGGTCGGTCGGCAGCGAGCCGTCCGGGTCGGGAACGATCACGAAGTCGTTCTCGGTGCCGTGGCCCTTGGTGAAACGGGTCATATCCGGGTACCGTCGCCGTTCCGTCGCGGGTGGGTATATAGGTACTACAGTACCCGCCGCCATCCGCTACACGTCGGACGTCTGACCCGATGACGAAATGATCAACCGCGGAACTGGACGACGGTTTGGCGGCCGTTGATCCGCCACTCGGGGTCCTCCGCGTCGAGGCGCTCGACGCGGTCGCGTGGCACGCCGACGACGACATCGGACTTGAGGGTGCGAAGCGCCGCCACTGGCAGATCGCCGAGATAGTCGACGGCGTCATCAAACAGAGTCGTCGGGTCCCAAAGGCAGTCGCCGACCAGGCGCCGATAATTCAGATCGCCCTTGAAGACGACCAAGCGCGCCGCGCTAAGGTCCGCCCGCAGGTCCGCAGGCAACTCGTGGAAGGACAGCGGGGAACACCAGAAGGGGTGCGTCCTAAGGCGCAGCCGACCCTCGGCCGCATGCTCGAAGAGGCGCCGCCCGGCAGATCCGAGCGCGCCGGGCATCGCGCGCAGCCGGTTCAGCGTCTTGCCGACGTCGGCCGCCGTGGTGTCGGAGATGTAGTACGGGTCGGGCTTGACGTGCAGGTCCACGCTCGTGGCCCAGCCCTCGGCGAGCAGGTCGTGGACGAGGAGCAGGTCGCCGAGCAACTCGCGCCCGGCGTTGTCGCAGACGACCGCGACACGTCCGGGTTCGCCGCCGGTCAGGTGCTCGAGAATCCGCTCAGTGTCGTCGGCCAGCGGCGGGCTGAGCAGCGCGTAGTCCTCGACCACCTCGGTGACCTGGAAGACCAGGTCCGCGCGGTTGCCGAGGACGCTCGCCTCGAGCAGGGTGGCGAAGCGCCTGGCCGGGTCGGCCTCTTCCAGCGCGTCGTACCAGGCGAAGGCTGTGTCGAGCTGCGGGTCGGCCAGTTCGGCATCCTTCATCGGCGCGTAGGGGTCGACGCCCACCCACGCGGTCGCGTCTACGTCGGCGCTGCCGTGGTAGCCGACAGCCTCGAGGATCCGGCGGAAGAAGTACGACTCGGCCCACAGGAAGGGCGCGTGCACCCACGGCTTTCCATAGTGCCCGCGGTCCCATTCGAGCCAGCGGCGCGCGTCGGGGGCGCCGGGCGGCAGCCGACCCATGACGCCGTCGATCGACTCCGAGAGCAGCCCGCGCAGGGCGGCCACCTGGCTCCCGGAGTAGGGCAGCGCGTCGATCACGTTGGCAATCAGCTTGACGTGGCGCCGGTGGAACACGTCCCAGGCGTAGGAGCCCTCGGGGCCGATCATGATCGGCGGCGGCAGCGGGGCGGCGGCGGGTTCCACGCCGATCATCCTACGGGCGCCGCCGGACGGAGTTCTGGGCGCAGCCCCCACCCAGCGGTCAGGGTCAACGCATGGTCGGACGTGCCTGGACGAAAGTCCACCGGTTGCCTTCGGGATCGTCAGCGACGTAGAAGGGCAGGCCCCAGGGACTGTCGAGCTTCTGGATGATCGTCGCTCCCTCGCTCGAGGCGTGGCGGAAGTGCTCGGCCACGTCGTCGACGTACACCCAGGGAACGTGAGTCGGCGCGGCCTCGGGTCGGTCGCCGTCCAACTTGAAGATCATCAGTGAGCTGTCGCCGATGCGGAACTCGATCCAAGGATGGCCGTGCTCGGTCTCGGGCAACGGGTCGGCGCCTTCGGGCAGCGGGTCCGGAGACTCGAAGCCGAAGGTGGCGGCGAGCCAGCGGGCCGCGGCGGCCGGCTTCGCGTAGGAGATCCCGAGCGCGAGACGGGCCAGGTCCCGTACCTCGTGCGGTGCGTGATCCCGCCGCGCGCACCAAGGTCCGAACCACTTGGGCACGACGCGCACCCAGGCCGTGCCACCCCGGTCCTGTCCGGAAGCGGGAATCCAGGCCACGACGCGCACGAGTGTGCCCGCGTCGGAGGGCTCGAACCGCACTTCGGTGCGCACGTCATCGAGCGAACTCGTCCACGCCAGCCGGTCTCCCGGCTCCCAGACCGTGATGCGCGCCAGTTCAAGGGCGTCACCGGTCGCGTCGTCGTAGACCTCCAGCAGCCGGCCGCCGACGCCAGGCTCACAGCGCATGGCCAAGGCCCGGCCTCCCGCGTGGTGGTTGATCGGGCCGCGCACCCACCACAGGTCCAGTTCCGAGGTGAACACTGTGAACGCGGTGCCGGGATCGACGGCCACCTCGACCGTCGAGGAGACCGAGCGGTCTTCGGGAGCGGATTCGCTCATGGTCGTCCCTTTCCTTCGACGTGGGCCTTGAAGGACGCGAGTTGCTCGTCCCAGTGCGCCTGGATCTGGTCCAGCCAGGCCCGCACGGCGACGACGGACTCGTGCCGCAACCGGAAGATCCTCACCCGGGCGTCCTCGCGGCGCCTCTCGTCGGTGACGATTCCGGCTTCGAGCAGCACCCGGAGGTGCTTGCTCATGGCCGGTGGCCGTATGCCGAGATCGTCGGCGAGCTCTCCGGCCCGTCGCGGCGCCTCGCTGAGCAGCTCGACCACCCGGAGACGATCCGGATCGGCCAGCGCCCGCAACAGGGTCGCCATCTCGACGCCATCCACCGCCATGAGAAATATTTACCACTTCTGGAAACTATTGTCCAGATGGCAGTGCGGAACGGCCCCACACTCCACACCCCGCGACGGGCGACAGGCGACAGGCGACGACGCGGCATCGTCTTCCGCGGCCTGCGCGGATCCCAAGGGCCACGTTCGAGCGCATCCCTAGGTCGTCCGCCGCCTTCGTCCGGAGCCGCCCGCTATCCTGGCCGCGCGGCGCGGCCGACCCGCTGTCGGTGCCGGACGGCATCATGGCGGGTGAAGCCTTCCTTCCCGCCGCACGGCGCCGAACCTGGAGCAGGCCCACATGATCACCGTCACCACCGCGAACGTAAACGGTATTCGCGCGGCGTCCCGCAAGGGTTTCGACGCCTGGCTCGCGGCCACCCAGTCGGACGTGGTGTGCCTTCAGGAGGTGCGGGCCGAGCCGCAGGAGATCCCGGCTGCGCTGCGCGAGGCCGAGGGCTGGCACGTGCTGCTCGCGCCGTCGGCCGCGAAGGGCCGGGCCGGCGTGGCGATCTACAGCCGCGTCGAACCGATGGAATCGCGCATCGGCTTCGCCTCCGCCGAGTTCGACACCTCCGGCCGCTACGCCGAGATCGACCTGCCGACGGTGACCGTGGCGAGCCTCTACCTGCCTTCCGGCGAGGTGGACACGGACCGGCAGCTGGAGAAGGAACGCTTCATGGCCGAGTTCCTGGACTACCTCAAGGCCGCGCGCAGCCGGGCCGAGGCACGCGGCCGGGAGCTGGTGGTGTGCGGCGACTGGAACATCGCCCACCGCGAAGCCGACATCAAGAACTGGAAGACGAACCAGAACGCCTCCGGTTTCCTGCCGAGCGAGCGCGCCTGGCTCAGCCGGGTGTTCGACGAGGCCGGATACGTGGACGTGGTGCGCGCGCTGCACCCCGAGGGCGCCGGGCCTTACACGTGGTGGTCCTACCGGGGCCGGGCCTTCGACAACGACGCCGGCTGGCGGATCGACTACCAGATCGCCACCCCGGGCCTGGCGAAGCAGGCGGTCACCGCCGTCGTCGAGCGGGCGGCCACGCACCCCGAGCGCTGGTCGGACCACTCCCCGGTGACCGTGACCTTCGACGTTTGATCGGCCGCCGGTCGTAGGCGCGTGGAGGTCGCAGACGCGTGTGATGATGGTCGCGGACCACTGCGCACCGCTCCGGAAAGGCCGTGACTTCCATGAGCGATCTCGACACCGCTCCCGTCGCCCGCGTCTGTGGTGGGCGTGAGGACGTCTCCGCGGAGCCGGTGCGGGATCTGCTGAATCCGCGCGAGGTAAGCCTGGGCAGCAACACGGTCGTGCGGCGGCTGCTCCCGAACCTCGGCCGCCGCATGGTGGGCGCCTGGGCGTTCGTGGACCATTACGGACCGCAGGACATCGCCGACGAGTCCGGCATGCAGGTGCCCCCGCATCCGCACATGGGCCTGCAGACTGTCAGTTGGCTGCGCGAGGGCGAGGTGTTGCACCGCGACAGTCTCGGCAGCGTGCAGACCGTCCGCGCGCAGGAGCTCGGCCTGATGACCGCCGGGCGGGCCATCACCCACTCGGAGCAGAGCCCCGTCTCGCACCCCCGCTTCCTGCACGGCGCCCAGCTCTGGGTCGCGCTTCCGAACGCTCACCGGGACACTGCCCCGGCCTTCGCCCACCACCCTCACCTGCCACAGGTCACAGCGCCGGGCCTCACCGCGACCGTCATCCTCGGCACGCTCGACGGCGCCACCTCGCCCGGGACGATCTTCTCCCCGCTCGTCGGCGCGGACCTCACCCTTGCGGAGGGGACCGAGACGCGGCTGCCGCTCGAGCCAGACTTCGAGTACGCGGTCCTCACCATGTCCGGCGTCACCGACGTGGACGGCGTCCGGCTAGACCCGGGCCGGATGCTGTACCTCGGCTGCGGCCGGGCCGACCTCCCCCTGCGCTCTGTCAGCGACAGCACCCTGCTTCTGCTCGGCGGCGAACCGTTCGAGGAGAAGATCGTGATGTGGTGGAACTTTATCGGCCGCTCCGGCGACGAGATCGCTGAGGCGCGCGAGGCGTGGATGTCAGGCAACCGCTTCGGGACCGTGAACGGCTACGACGGGGAGCCGACGCCCGCGCCGATCCTGCCCGACCTCCCGCTCAAGCCGCGCGGCCGGACGCGCTGAGTCGTCTGAGGTGTCGACAGGTTGGGGGCAGGCCGCGCATCACACCACGTCTAGTGCGGTGACCACCTACGTTCGGGGGGTCGGTGGCACCGGAGGTTGCGTCGTCTGCCGTCTCAGAATCCGGTCAAGGTTGGTGGTCACCGCACTAGCGACGCGGCGCGCAGCCGAGCCGATCGGCGAGCCGTGTCAGTGTCGAGCCGAGCGGGGCGTCGAGGCGGACCGCCGCATGGGCGTCCCCGCGCGTCGGGCCCTGGTTGACGATCGCGACCGGCTTTCCGGTCTTCGCGGCGCGGCGCACGAAGCGCAGCCCTGACATGACCGTCAGGGACGAGCCCAGCACCAGCAGAGCGCGTGCCTCGTCGACGTGCTCGTAGCACCGCTCGACACGCGGCTTGGGCACGTTCTCGCCGAAGAACACCACATCCGGCTTCAGCGTCCCGAATCCGCACGCCTCACACGCCACGACCCGGAAGCCGGCCTCGAGCCCTTCGGCGAGTTCGACGTCGCCGTCCGGGTTCAGCCGGGCGCCCGCGTCTTCGAAACCGGGGTTCGCCGCGCGCAGCCGCCGGTCGAGCTCCTCCCGCCGACTCGTGTGCCCGCAGTCCAGGCACCGGACGCGGTCGAGGCTTCCGTGCAACTCCACCGCGTCGCCGCTGCCCGCGGCCCGGTGCAAGCCGTCCACGTTCTGCGTGATGACCGCCGAAACGTAGCCCGCCGCGGCGAGCGAGGCGATCGCGTAGTGGCCGGCATTCGGCCTCGCCCGGGTGATCGTCCGCCAGCCGAGGTGGCTGCGCGCCCAGTAACGGCGGCGGCTGTCTCCGCTGCCGACGAACTCCTGATAGGTCATCGGCGTGTGACGGCGCAGCGTTCCGGTCACGCCGCGGTAGTCCGGGATGCCGGACTCGGTGGACAGACCCGCTCCGCTCAGGACGACGACCCCGCCGCCCGCGAGGACGCCTTCGACGTCGTCGAGCCCGCCCGTCGCTGCGGCGGGCGCATCAGGGGCGGGTCCGTCGAGCATCGGGCGCGTGCGCATGCACGCAGCTTATGTCGGTTCGTCGTACTGCGAACCGGAGCACCCGGGAGACCCATTCGGCACTGCTCCGCTGTGCGGCGCGGCCGATGCCGCCTAGCGTGTGGAGAGGTGGGCGCGTCGCCCCCTTTGATCGGCTGGAGGTCTTATGAGCGGACATGTGTATCGGGTGACAGAGGTCGTCGGCTCCTCGCCGGAGGGCGTCGGCCCCGCGGTGCGCACGGCGGTGGCCCGGGCCGCCGAGACGCTGCACGGCCTGGACTGGTTCGAGGTGACCGAGATCCGCGGCCGCATCGAGGAGGGACGGATCTCCGAGTATCAGGTCGCGCTGAAGGTGGGCTTCCGCCTGGACGACTAGGAGCGGCCGGCCTTCGCCCCGACAACTGAAGAACCACGATCAGTGTCTCGTGTGCCGTCTGTGCACGGTGCGCTAAAGGCTGCGTAACGCGCCACTGAACCGCCTCCTAAATTCAGACAAAATGCTCCAGATCGGCGTTATACATTCGACGTAACCGCTGTTACGATAAGCCGATACGCGAGAACTGGCACGCGGGCCCGCCCGGCCCGTCCCAGCTGGGAGGTGGAGATGAGCGGTACAACCGCCGCGCTGTTTATCGCGGTGTTCCTCGCCTGCGCAGTCGAGGCGGTCGAGGCGGTCACGATCGTGCTGGCCGCCGGCACGGCCCGGGACTGGCGTTCGGCCGGGCTCGGCGTGGGCAGCGCGCTGGTGGTGCTCGCGGCCGTGATCGCCGCCCTCGGCCCGGCGCTGACCGCCATCCCGATCGGCGCGCTGCGGCTGGTCGTCGGCGGGCTGCTGCTGGTCTTCGGCCTCCAGTGGCTCCGCAAGGCGGTGCTGCGCTACAGCGGGCACAAGGGCCTGCACGACGAAGAAGCGATCTTCCAGCGGGAAGTGGCCGCCGCCCGCGCCGCGCACGCCGAGCGCCGGTGGGCCGTGAACGACTGGTACTCCTACACGCTTTCCTTCAAGGGCGTGCTGCTCGAAGGGCTCGAAGTCGCCTTCATCGCGATCACCTTCGGCAGCAACCAGCACGACGTGCCGCTCGCCGCGCTCGCCGCCGCCTGCGCGGTCGTCGTGGTCTCCGCGGTCGGTTTCGCGGTCAAGGCGCCGCTGGCGCGGGTGCCGGAGAACACGCTGAAGTTCGTCGTCGGGGTCATGCTCACCGGATTCGGCATGTTCTGGGGTGCCGAGGGCGCCGACGCGCACTGGCCCGGCTCCGACGCGGCGCTGCTGGTGATCATCCCAGTCGTCGCGCTGTTCGCGCTCGGCCTCGTCGCGGTGCTGCGCCGGTCCCTCCCGCCGCGCGCGACCGCCGCACCCGTCGCCCCCGTCGTCCCGACCCTGCAGGAGCAGTCGTGATCTCCCGCCTGCGCGCGTTCGGCGCCTTCTGGTACGACTTCATCATCGGCGACGACTGGCGGGTCGCCGCGGTGGTCGCCGTCGCCCTCGCCGCTACCTTCGGCGTGAGCAAGACCTCGGTCCCGGCGTGGTGGATCCTGCCGCTCGCGGTCGCGCTCGTGCTGCCGCTGAGTCTGTGGCGGGCGCGCCGCAAGGGCTGACGGCCACTCGGCTCACGCGACTGTCCACACTTCGCCCGGGTCTGCGTCACACGGGACGGCGTCTTACTGAGACTCCGCCTCCTCGGCGTAGACCCGGGCTGCGTATTCCTCAAGCGCGTGCTCGCAGGTGGCCAGCGCCTCGAGAGTCGCGGCGCGTTTCGGCGCGCCGAAAACGTCCCGGTCGGTGATCTTGGCCAGCCAGTTGCGCAGCTTCACCAGGTCCTCCTCGTTCTCCTCGAGCTCGGCGTAGGTGAAGTGCTCGGCCCGGTACTCCTTCTCCAACTGGGCCAGGAAGTCCTGGCACTTGTCGATGATCTCCTCGTACTCGTCGTCCCGGGCGGCCTGGAACGCGGCCAGCACCTCCGCCTCCCCCACCAGCACCCCGCAGGACATCAGCACCGCGGTGCCGCCCATCTCGATGATCTCCCGCCGCAGCTTGCGCAGCGCACGCTCGGCGGCCGGACCGGCCGGCAGGGCGGCCGCCGAGTTCTGCAGGTAGATCGCGCCGAGGCCCTTGAGCCGCCGCCACACCGCCGCCCGCAGCCGGGTCGGCTCGGAGGGGATCCGGTAGATCAGCAGCAGCCAGCCGTTCGGCCGGGCCGGCGGGTCGCCGGCGGCCTCCGGTGGGGTTCGCGGGTCGGGTTCGTCGTTGAGCACGGATACAGTCTGCCCACGTCACGCGCCGGACGGCCAACAAGGCGCCCGGTTGTTCGTAGAATGCTGCGCGTTTCCTGATGTGCTGGATTGATAACCCCTCTTCGACGGCGCCCGAAGAGCCGAACGACAAGGAAGCGCGTGTCTGATCCACGGTGGCGGCTCGGCGAGCGGCTCGACTTGCTCGGCCAGGTGGGCACGGGCGCGGCGGGCACGGTGTGGCGGGGCCGCGAATTGAGCGACGGCAGCCTGCACGCGGTCAAGCTGCTGCGCCTCGAACTGGTGGCCGATCGCGACGCGATAGACGCGTTCTACGCCACGCTCGGCGCCGTCGGCCGGCTCGGGCATCCGGGCATCGCGGCCGTGGACGACGTGGTCGCGGGCGACGGCTATTTCGCGCTGCGGTCCCGGCTGGTGCAGGGCGAGAGTCTGCGGGCGCTGACGGCGCGTCTGGGCGCGCTCGCGCCGGACGCGGCGGCCCGGCTGGTCGCGCAGGTCTGCGACGCGCTCGCCGCCGCGCACGCCGTCGGCCTCGTCCACGGCGATCTCCATCCCGACAATGTGCTGATCACCTCAGGCGTCGACGGACTTCCCTCGGCGGTCCTCACCGACTTCGGCATCGCGGAGCTGATCGACCGGGCTGCGGGCAGGGGCTTCGCGCTCACGGCCCAGCCCGCCCGATACCGCGCCCCCGAACGCGCCCACGGAACGCTGGCGAGCGCCGCGGCGGACGTCTACGCGGCGGGAATCCTGCTAGCCGACGCCGCCGGAGGTCACCCACCGTTCACCGCGGACTGGCAGCCCCTGGCGGCGTGCCTCGACCCGGACCCGCGGTACCGGCCGGGCGTGGCGCAACTCGCCGCCGCGCTGCGCGAAGCGATCGGCGAACCGGCGTACACACAACTGCTGCCCGGCCACGACATCGGGGCCCCCGCCGCGACTGAGGCTACGACCCTGATGCACTTCGATCCGGACGGGGACGCCATTGGGCGCGGTGGCGCGCCGAGCCGGGTTCCGCGCCTGATCAGCGAGCACAAGACGGAGAGCGGGATCGCCGCGGCCGTCGCGGTCGTCGGCCTCCTCATCGCCGGCGCCTTCGCGCTGGGCGGCGGCAGCGGCCAGACCGCGGCTGCGGCCGGAACCACGGTGGCGACGAGCGCCGCGTCCCCGGCGCCGGACGCTTCCGTGCCGCAGGCGGTGGTCCTGCCCCCGGCGGCGAGCCCCTCGCCGAGTCCGAGCCTGTCGCAGGCGGTCACCGGCCAGCTCACCCTGGTCAACGACCAGTCGAACACCTGCCTCGACACCGCCGGACGCGTCTTCGCCAACGGCACGACCGAGGACATCTACAGCTGCAACGGAACCCCCGCCCAAATCTGGAACTTGACTGCCGACGGACAGCTGACCGAGGACAACGGCGCGTACTGCCTCGACGACTCCGACTTCGGTACCACGCCGGGCACCAAGGTCATCCTGTGGTCGTGTCACGGCTCGGCGAACCAGCAGTGGACGTTGCAGCCGGACGGCTCGGTGGTCGGCGTCTACTCGAAGCTGTGCCTCGACATCGCCGGCCAGGGCGCCGCGACCGCCGACGGCACCGGTCTGGTGCTCTGGACGTGCGACGGGCAGCAGAGCCAGCACTGGTCCCGGCGCTGACCGGCCACGCGCGTCGGCGTCACCGGTTCGGCCCGAAGAGGGGTGCCACCCGGCGCCGCACGTGTTTCTCTGGTATCGCGCACCCACACGCGGTGCGCAGAATTCACGAGGATACGCGATGAAACTGCCGGTGATGCCCCCGGTCGAGCCGATGCTGGCCAAGTCGGCGTCCGCCGTGCCGGTCGGCGACTACCTCTACGAGCCGAAGTGGGACGGCTACCGCTGCATCGTCTTCCGCGACGGCGGGGAGTTCGAGCTGGGCAGCCGGGGCGGCAAGTCGCTGTCGCGCTACTTCCCCGAGCTGCTCGACGCGCTGGCCGCCGGGCTGCCGCCGAGGTGCGTCGTGGACGGCGAGATCGTGGTGACGGTGGGCGGACGGCTCGACTTCGACCGGCTGGCCGACCGGATCCATCCGGCGGATTCCCGGGTGCAGCTGCTCGCGAAGCGCACTCCGGCGTCGTTCATCGCCTTCGATCTCCTCGCGCTGGACGACGAGGATCTGACCGGCCGTCCGTTCTCGGAGCGGCGCGCCGCGCTCGCCGCGCTGTTCGAGGGCCGCACGCCCGAGCACGTGAAAGTGACGCGGGTGACGCGGGACGCCGCGCTGGCGCGCACCTGGTTCGAGCGCTTCGAGGGGGCCGGGCTCGACGGGGTCGTCGCCAAGCCGCTGGACGGAACGTACCGGCCGAACGAGCGAACGATGGTCAAGATCAAGCACGAGCGGACGGCGGACGCAGTCGTCGCGGGTTATCGGCTGCACAAGAGCGGCCCGGTGGTCGGGTCGCTGATGCTCGGCTTGTACGGCGCGGACGGGGTGCTGAACTACGTGGGCGGCTCGAGCGCCTTCACCATGGCTCGCCGCGCCGCGCTGGTCGGCGAACTCGCGCCGTTGCTGCTCGAAGAGGGGCAGCCGCACCCCTGGCTCGACGTGCCCGAGGACGACGAGCACCGTAGGCCGGGCGCGCTGCACCGGTGGAACGCGGGGAAGGACACGTCGTTCGTCCCGCTGCGGCCGGAGCTGGTGTGCGAAGTGCGGTACGACCAGCTCCAGGCCGACCGGTTCCGCCACAACGCGCGCTTCGTGCGCTGGCGGCCGGACCGGGACGCGCGTTCGTGCAGTTATGACCAGCTCGACGTGCCCGCCGCGTACGACCTGGCCGACGTCTTCGAGTGACGCAGGTGCCTGAGTGCAGCTGATGCGGCTTCAGCTGACACAGGCTCGGCTGACGCTCGCCCAGGCGCAGGGCCTCACTCGGGCACGTGCCTGGCCTTCGACGGCTGAACCCGCTTAGGCTCCCCCGGCATCTTCGGGAAGTCGGGCGGATAAGGCATGTCGCCGAGGCCGCGGTCGCGCTCGTCAACCTCAGCCATCTCCAGCAACGCGTCGAGGGTGAAGGCGGCCGCGTCGATGTCCGCGTGTGCGTCCCCGCGCTCCGCGAGCAGCGGCGGCACGGTGCGCGCGGTGAAGTCCTCCGGCTCGACGTCGGACAGCTCGGTCCAACGCACCGGCATCGAGACCGTGGCGGTGGGGTGCGCCCGGGTGGAGTAGGCGGCCGCGAGCATCCGGTCGCGGGCCATCTGGTTGAAGTCCACGAAGATCCGCTCGCCGCGCTCCTCCTTCCACCAGGAGGTGGTCACCAGGTCGGGGCGGCGCCGCTCGAGTTCGCGGGCGAAGGCGATGACCGCGCGGCGTGCCTCGATGAACGTCCAGCGCGGTTCGAGGCGCACCAGCACGTGAAGTCCGCGCCCGCCGCTGGTCTTCACGTACGGCGTGAGGCCGAGCTCGTCGCACAGCGCTTTCGCCTCGCCGGCCGCTTCGACGGCCTGCGCGAATCCGGTGCCGGGCTGGGGGTCGAAGTCGACGCGCAGTTCGTCCGGGTGGTCGGTGTCGCTGCGGCGGACCGGCCACGGGTGCAGTTCGAGCGCCCCCATCTGCACCGCCCAGACGACGGTCGCCGCCTCGGTCACGCACACCTCGTCCCCGGTGCGCCCGCTCGGGAAGGTCACCCGCGCCGTCTGGACCCAGTCGGGCAGGCCCTTCGGCGCGTGCTTCATGTAGAAGGAGGCGCCGCCGAGCCCGTCGGGGAACCGGTTGAGCGCGACCGGCCGCCCGGCCAGCGCCCGGAACACGCCCTCGGCCACGGAGGCGTAGTAGGTGGCGAGGTCCAGCTTTGTGATGCCGGCCTCGGGGAACGAGAGCTTGTCCGGCGAGGAGATCCGCACGGATCTGCCCGCGACGTCAACGTGCGCCTCGGAACTAGCCATGCTCGCAGGCTACGGGGCGGCGCAAGCCAGCGCTCGCCGGAAGCGGCGTTTGGGCGCACACGGCGCGCCGAGCGGCGGCGGCGCGGACGCGGCGCTCAACGCGACGCAATGGCTTCAGCGGGACGCCGTGGTTTCAGCGGGACACGGTGGGCTCGAGCGGGGCTGGCTGGGGCGCCGGAGCGGCCACGACATGTGCAGGTACCGCAGCGGGCATCTGCTGCGGCGCGAGGGTTGCCAGAAACTCCTGCGTGGTCCGCTCGCGCCCATAGCGGTGCCGCAGCCATCGGTAGCCGAGGAACGCCGCCGGGCCGAACCACGTCTGCGCCGGGACGAGGACGTCGGTGCGGGCGTCCACGAAGTTGATGAGCAGCGGCGCCAGCGCGGGGAGCGCGGCGCCGAACACCGCGACGAGGCCGAGCGCGGTGCTTGCGCCGACCCGGCCGTACGCCTTGTACGCCGCGACCGTGAACAGGGCGTAGACCAGGAGGTCACCCAATCCGATGCTGGCGTTGTCGAAGCCCATCCGCATACCCATCGACGGATCGAGCGGGAACCCGAGGAACTCCTGGGCCAGGTCGTTGGTCACCGGCACGACCGCCGTGAAGGCCAGGTCGTAGCCGGCGAGCAGCAGCGCGAACCAGGCCACGTGCCGCAGCTTCATCCCGCCCTGCACGTACAGGTTGGCCACCGCGACCGCGCCGAGCAGCACCACGACGCTGTTCTCGGCCCAGAACAGCTGCCAGCCGGCGACGGTGCCGAGCATGGTGCGGGCGATCCAGATGTTCGCGCCGAGCAGCACGCCGATGCCCAGCCACAGCGGGCCGGGACTGAACAGCGGGCGGAATCCGATCGAGAGCGACGCGAGGAATGTCAGCGCGAGAAATCCGGTCAGCGCCCACCGCGGCAGCAACAGGTAAAGCGTCGGCAGGGTCACCAGGAAAACGAAAAGGATCCCGATATCGCGTCCGTTGAAGGTGCCGATCGCCGGGCGTTCGATGCGGACCCGCCGGAAATAGGTGAGCGCGCAGAGACTCGTCGCGAGCGCGCCGATCATCGCCACGCACAATTCGAACAGAGACAGCGTCAGGATCGGCGTGGTCATTTCACGCTCCGATAAGGGCCGGTCGGGCGACGAACGTCGTTTCGCGCAGATCGCAGCGCAGCGGGCGCAGCGCGGCGGCCTCTTCGTCGGGGACGAGCGAGAGGTCCACGTCCAGGCCGCGCTCGGCGAAATGGCGCAGGGCGGCGGCGTGCCCGAAACCGTCGATCGCGGCTTCTGGCACGGTGAGGCGCACCCTGCCGTCCTCGGCGGTGGCGCGGAAGCGCGCCGGCCACGGCCGGGTCGGCAGCGACTCGACCGCCTCGATCAGCTCTCGGGGCGTGACCGCGCGCCCCGGTCCGGTGCGCAGCAGGTGGTCGGCCTTGCCGAGGATCGGGCCGGTGGCGGGCAGGCCGGAGACCTCGCACGTGAGGTCGTCATCGGGCAGGCGCCGCACCATGTCGCGGGTGTCGTACCGGAAGACCGGCATGCAGTCGCGGTAGGGGTAGAACGGGGTGATGACGACGGTGGCCAGCGCGCCGGGCGCGGCCGGGGCTCCGGTGTCCAGGTCCAGATATTCCACGAGGCCGAGGTTGATGTCGTGGTGCAGGTGGCCCTGGCTGCAGGTGCGTCCGGAGACCGGGAGCACCTCGGTCATGCCGAACGAGTCCGCGACCCTGGGGACGCCGAACGTCTCACGGGCAGCCGCGGCCAGGCTTGGCGAGAGGATCTCGCCGCCGACGTCGATGCGCCGCAGCCGGAAGTCCGCGGGGCCGAGCCCGCGGCGGCGCGCGGCTGTCTCGAGCTCGCCGAGGTAGCTGGGGCTGGTGGACAGCAGCGTGGCGCCGCCGTCGGTGTCGGCCAGCGCGTCGAGGGCCTCGTCCGGGGGAATCATGCCGATCACCCGGCAGCCGACGCCGACCAGGCGGCAGCCGGCGACGTCCAGGTGCACCGCAGCGGTTGCCCGCGAGCTGATGTTGACCTGCATGACGTCGTCAGGCCGCAGGTCATCGCGCAGTACGCCGCCTAAGGCGCCCAGGGCCGGCCATAGACTCATCTCGTAACGCGACATCCAGATCTCGGCCGGGCGGCCGGTGGTTCCGGTCGTGCGGGTCGCGAGGTGTGGCGGGGCGTCAGGACACAGGAAGGCACGCGGCTCCCGGATCAAGTCGCGCTTGATGGTCACCGGGATCGACGCGAGGTCCGCCGGGTCCAGCCGGTCGGGGTGCACGTCCGCGGCGGCAAAGCGGCGCGCGTAGAACGGGGACCGGGCCGCCAGGCGGCGGGCGGTGCGCCGCATCCCGGTCGCGGCGAAGTGCCGCCGCGCCTCGGGATCGCTGAGCGGGCCCTCGGTCAGCTGCCCCACGTCGGCGCCGGGCTCACCGAACTCGGCGAGCGTGGCCAGGGCGTCCTCGACCAGCCGTTCCACGTTGCGCGGGTTGACCCGATAGCCCCAAGCCATCCCGAAAGCCATCCGCAGCTGTCTGATACCGGTCTCGAACAACACCCCTCCTCACGCCTGCACCCGGGTCCACGGCGTCGACATCCGCCCGCCGGAGGCGCACGGATCCTGCTGTCGCGGACCCGGGCGGCGGCATCGCGCCGCGCCGCCCGGGCCGCGTCGAACCGTGCGCCGATCAGAAGCTGCCGCCGACGACCGCCGCGAACAGCACCGCGGTCAGCGAGCCCATCACGTAGCGAACGTGCTTGACGCTGCTCATGAGAGACGACATGGATACCTCCCCTCCGAACACTCGTGGGCCGATCCGCTCCGGCGCCACCGGCCGGGACGCGGCTCGCCGCGGCTAGGCGCCGTGCGAGCAGCAGCAGGATCCCGAGGCGGATTCCGCGCCGGTTCCGGTGACGACGACTTTGACGGTCATCTCAGGGTGTACCGAGCAGGTCAGGTAATAGGTGCCGGGTCTGGTCCACGGCCCGGTCTTGTACACGTCGTCGGTCTGCATCAGGTGACGGGTGATCACCGGCACGCCCTTGGGGGCGGCGGTGAGCGTCCCGTTCTGCCCGGGGCCGATGATGTGCACCCAGCGCGAGTCGTTCACCAGGGTCACGGACTGGCCGCAGCGCACCGTCACAACCTTGGCGGCGAACGCCTCGTGGGCCATGCCGAGGGCTCCGGGGGGCGGCTTCGTTGGCTCCGCGCCGACGGCGGGCAGGACGACGGCGGCGACGAGCAGCGGAACGGCGAAAAGGATGCGCGGAACGACCATCGCACTCTTCCCTCCCGCGCGGAACTAATTCGGCGCGGGCTTCGACAGCGCCGCGACAAAGGCGTCGCGGCGAAAAGTAAGTCGTGCGGGTATGAGAATTCATATACCGCAGCGGGAGGTGCGTGTGAAGTGGGAGGGCGAATGCGAATTGAGTGAATCCCCTGCCCTCGCAGAGGATCACCGTGAGCGGATCTTTCCCTACTCGAAATCTGCCCGATCAGAATCCTTGTTTTCCGCGGCAGAGGTCGTCGACGTATTTATTCACAAGTGCGGCACGGAGAAGGCGAAGCGGGAGACGATCGCCTCAGCCGGGGAGACTCATCTGATCGGCTGACCGGTGATGGCGCGCGCGATGACCAGGCGCTGGATCTCGCTGGTGCCCTCGAAGATGGTGTAGATCTTGCTGTCCCGGTACCAGCGCTCGACCGGATGCTCGCGACTGTATCCCGCGCCGCCGAGGATCTGCACCGCCTTCTCGGTCACCGCGACCGCGACCTCGCCGGCCTTCAGCTTCGACATCGAACCCTCGCCCGCGGTGAACGGGCGCTCGTTGCGTCCCATCCAGGCCGCCCGCCAGATCAGCATCCTGGCGCAGTCGATCTCGGTGCGCATGTCCGCCAGGGCGAACGCGATCGCCTGGTTCTGCGCGATCGGCCGGCCGAACTGGATCCGGCCGTTCGCGTATTCGAGGGCGTACTCGTAGGCGGCGCGGGCGATGCCGAGCGCCTGGGCGCCGACGGTCGGACGGCTCAGCTCGAAGGTCGCCATCGCCGCCTGGGCCTTGGCCGCGGCCCCCGCGCGGGCCCGGGCGAGGCGCGCGTCCAGCTTCTCCTTTCCGCCGAGCACGGACTCGGCGGGTACCCGCACCTCGTCCAGGAAGACGTCGGCGGTGTGCGAGGCGCGCAGCCCCAGCTTCTTGATCTTCCGGTGCGCGGCCAGTCCCGCGGCGCCGGGCGGGACGATGAACGCCGCCTGGCCGCGCGCGCCGAGTTCCGGCTCCACCGACGCGACCACGACGTGCACGTTCGCGATGCCGCCGTTGGTGATCCAGGCCTTCTGCCCGCTGATCACCCACTCTTTGGCGGCCTCATCATAGCGGGCGCGGGTGCGCATCGCGGCGACGTCGGAGCCGGCCTCCGGCTCGGAAACGCAGAAGGCGGCGACCTTCGGCTCGTCCCGGTCGCCGAAGCACTGCGGGATCCACTCGACCACCTGCTCGGGTGTCCCGAGGGCGAAGATGCCCGCGACGGCCAGCGTGGTGCCCATGATCGACATGGCGATCCCGGCGTCCCCCCAGAACAGCTCCTCGTTGAGGATCGGCAGGGACAGGCCGGTGGTGTCGCCGTACAGCTCGGCCAGCGTCTCGAAGCTGTAGATGCCGATCTTCGCCGCCTCCTGGATGATCGACCAGGGGGTCTCCTCGCGCGCGTCCCACTCCGCCGCGGCCGGCCGGATCACCTCGGCCGCGAAGCCGTGCGCCCACTCGCGCAGTTCGGTCTGTTCGTCGCTGAGATCGAGGTTGAAGGTCATCGCGCCGTGTGCCCTCTCTCGGAAGCTGGCGAAACGGGCCGCCCGGAAAGAGCGGGAGACGTCACCGCGCAGTAAATAGCACGGTCAGCGGAGATACAACCCTCGGAGGGTTTAAATTAGGAGGCATCGAGCCCTTCGGTGGGCCTCCTACATCTGCGTACCGCCGCCCCGCGGCCGCGCCGTGTACTCGTCGCGCACCAGCCGTCGCAGCACCTTGCCGATGATGTTGTGCGGCAGCGTGGTGCGGAACTCGACCACCTTCGGCACCTTGTAGGCGGCCAGGCGCTCCTGGCAGTGCTCGATGATCTCGTGCTCGGTGACGTGCGCTCCGTCTTCGAGCACGACGCACGCCATGACGGTCTCGCCGCGGTACGGGTCCGGAATGCCGACGACGGCCGCCTCGGCGACCGCCGGCAGGGCAGTGATCACATCCTCGATCTCCGACGGGAAGACCGAGAAGCCGCTGGCGATGATCACGTCCCGCTTGCGGTCGATGATGGTCAGGAAGCCGTCCGGGCTCATGACCGCGATGTCGCCGGTGTGCAGCCACCCGTCGCGCAGCATCTGGGCACTGTCGTCCGGCTCGTGCCAGTAGCCCGCGAAGACCTGCGGGCCGTGCACCGTCAGCTCTCCCGCCTCGCCGGGCCGCATCGCCCGCTCACCGTCGTGTTCGTCCACGATCATCACGTCGGTGTTGGGCAGCGGCAGGCCGACGGTGCCGGGCCGGGCGTTGACCCCGAGCGGATTGCAGCTGACCACTGGGGCGGACTCGGTCAGTCCGTACCCTTCGGCCAGCTGGCAGCCGGTGGCCTCTTTGAACGCGTCCACGGTCTCCGACGGCAGCCGCATCGCGCCCGAGATGCACGTGCGCAGGGCGCTGAACTGTTTCAGCGCTTTGCGGTCGACGCCGAGCAGTTGGCTGTAGATGGGCGGGACGCCGGGGAAGATGGTCGGATGCAGCCGCTTGACGGCGCGCAGCAGCAGTTCGAGGTCGAACACGGGCAGCAGCACGCTGGTCGTGCCGTTGAGGACCCCGGTAAGCAGGAAGATCAATCCGTAGGCGTGAAAGCCCGGCAGCACGCTGATCCCGATGTCCTTGCCGGGCGCCAGATTCGGGTCCCAGGCGGCGACCTGGTGCGCGTTGGCGACCAGGTTGCGGTGGGTGAGCATCGCGCCCTTCGGCCGTCCGGTGGTGCCGCCGGTGTAGAGCAGGGCTGCGAGGTCCTTCGCCGGGTCGACTCGGGTCTGCGGGCGCGGACCGCCGCCGCGACGGAACACCTCGGCCCAATACAGCACCGGCGCGTCTGCGGGCACCTCGCTCACCAGCCGCTCGCGGGCCTCGCGGGCCTTGCGCAGCGGCAGCCGCATCGCGAGCCGCAGCTTCCGCGGCAGATATTCGGTCAGCGAGGTGACCACGACGTGTTCGAGGTGGGTCTCGGTCCTGATCCGCTCGATCCGCTCGTACGCCCGGTCGAACGCGATCACCACCGTCGCGCCGCTGTTGCGCAGCTGGTGGCGCATCTCGTCGGCAGTGTAGAGCGGGTTGAAGGGCACTGCGACGGCGCCGATCCGCAGGATCGCGAACCAGGCGATGAGGAACTGCGGGCAGTTGGGCAGGACCAGCGCGACCCGGTCGCCGCGGCGCACGCCGAGCCCGGCCAGGCCGTCCGCGAACGAGTCGGCTAGCCGGTGCAGCTGCCCGTAGGTGAGCGCTTTTCCGAAGTAGAGCAGGGCGGGGCGGCGTTTGTGGCGTGCGGCCGCGTCGTCGAGCAGCTGGGTGAGGGGGACGTCCGGGATTTCGACATTGTGCGGAACCCCGCGCGTGTAGAAACCCAGCCAAGGGCGCGCGAAGGCAACATCCGACACTGGAGACCACCCTGAACGACGACATGGTTATGCGTCCCGTCGCAACGGGATCGTGGCAGTAGCCTTGTCACACGACGTCGCCGTGTCCAGCCGGTGACGGTTTTATTTCGGCCAAGAACATCTCGCCGAATAACCTGCTGCGACGCCTCTCAGCGGTCTTAGTTGCACATCGCTGCAGCTCAGCTGCATCCTGATTCCGTTGAGTCAGCGACCGTGAACGCGTTGTCGATAAACCTGATTCGCGCCGCAGTCTTATTCTGTGATGCGCTGCCGTGGATCGTTCGAACGCTTTCTCGATGTCACTGTTGAACGCACGGGCGAAATTATGCGGACCGCTACGGCGCGATCACCTTTTCGCGGCCTTCGGGCTCGACCGGAGACCGGACGAGCCCGAAGGCGCACATTTTTTTGCGGCATGTCCCGGCGCACCGGCCGTTCACGCCGCCGCGAGCACGATCTCCTCGAGGTGGTCCAGGGACGACTGGAGCCCGGTCTCCATCCCGGAGTTGACGTGCGCGTCGCGGTCTTCCTTGCTGAGGTGGTCGGCCAGGAGGGTGACCGTGGTGCGCCCGCGCTCCTCGGTGAACGTGACCGTCGTCAGCGCGGGGTGGTCGGGCATCGGCTCGAAGACGTCCGTGTGGACCAGGCGGGCGTTCGGGACGATCTCGCGGTACTCGCCGTGGAAGGCGACCTCGAAACCGGCGTGCGCAGTCATCACGTACCGCCACGTCCCGCCGACCCGCAGGTCCACCTCGATGCTGACGACCTCGCCCTGGTCGCCGGCCCACCAGCGCTTGATCAGCTCCGGGGTGGTCCAGGCGCGGTAGACCAGGTGCGCGGGCGCCGCGAACTCCCGGGTGATCAGCACCTGGGTGTCGGACGGCAGCGTCACCACAGCGCTGTGCTTGTTCGCTTCGGGCTTATCGGTCATCGGTTTCTCCGTCACGCTCATCGTTCCGCTCCTCCTGCTTCAGTTCCTCCAACACCATGTCCAGCCGGTCGAAGCGCGCCGACCACGCCCGCTCGTAGGCCCGGACCCAGTCGTAGATCGGCCGCAGCGGAGTCGCGTTGAGGCGGTAGAGCCGCTGCCGCCCATCGTCACGCACCTCGACCAATCCGACCTCCCGGAGCACCCGCAGGTGTTTGGAGACCTGCGGCTGCGCCAGTCCGAGCGCCGCGACCAGGTCGTTCACCGGCCGCTCGCCGCCGGCTAACAGGTCGAGGATCTGCCGCCGCCGGGGCTCGGCCACCGCGTTGAACGCGTCCGTCGTCGTCGCCGCTCGCGCCATGCGGCGATTGTATTCCCATATGGGCATGTGTCAATCGGGGCGACGCGAGCGCGCCCCCGACCCGCCTGACAGCCTCTGCCACACGCTTCTGAAGCGTCTCGTCGCAGATCAACGTCGAGCCTTGACGCACCGGGCCGACGGCAGTTGGCTGCACTCGGTGTGCGGCCACGCAGTCGAGTCGCCCGGAGGAACCGATGCGCAGAGCCAGCGTTCTGATTTCCGCCGTCCTGCTGATCGCCGGACTGGGGGTGGTGCCCGGTGCGAATGCCGCGACCGGGCAGGGCGCACAGGCCGACCCGGGCGCGTCCGCCGTCGCTCTCGACGGCATCAATCTCCAGTCCGTGACGGTGCTCGATCTACAGCAGGCGATGGACCACCACCGGATCTCGTCCGTGGAGCTGACCGCCTTCTACCTCAACCGAATCGCGCGGCTCAACCCGACGCTGCACGCCGTCATCCAGACCAACCGCGACGCACTGCTCGAAGCGGCGCGCAGCGATGTGAACCGACTGCTGCACGGTGGCGGCCGCGGTCCGCTCGACGGCATCCCGGTGCTACTCAAGGACAACGTCGGGTTCGGCCGCACCACGGCCGGTTCCGAGGCGCTGCTCAAGGCCGATCCGGCGACCGCGTTCCTGGTCAAGCGGCTGCTCGCGGCCGGCGCGGTGGTGATCGGCAAGGCCAACCTGTCCGAGTGGGCCAACTTCCGCTCGACCACGTCGACCAGCGGCTGGAGCGCGGTCGGCGGCCTGACGGCGAACCCGTACGTGCTCGACCACAACGCCTGCGGCTCGAGCAGCGGCTCGGCCGTCGGGGTCGCCGCCGCCCTGGCGACCGTCGCGATCGGCACCGAGACCGACGGCTCGATCGTCTGCCCCTCCAGCACGGACGGCGACGTCGGGATAAAGCCCACCCTCGGCGAGGTCAGCCGCAGCGGCGTGGTGCCGCTTTCCGACAAGCAGGACACCGCCGGCCCGATCACCCGCAACGTGACCGACGCGGCGGCCGTGCTGTCCGTGATCGGCGCCCCCGACCCGACCGATCCGGCGACCTCCGGGACCGTGGTGCAGGACTTCACCGAGGACCTGAACCCGCACGCACTGCAGGGCGCGCGGATCGGCGTTTGGCTGGATCCCACCAGCCAGGGCGATCCGGGCAGCGACACGGTGGCCGTGTTCAACCAGACGGTGCAGAAGCTGAACGCGCTGGGCGCCACGACCGTCGCGGTGACGCTGCCGTTCCAGGACGTGATCGGCAACGATGAGCTGCCCGCGTTGGAGAACGAGTTCAAGCACGACATCAACGCATACCTGGCCGCCACGCCGGGCGTGCACCCCGCCGACCTGGCCGGGCTGATCGCGTTCGACCAGGCGAACGCGGCCACCGAGATGCCGTTCTTCGGCCAGGAGATCTTCATCGCGTCGCAGGCCACGCCGGGCGACCTGAACGACCCGGTCTACGCCGCGGACCGGCTGGCCGCGACGTCGGCGGCGCAGGCGTCGATCGACCAGACCCTGGCGGCCTACAACCTCGACGCGATCATCGCGCCGACCAACCAGCCGGCCTGGATCTCGGACCTGACGACCGGAGACACCGCCACGTTCGGCTCGTCCAGTCCCGCAGCGGTCGCCGGTTACCCGAGCGTCACGGTGCCTATGGGCTTCGTCGGCCCGCTGCCGGTCGGACTATCGTTCATCGGCGCGCGGTACAGCGAGCCGAAGCTGATCGCGCTGGCCTACGCCTTTGAGCAGGCGACGCACGCGCGCCGCGTGCCGACGTTCCTGCCGCACCTGCCGACCGCCTCCGGGCCGACGACGGCGACCACGCCGACCGCGCCGCGTTCCGGCAGTGCCACCGCTACCAGAGCGCCCAACCTCTTCTAACGCTCCGGAGCCTCCACCGCCCCGAAGCGCTTTCGGGGATCGTCTCAGGTCGCTTCGATGGTCGTCGCCACCGGCGTGGCGGTCTCGATGGTGCGGCTGACCGTGCACAGCCGGTCGTGTGAGGAGCGCACGGCGCGGGGCAGGATCGCCCGCGCCGCGTCGCCCTCCTGGCCCTCAGGGAACGAGACGCGGAACGAGACCGCGAGATTGACCATCCGGCTGCCCAGTTCGTCGCTGATCTTGTCGCCGGTCACGGTCACCGTGAACTCGGTCGGTTCGGCGTGGCGGCGGGTCGCGACGTCCACGTCCGCGCCGGTGCAGCCGCCGAGCGCAGCGAGCAGCAGCTCGACCGGAGTGAATCCAGGGCCGTCGCCGGAGCCGAATTCGATGGCGTCGCCGCGGACGTTGGTGGCCTTGAAGCGGCTCGGACCGGTCCGCTCGACCCGTACAGTGCGCAGGGTGTCCTCACTCATGGCGACGACCCTATGTGATCGCCGTCAGGCGCCGACGCAGGGCGGCCGCATGCCACGCGCCGTCAACTCCGCCCGCGCGAGATCCGCTCGTCGAGGTACGCGCGGGCGGTGTCGCCAACTCCTTGGAACGAGGTCAACTCGAGCGCGCCCGCGAACGTAGCCCGAACGCGTGGCCGATCTCCATCCCCCCAAGGATGATCAGCCAGACGCCGGCCAGTAGCGCGAGCGTGGCCAGCGATCCGATCGGATCGGTGATCAGCACGACTCCGGCGATCGCGGTGATCACACTGAGGAACATCGCCCAGCCGCGCCCGGGGAACGGGGGCACGTCGAGGGCGGCGAAGGTACCCGCGATGCCGCGAAAGAGCCAGCCGACGCCGACCCAGATGCCGAGCAGCACCACCGACCGGAAGACGCTGCGGAAGCACATCAGGCCGAGCAGGATGAAGAGCACGCCGCTGACGAAGTTGAGCGCACGCAGACCGCCGCTCAGATCCGGTCCGGCCGCCAGGACCACCTGCAAGATTCCGGTGACCAAAAGGTAGAGGCCGAAGAGCACGCCGAGCACGAGGAGGGTCCGGCCCGGCCAGGTCAGCACCACGACCCCGAGTACGACCGCGACGATGCCGGCGGCCAGCGCCGAGTGCCAGTTGAATCGGCCGAGGTCCGAGAGCTTCATGCGCGGTCCGGCGCCTAGAGCGCCCTCTCCTTTGAAATACGCCATAGAACTAAGAATCGGAAATCTTCAGCGGTAGCGCATCCGGAGTGGGGCCGACTGTGTGCCCGGCGGTGACAGCGGTGCGCTGGGCGGCATGTGCCGAGGACGAAGGCGCGCCCGACCGCGCGTGCCGAGGACACGTGTCGAGGATGTCCATGCGCAGGCGGCGGACGATCAACCCTGCGCCACTCCGACGCCCGCCACTCCGACGCCCGCCACTCCGACGCCCGCCATGCCGACACTCGCCACGCCGACGGACGCCGACGGAGCACGCTGCGACGTGCTGCGATGCACCGAGTGTCGGTGCTCGATGGGAGGCTTCAGGAGAGTTCAAGGCGTGCGGCGCATGCTGGAA
>NZ_DASZGI010000214.1:0-3646 GCF_035938995.1 Actinocrinis sp.
GCCTCCGGCACACCCACAGGCAGCGGACAGCCGAGCCCGTCGCGCAGCCGCCCCGCGTCTTCGATCGCTGCCCACCGCTCCTCGCCCGCGATACGCACCCGGATCGCCCGGCGGCTGCGCTCCAGCATCGTCAGCCACGCCGGCTCGACGCCACGCGCGAGCGCCTGATCCAGCGTCAGTGGGCCGAGCAGGCGCAGCAGGTCGGCGGCATCCTCCACGTCCCGCGCGTGCCGATCCGGCGACAGATGCTGGAGCTCCGCCTCTAGATCAGCCAGCGCCTCGGCGTCGAACAGGTCGCGCAGCTCCGGCTGGCCCAGCAGCTCCGCCAGCAGCGACGGGTCCACGCTCAGCGCCGCCGCGCGCCGCTCCGCCAGCGGCGAGTCGCCCTCGTACATGAACTGCGCGACATACCCGAACAGCAGCGACTTCGCGAACGGCGACGGCGCCGGCGTCTCGACCTGCACCACTCGCACCCGCCGCGCCTCGATGTCGCGCAGTAGCTCCACCAGCCCCGGCACGTCGAACACGTCCTGGAGGCACTCGCGCACGGTCTCCAACACGATGGGGAACGAGGCGAACTTGGACGCGACCGCCAGCAGCTGCGAGGCGCGCTGGCGCTGTTGCCACAGCGGAACCCGCTGCCCGGGCCGTCGTCGCGGCAGAAGCAGCGCCCGCCCGGCACATTCGCGGAAGCGGGCCGCGAACAGCGCTGAGCCGCCGACCTGATCGGTCACCGCCTGCTCGATCTCGTCGGCCGGGAATCGAGCGCAGTCGTCGAACACGGTCTCGGCGGACGGGCGCAGGTCGGCGCCGCCGGCCGCGTCGTCCTGCGCCCACGACGTCTCCCAGTCGTTCTCCGGTAGGCGTAGCACGATCCCGTCGTCCCCGTGCATCACCTGCGCGTCGAGGCCGAACCGCTCCTGCAACCGCGCACCGATGGCCAGCGCCCACGGCGCATGCACCTGCGCCCCGAACGGCGAGTGGATCACCACCCGCCAGTCGCCGAGCTCGTCGTGGAAGCGCTCGACCACGATCGTCCGGTCGTCCGGCACGTGCCGGGTGGCCTCGCGCTGCTCCTGCAGATAAGCGAGCAGATTCGCCGCGGCCCACTCGTCCAGGCCCGCCGCCCGCAGCCGCGCGGTCGCGTCCTGGGCCTCCAAGCCGGCCAGCTCCCGAGTGAAGGCGCCGAGCGCGCGGCCCAGTTCCAGCGGCCGGCCGAGCGCGTCGCCATGCCAGAACGGCAGCCGTCCGGGCTGCCCAGGTGCAGGGGAGACCAGCACCTTGTCGTGCGTGATGTCCTCGATGCGCCAGGACGAGGTGCCGAGGGTGAACACGTCGCCGACCCGCGACTCGTACACCATCTCCTCGTCCAGCTCCCCGACCCGCCGCCCCCCAGTCTTGCCGTCGGTACCGCCGCCGACGAGGAAGACGCCGAAGAGGCCGCGGTCCGGGATCGTGCCGCCGGAGGTCACGGCCAGCCGCTGCGCCCCAGGGCGACCGGCGATGGTCCCCGCCTCGCGGTCCCACACGATGCGGGGCCGAAGCTCCGCGAACTCGTCGCTCGGGTACCGACCGGCCAGCATGTCGAGCACGGCCTCGAACACGGCCTCGGTCAGGGTGGTGAACGGAGCCGCCCGCCGCACGAGAGCCAGCAGGTCGTCGGTGCGCCAGGTGTCCACTGCCGCCATCGCGACGATGTGCTGGGCCAGCACGTCGAGCGGGTTGCGCACCGGGGCGATGGCCTCGATCGCGCCGGTGCGCATCCGCTCCGCGACCACGGCCGCCTGCACCAGGTCGCCGCGGAACTTCGGGAAGATGACGCCGCGCGAGACCGCACCGACCTGGTGACCCGCCCGCCCGACCCGCTGCAGCCCGGAGGCCACCGAGGGCGGCGACTCCACCTGGACGACCAGGTCAACTGCTCCCATGTCGATGCCGAGCTCCAGGCTGGACGTGGCGACCACGGCTGGCAACCGCCCCGCCTTAAGCGCCTCCTCGACCTCGGCCCGCTGCTCCTTAGACACCGAACCGTGGTGTGCGCGAGCCAGCACCGGCGGTGCCCCAGAGCCCGATCCGGCCTGGCCCATCAGCTCGGCCGGAGGCCGCCCCGGCTCGGCGAGATCGATCCCGAGACGCCCGGCGTGGATCTCATTGAGCCGATTGCACAACCGCTCGGCCAGCCGCCTCGAGTTCGCGAAGACCAGGGTGGAGGTGTGGCCCTCGATCAGTTCGGCGACGCGATTCTCCACGTGCGGCCAGATCGAGGCGGCGCGGCGCCCGGACTCGTCGGCCGGGACCGCCTCGCCGTCGGTGTCGAGCGTGTCGAGCTGGGTCAGGTCCTCGACCGGGACGACCACCTGGAGGTCGAAGACCTTCTCCGCGGGCGGCGCGACGATCCGCGCGGGACGCGTGCCGCCGAGGAACCGGGCGACCTCCTGTGCTGGACGGACCGTGGCGGACAGGCCGATGCGCTGCGCCGGGCGTTCCAGCAGCTCGTCGAGCCGTTCGAGGCTGAGGGCGAGGTGGGCGCCGCGCTTCGTCCCGGCGACCGCGTGCACCTCATCCAGGATGACCGTCTCGACCCCCGTCAACGCCTCCCGCGCCTGCGAGGTCAGCAGAAGGAACAGCGACTCGGGGGTGGTGATCAAGATGTCGGACGGCTTCGACTGGAACTTGCGCCGCTGGTCGGAGGGGGTGTCGCCGGACCGGACCGCGATGCGCACGTCGGGTTCGGGCAGCCCGGCGCGCACAGCGGCCTGGCGCAGCCCGGCCAGTGGTGCGCGCAGATTGCGCTCTACGTCTACGCCGAGCGCCTTGAGCGGGGAGATGTAGACGACCCGGCAGCGCTGCTTCTCGCTGGTCGGCGGCGGGCCGAAGGCGAGCCGGTCGAGCGCGGCCAGGAACGCGGCGAGCGTCTTGCCTGAGCCGGTCGGC
The DNA here is from genome assembly GCF_035938995.1 of Actinocrinis sp. Classification (GTDB taxonomy): domain Bacteria; phylum Actinomycetota; class Actinomycetes; order Streptomycetales; family Catenulisporaceae; genus DASZGI01. Next base: position 2,935 of record NZ_DASZGI010000214.1, read on the forward strand.
GCGATCACCAGGGCGTTGTGGCCGTCCTGGATCGCCTCCCAGGCCCCGTCCTGGGCCGCGGTCGGGCGCGCGAAAGCGCCGGCGAACCACTGCCGGGTGGGTTCCGCGAATCCGTCCGAAACGCCCATGCCCCCATCTTCGCCGACGCCACCGACATCCGGCGCCGGGTAGGCTCGGAAGGTGCGTTTGACGGTGTTCTGGGAGCGGATGACGGAGCGGTTCGGCCCCAAGTACGTGGATTCGTTCGCCCGGGATTTCGTGGTGAGCGAACTCGGCGGGCGGACCGTCCAGCAGGCTTTGGCCGACGGCGTGGCCGCCAAGGACGTCTGGGCTGCCGTGTGTCGTTCTCTCGACCTGCCCGAATACTCCTAAGGGCGGGAGCGGGACCTAAGTCACCAGCTCCCGCCCTCAGTCAGACCCGAACGGCTAAGGACGCTCCCCGGCGCCCCGATTCGCCTTCCTAATGCCTGCGCGTCGGGAATCGACGCCGTAGCACCACTCCGCCACCGAACAGCCCGGCGCCGAACGGAGCGAATGCGAGCGCGTCGGTGCCCGTGGTGGCGAGAACTCCGCTCGGCTTGCCTGCGCTCGCCGAGGCGCTCAGGCCGCTGCGTCGCGTCGTCGGCGTGTGGTGAGGGTGCGGGTGGTGGTGAGTCGGCGGCTTCGACGAACTCGGCGTGGCGCTGGTGGGCGGGCACGGAGTCGTGGGCGG
>NZ_DASZGI010000215.1:0-2414 GCF_035938995.1 Actinocrinis sp.
GGTTCGGCGTCGGTCGGCCGGCTGGCAGTGGACCCCGGGCCACCCAGTCCGGTGCTGCCAGACTGCGTGTCGCCCGGATCGGCGTGAGCGGACCTGGAGTAGGCGGACTCCGCACCGCCTGACCCCGCACTGCCTAGCCCAGTGTCGCCGGGCTCCGGCGCGCCGAGGCCCGTGTCGGCCGACCTGACGTCGGCAGACCCAGTGCTGGCAGACCCCGTGTCAGCGGGCCTGGCGTCGGCGGGCTCGGTGCCGCTGTCGTCGGCGCCGGGCTGGGGCGGCGTCCCTGTGTCGTCGTTGGTCATGGGGCAAGCTTCTCCCGCCGGGAGCCGCTCGCCCATCGGGTGAGGCCTCTATCTGTCCCTGAATTCCACCCCCGAGCCGGGCTCAGGGTGATCCCCGATGCCGCTCGGCTCGTCGGCATGTGAGCATTGCTGGTATGCCGCCCCTGCCCGCCGACACTCGGCGCCTGCGCCGCTCCGCTGAGGGGCGGCTGCTCGGCGGGGTGTGCCGCGGGCTGTCGCTGCATCTCGGTGTGGACGTGTGGCTGCTGAGGCTGACGTTCATCGTCTTCGGGTTCCTCGACGGCTCCGGTGTCTTTGCCTATGCGGCGTTCTGGTTGTTCGTGCCCCTCGGCGTGATTCCACCGGCTGAGCGTGCGCGGCCTCGCGGCTCGCTGCGTGTGGCAGTGCTCGTGATCATGGCGCTGGGGCTCGTCCTGTTCGTCGGCATCCACGGCCCGGGCCAACTGCAGGCTGACCACAAGAACTTTGCGCTGTCGTTCGCCGTGGTGGCCGCCGGCCTCGCGGTTTTGTGGCGGCAGATCGACGACACCCAGCGGGCTCGCTGGTTCGCGGTGCGCGATCGCCCGCGGATCGCCGACTTCGCGCGCGGGGCGCTCGGGGTGCTCATCGTCCTTGGTGGGATCGCCGGGCTGGTGGCAGGCGGTTCCTCGTGGACCGTGGTCAGTCGCACCCTGCTCGCGTCGCTCGCCCTGTTGGCCGGGGCCGTCCTGATCGTGCTCCCCTTCCTGGTGCGCACCTGGCGCGACCTGAACACCGAGCGCTCCGCGCGCATCCGCTCCCAGGAACGTGCCGAGGTCGCCGCGATCATGCACGATTCCGTCCTGCACACGCTCGCCCTGATCCAGCGCAGCAGCGGAGACGCGGCCGAGGTCGCCAGGCTGGCCCGGGCCCAGGAGCGTGACCTGCGGTCCTGGCTGTACGGTGATGCGCCGCGTCCGGGCGGGGAGGATGCGCAGCACACCTTCGCCCAGGCGATCAAGGCCGCGGCGGCCGGGGTGGAGGACCGGCACGGAGTTCAGGTGGACGTGGTGACGGTCGGCGACGCGGAACTGGACGATGCGCTGCGCGCCTGTGTCGCCGCGGCTCGTGAGGCGACGGTGAACGCCGCGAAGTATGCGGAGGGGGCACAGATATCCGTGTACGCCGAGGTGGAGTCGGATGGCGCGCGTGCCACGTCGGTGGAGGTTTTCGTACGGGATCGGGGACCGGGCTTCGACCTCGAGGTGGTCGCGCAGGATCGCATGGGCATCCGCGAGTCGATTCTGGGCCGGATGAAACGGCACGGCGGTCGTGCGACGATCAGGACGGGGCCGGGAGACGGCACCGAAGTGCGTTTGGAGTTGCGCCGTGACTGAGTCTTCGTCCGCGTCGGGCGGAGGTGTGGTCGGCGAGGGCGGTCGGTCGAGCGCTGGACCGATACGACTGGTTCTCGTCGACGACCATCGGATGTTCCGTACCGGTGTGCGCGCCGAACTCGACGAGGTCGCGGGCGGCGCGCTGGCGATCGTGGGAGAAGCCGACGACGCTCCGAAGGCGGTCGCGGTGATCGCAGCCACCATGCCTCAGGTGGTGCTTCTCGATGTGCACCTGCCCGGTGGCGGCGGGGTCGAGGTGCTTAAGCAATGCCTCCCGCGGCTACCCGAGGTACGGTTCCTCGCGCTGTCCGTGTCCGACGCGGCCGAGGACGTGATCGGGGTCATTCGCGCGGGCGCCCGCGGTTACGTCACCAAGTCGATCACCGGGAACGAGCTCGTCGACGCGGTGCGCAGGGTCGCCGACGGAGACGCGGTGTTCTCCCCGCGCCTCGCCGGCTTTGTCCTGGACGCGTTCTCCGGCTCGAGCGCGGCAGGTGCGGTCGACCAGGAACTCGACCGGCTCACCGTCCGCGAACGCGAAGTGCTGCGGCTGATCGCGCGGGGCTACGCCTATAAGGAGATCGCCCGTGAGCTGGTCATCTCGATCAAGACCGTCGAGACGCACGTCTCGTCGGTGCTGCGCAAGCTCCAGCTGTCCAATCGCTACGAGCTCTCTCGTTGGGCTACCGATCGCCGATTGATCTGATCATCTGATCGGCGAGGGGCGACGGGATGCATGGCGGAGGGTGAGCTGGGG
>NZ_DASZGI010000216.1:0-10117 GCF_035938995.1 Actinocrinis sp.
CCTGGCCAGGGACCTCGGGGTGACGACGATCGTGGCGCTGGGGGCGTTGCTGGCGGACGTGCCGCACACCCGCCCGGTGCCGGTCAGCGGTTCGTCGAACAACGAGGAACTGCAGTCCGCGCACGGACTGGACAAGCCGACACTCCAGGGGCCGACCGGGATCAACGGAGTGCTCCAGGAAATGGCTCGGCACGAGGAGATCGAGCTGGTGTCCTTTTGGGCCGCCGTGCCGCACTACGTGGCACAGGCCCCCTGCCCGAAAGCGACCCTGGCGCTGATCCGGCGTATCGAAGACGTGCTGGACCTTACGATTCCGCTGGGCGAACTCCCCGAGGAAGCACGGGCCTGGGAGACCGGCGTAGACGAGCTGGCCGCCGAGGACAGCGAGGTCGCCGAGTATGTGCGCACGCTCGAGGAGGCGAAGGACACCGCTGAGTTGCCCGAGGCCAGTGGCGAGGCGATCGCCCGTGAATTCGAGCGTTATCTCCGTCGGCACGAACGGCGGCGGCGTGGAGAGGACGGGCCGGCGTAGCCGACAATCGGCTGCCGTCGCGAGAGAAGGTCAGCTCGAACGGGCCAGCAATTCTTGAGTTGACAATCAGCTACAGGAGAGCTCGCGCCCTCGCGCGTTTACGTCGTCGGACGCCACCCGACAGCGTGATCGCATTTCCCGGCCTCGCTGTCAAGCCACGTGCCACGTCCTCGTCCGCCATTTGACCACGTCGGCCACTTCGCGATCCGGGGGTCTCCGCTCCCGAGCCACGCCATCTCAACCCGGCTATGGCACGGCATTTTCGCTCACGCAGGCCCCCTGCGAGCCCCGGCACCAATTGGGCCAGCTGCTGCGCAAGCGACGCTCGCGCGACCGCTACTTCCCATGGTTTCTCGGTCCCGTGCCCTCCCAACCCATGTTCGTCAGCCGTCATACTCGAAAGGGTTGAGTAGCCGGACGCCCGTGCTCGCGACGTCCTTTATGTTCCGGGTCACCAGGGTCCAATCACGTGTGTACGCTTGCGCCGCCAGCATCGCGTCGTCGACTGGGATCTTGTTGCCCGCGGTGAGCTGACCCCAGATCAGCGCGTCCGGGAGCAGGACCGGAACGATCCGCTCCGTGAACTGCTCGATCGTGCGCTCCAGCCACGCGTTCAGCCGCTCGGCGCTGGCAAGGCCACGCTGCCTGGCCACCTGCACCCCGCGCCTGATCTCGCCGATGTTGAGGACGCTGATGTAGAGCTGATCGTCGGGTACTGCCTCTATCCAGGCCCGCACGGCCGGATTCGGCGCCCTTTTATGCAGCTCCGACAGGACGTTCGTGTCGAGCAGGTACGTCATCCGTTCTCCAGAAGGAAGTCGACGTCGCGGGCGTAAGCGTCGTCCCGCTCAAACACGAGATCGATGAATTCGTCGTCGAAGGTCGGCCCGGAGAGCAGGTGCTCCTTGAAACTCCCCTTGTTCTGTCCCGGGTGGAGCCGGCGGTACTCCTCGATGTCGATCACGACGGCGATCTCCTGACCATGCTTGGTGACGAACTGCGGACCGTCCACCTGGACGGACCTGATGAGCTCGCTGAAGCGCTGCTTGGCCTCCTGGATCTGCCAGTGCGAGTCGCGTGTGGTGACCGACATGAGGTCCTCCCGTGACTGGGCGCCACTTCTTATCTAGACAGACTAGACAGAATTCTCGTCGTGTGCAACCCTCGACTCAGAGCGATCCGGAAACGGATCAGAGCGCGACGCCGAGCAATGCGTCGACAGCACGGGAGACCAAGCCGGGGGCGGCGGCATCGGTCTCAGCCGTGTCGACTTCGCAGGCATTCATGGCCGCCCCATGGGTGCCCGCGGAATCGACCCGGTTCGATGTGGTTCCGCCGTGCAGAAGGTTCCGACGGCCGGTGCCGCCGACCTCCGTGTCACCGGAGTCGGCGGTGCTGGGAACCTCGGCGGCGCGCTTATCGGTCCCGCGGCCTGAGGCCGTCGGGGCAGGCTCACTGGGTTTCGCACCGCGGTGCTCGATGCCGAGTACCCGGTCGGCCCAGCCGTCGATCTCGGCGAGCGCGCCTGGCGTGTCGAGGTCGTCCGCCAGATGTTCACGGATCCGCGCGAGCAGCGCGTCGGCCGGGTGGGCATCCGGGCGGGAGACCGCGGCGCGCCAGCGGGCAAGGCGCTGCTCGGCCGCCTCGAGATCGGCGGGGAACCACTCCCAGTCGGAGCGGTAGTGGTGGGCAAGGATCGCCAGCCGGATCGCCATCGGGTCGTGCCCGGCGGCACGCAGTTTCGACACGAAAACGAGGTTGCCTTTGGATTTCGACATCTTTTCACCGCGGAGCGCGACCATGCCCGCGTGCGCGTAAATCCGCGCGAACGGCCGCTCCCCCGTCACGACTTGGGCCTCGGCGGCGCCCATCTCGTGATGCGGGAAGGCCAGGTCCGAGCCACCGCCCTGGACATCGATGCCGGCTCCGAGATGCTCCAGGGCGATGGCCGCACACTCGATGTGCCAGCCTGGGCGCCCCTCGCCGAGAGGCGTCTGCCAGGACGGCTCTCCCGGCCGGGCGGCCTGCCACAGCAGGCAGTCGAGCGGGTGGCGCTTGCCGGGCCGGTCCGGATCACCGCCGCGCTCGGCGAAGACCTTCTCACGCAAAGCGGGGTCGAGACCTGAGACAGTGCCGAAGTCGGGGTCGCTGTGGACGTCGAAATAAACGTCTCCGTCGACGCGGTAAGCCGTGCCGTTCTCGAGAAGTCGTTCGACGAGAGCGACGACGGCCGGGATCGCTTCGATCGCGCCGACGTATCGGTACGGCGGCAACACACGCAACGAGGTCATGTCTTCGCGGAAAAGCGCGATCTCGCTGAGCGCCAACACCTGCCAATCAGCGCCGGTCTTGTTGGCGCGCTCGAGGAGCGGGTCATCGACGTCTGTGACGTTCTGGACGTAACGCACGTCGTAGCCGTTGTCCCGCCAGACGCGCTGGACGAGGTCGAAAGCGATGTAGGTCGCGGCGTGACCGACGTGAGTCGCGTCATATGGCGTGATGCCGCAGACATAGATGCGGGCCGGGCCGTCGGCCGCGGGCCGGGCAGGCGTGGCCGCCTTCGTCCGGGTCGAGGTGTCGTAGAGACGGAGGGTGTTACCGCGTCCGGGCAGGGTCGGCGGGTTGTTCGTCGGCCAAGCATCCATGCGCACCACAATAAGACGCCACGGTGATCAAGGGCGAGTCGCGGCCTATTCGCGGACCAGGTGCGCCGAGGTCCGCGTTGACGACACCGACCTGCTCCATCGCCTCTCGGCGCCGTCAAAGCCTGGCAGGTGGGGTACACCTCGCCCGGGTGAGGGACCACGCCGAGAGTCGCGTCCTAGATCAGCGGCCAGGGAATCGGCCTCCGGCGGTCTTCCGGTCCGGGAAAGACCCCTGCGCTCAGTAGCGCCTCCACACGCGAGCGGAGCGCGGCGACCTCATCCTCACTAAGGAGTTCCATGAGGCGTTCGTTCAACGTCTCGTCGCCCCGGATGCGGGCGAGAACGTCCCGCTCCTCGTCGGTCAGTTGACGACCAGCGAAGCCCCACAGCAGGGTTCTTAATTTGTCCTCGGTGTGGAATGAGACACCGTGATCGATCGCGTAGAGTCTGCCGTCGGCTCCAGGGAGAACGTGGCCGCCCTTGCGGTCGGCATTGTTGATCACAATGTCGAAGAGGGCGACGCGACGTAGTACCACATCATCACGATGCGCGAGCAGCGCAAGCTGGTCATCTGCCAACTCGACGGTGACGATCGGGCACCAGCCCTCGTGTTCGCCGTCCTGGGGCAGCACGGTGAGGAAGTGGGCCGTGTCCGTCTCGGCCGTTTCAATCCATTGTTGGCACATGCCCGGGCCGAAAGGGCCGTCGCGCATCACAGTTGTCGGCACCAGATCCCAGCCGGCGGCGGCACTCACTTCGTAGGCAGCCACCTCCCGGGCTGCGAGGGTGCCATCGGGGAAGTCCCATAGCGGCCGCTCTCCCGCTATCGGCTTGTACACGCAAGTCACCGAGTCTTCGCGGTCATCGGTCTTGAGCACGGACGTGCAGTAGAGGGTCGCATTGGAGGCTTCGGTGAGCCGCCCCTCGACCTTCAGCTCGCCGTCGCGCAGCGTTTCCGTCACGCCGCCGTCCGGCGCCGGTAGCCGTTTTGGCGGGGGCAGATGTGCCCCTGAGGATCAAGAGGCAACTCACACAGGGGGCATGGCGGGCGACCGGCGGCGACCACGGCTTGGGCGCGAGCGGCGAAGGCTCGAGCCTGCCCGCCGGTCAGCCGTACCCGAAGCACGTCTGGGGCCTCGGCGGTCGGATCGTCGGACAGCGGCTCCGCCGGGTTCTCCGCTTCGGTGACCGCGCCGGCTTCGATCACGATGCGAGCATGTGATTCGTCCCAGGCCAGGGCGAGCGAGCCGACGCGGAACTCCTCCAGGATCGGCTGATCGAGCGGGTCGTTGTCAGTCATATCGGAGGGAACCGCGGCGGGCACTGGAGTGCTTCCTCCCGTGCGCCGGACGATCTCGTCGAGTAGCTCTTCCAGCCGCTCAGCCAGCAGCGCGACCTGCTCCTTCTCCAGACCCACCGAGGTGACCCGTGGTCCGGAGCGGGCTTGAAGGAAAAAGGATCGAGACCCGGGCTCGCCGACCGTACCCGCCACGAACCGTTCCGGCGGATCGTATACGAACAGGTGCCTCGGCACGGTGTTCAGCCTCCCTCTGCTGCGCGCGAGTTGCTGCGTCGTCCCACTGGCCCGGTCGCGTCAGATCCGAGCCTACGCGGTCTTAGTCTTAGTCTGCTCCGGCGCCCCCGCCCACCACCGCTTCACTCGCGAGCGTCTTACGGGACTTGCCTCGACGCTTCGGCGGAATCAGCGCCGCCACGTCTCCGCCTGTGTCGTTGAGCCGCAGTATGAACGGACGCGTCAGCGTGTAACGGATCACCGTGACCGAGCAGGGATCGGCTTGGATGCGCTGGAAGAGATCGAGGTGCATCCCGAGGGCATCCGCCGCGATCGCCTTGATGATGTCTCCGTGGGACACGACCGCATAGGTCGCGTGCTCGCCAAGCGAGGCGTTCCAGGTGCGGATCGCCGTCACGGCGCGTGCCGACATTGCAGCCATGCCCTCGCCACCAGGGAACACTGCTGCGGCCGGATGCGCCTGAACCGTCTTCCAGAGCGGTTCCTTCGCGAGCGTCTTGAGATCCCGCCCGGCCCAATGGCCGTAATCGCACTCGTTGAGCTGCTCGTCGATGTACAGCGGCGTGTCACGCCGGCCGACAAGCAAGGCCTCGGCGGTTTGCCGGGTCCGCTCGAGCGGGCTGCAGATCACAGCGGCCAGCGGGACCGCGGCGATTCTCTGGGCAAGCGCGTTCGCCTGCTCGCGGCCGCGCTCGTCGAGCTCTACACCCGGAGTGCGTCCGGCGAGCACCCCGGACGCGTTGGCGGTCGTGCGTCCGTGCCGAACCAGCAAGACAGTGGTCACTGCCTTAACCTATCCCCCTCCGGCTGTCTGCGGCGCCCTTACCAGCCTGCACTGAATCCGCCCATACTGCTGCACGTGCCGAAGCAAATAGCGCGCCTCATCACTCAGAACTAGCCCATTGCTCATCGCACCAGTCAAGGCGACCGCGACTTTGCCCGCTGCTCATTGCGGGCGCGGCCGGAAAACGCTCACCTTCGGGATTTCTCGGAGATTAATCGCACCCACCACGACGCAAAATGCGCTCCTCGCAGTTGACCGGGCCTTCCTGGCGGTCGTAGGTCGCGCAGCTGGGGGGCAAGACTCTGCCTGCTCTCAGATCTTTCGCAGGTGGTGCAGTCAACCCCGAAGAGCCGCGGCGCATCGTCGATGACGATCGACGCACTCAATTCGGACGCAAGTAATCGCGCCAGGTAGCACTCTCGTCATAAAACAACTGCTTGCCGAGATATCCTAACCGCGGCCGCGACCCGAATAGCGAACCACGCCGTGGTTACGCTATTTCCCCTCAGGGTCCGCGAGGCCCGCCGCACGCAGTGCCTCCGAAGCCGTGCCAAGAGCGGCGAGCCGGTCATCAAGGCTCGCAGCAAACGGGCTCACAGACAGTGTCGTGACCCCCGCTTCCGCGTACGCCTTCATCCTTTCCGCGATGCGGTCGGCCGGGCCGAGGAGGCTCGTCGCGTCGATGAATTCGAAGGGCACGGCCGCGGCGGCATTGCGGTGCTCCTTCGCCAGATACAACTCTTGAACCCGGGCGGCCGCGTCGGCGAATCCCATGCGGCAAGCAAGCTGGTTGTAGAAGTTCTGCTCGCGACTACCCATGCCGCCGATGTAGAGAGCTGCGTACCAGCGCACCAGTTCGGCGGCTTGCTCCACGTCATCGTGCACAACGATCGGCACAGTGGGGACGACATCGAATCCGGCCAGGTCCTTTCCAGCTTGCTTACGTCCCGCTTCGATCGAGGCCAGGAGGTCGGCGGCGAACTGCGGGGCGAAGAAGACTGCAAGCCAGCCGTCGGCGATGCGCCCGGTCAGTTCGAGATTCTTCGGCCCGATGGCGGCAAGGTAGATCGGGATCTCGGCCCGGACGGGATGTACCGTGAGCTGGAGCTTCTTCCCAGGACCATCGGGCAGGGGGAGTTGGAAGTGCTTGCCTTGATATTCCAGGCGCTGACGGCTCAGCGCCAGCCGGACGATGTCGACGTACTCACGGGTGCGTCCGAGGGGCTTCTCGAATCTGACGCCATGCCAGCCCTCAGACACCTGCGGACCGGAAACGCCTAGGCCGAGGCGGAACCGGCCGCCGGAGAGCGAATCGAGTGTGGCGGCGGTCATCGCGGTCGTAGCTGGGGTCCGGGCGGGGATCTGGAAAACGGCTGAACCCACGTCGATCCGCTGGGTCTGCGCGGCGACCCAGGCGAGTACGGTCGCGGCGTCTGACCCGTAGGCCTCGGCCGCCCAGCAGACGGCGTAGCCGAGCCGATCAGCCTCCCGTGCCAGGGCGAGGTTGTCCTGGTCGTTGCCCGCGCCCCAGTAACCGAGGTTGACGCCCAGCTTCATTGCCGCTCCGTCTCCTAAGAGGGTCCCGCCATGCCATTCTGCGGCTACCCTACTCGGCAGTAACTAAGGTCGTCGAGGGCACGTGGATGAATGGCCTCACGGTGGCTCGAGGAATGGCGAGGCAGAGGGGCACCGGACAGCAGCGGAGGAAGTGGGCCGACAGCGGGCCCGACGAGCGCCAGGAGTTCAAGGCCGAGACTCGTCGACGAGGCGAACTGTAGATTGGCGCACTCAGTAGCGCTTGATGAATTTGCCGTCACGCGGGGGGCCTGGGCTAGATCGCGCGGGAGCTGCATCCAACAGCATGCGAGCGGGGCGGAGCACAGGTGAAGGGCTCCGCCGAACGGGCGACGGGTGGCATTTGTACACAGCCGAATAGGTGAGGCCCCCTCGTCTCTGGCCCGTCACCCAGTACATTGCGTGGCATGGAGCAGCGACATCTGGGGCGGACCGGCTTGCGCGTGTCCCGTCTCGGCTTGGGCACGATGACCTGGGGCAGAGACACCGACGAGGCCGACGCGGGCGATCAGCTCAAAGCCTTCCTGGACGCGGGCGGGACGCTCGTGGACACTGCCGACGTCTACTGTGACGGGGAGTCGGAAACCCTACTCGGCCGACTGGTCGAGGGAATCCGGGCAGACGTCGTCATCGCGACCAAGGCGGTCTCGGTTCCGCACAGTGACCGACGCTTCGATGCTTCACGCGGTCATCTGCTCTCTGCCCTCGATGCTTCGCTCACCCGCCTCAGCACCGACTACGTGGATCTCTGGCAGCTGCACGCCTACGACGATCACACTCCGATCGAGGAGACGCTCTCCGCTCTGGATGCGGCGATCTCGTCGGGCAAGGCGAGATATGTCGGAGTGTCCAACTACTCTGGTTGGCAGTTGGCTGCGGCGGCCTCGTGGCAGCGGGCGGGACCTGGGCGCGCGCCGATCGCGTCGGTGCAGATGGAGTACTCGCTCCTTCAGCGTGGGGTGGAACGCGAAGTCGTTCCGGCCTCGCTGGCGCTCGGAATCGGACTGCTGCCCTGGTCGCCGCTCGGTCGCGGGGTCCTGACCGGCAAGTATCGGACTGGAACGCCGTCGGACTCGCGCGGCGCCTCGGACCGATACGGTGGCTTCGTCGAGCCCTACCTCGGCGAGGCGCCGCGCCGCATCGTGGACGCGGTGGCCACCGCCTCGGACGGGCTCGGGGTGGCGCCGGTCGAGGTCGCGCTCGCATGGGTGCGAGACAGACCGGGCGTCACGGCTCCGATCGTCGGGGCGAGGACCGCCGCCCAGTTGCGCGGTGCATTGGCCGCCGAGGAGTTGACGCTGCCTCGGACCATCCGGGAGGCGCTCGACGACATCTCGGCGCCGGCGCTCGGATATCCGGATCACGGTTGGAACAGGGGTTAGAACCATGCAGGAGGGGGGCGGGCCGCAGAGCGGCCGCCTTGTCGGGTGGCTGAGCGCTGCGGGCGCGCCCGAGGCGGTCGGGGCACGGATCGAGCAGGCACTCGGAGAACACGCGGCGGATCTGGTGGCGGAGGATCCGTGGTGCGTGCTGGAAGTTCCCGGCGTGGCGCCCCAGGCGGCGGACGCGCTGGCCCGGGTCGCTCTCGGACGGACGCAGCCGGATGACCCGCGCCGCACGCGGGCACTGATCGGCTGGCTGTTGCGGCGGGCAGCAGCGCGCGGGAGCACAGTTCAGGGCGCAGACGTCATCGCCGATGCGTTGACCAAGGCCGAGATCCCCGATGCCACAGGTGCGGTGGCCGACGCCATCGAGCATGGAATCGCGCTGGCGTTCGCGGAGCCCGTCTCGCTCTCCGCAGACGCTGATGAAGACGAGGCGGAGGAGTTCGAGCGGCTCGACGCACTGGATGATGACGATCCCGCTGCGATGCTGACCAGCAGCCGCACGTTGCTCGCACTCGAGCGATGGGCGTTCGCCGAGCAGTCGGCGGCGGAGGCCGCGCAGCGGCTGGCTGCGACTCCGGAGGCGGTCGATGCGAAGGAGGGTGCGGCGACCGGGGACGCGCTGACGGCTGCTGCGGCGGAGAACGGCCTAACATTGATTACAGGGGCAAACGCAGCGGAGCTAGCTGCGCTGGCGACGGCGTTCCCGAATGCGCTCCTCACGTCACCCGTTCCCGGCGGAGTGCGCACGCTGACGGCCGCTGGGGCAGAGGTATGCGACGCACGCAATCTGGTGACCCATCCAGACCGGATCGCCGCGGCGGATATGGTGATCCTCGCAGATGCTCAACTCATTGATATTGAGCTTGGTGCCGCGTTGCTGGAAGCCGTCCGGGATGGGGCGCACGTGGTCATGGCCGGCGATCCTGCGACCTGCGCTCCGGTTGGTCCCGGGCTGCTGTTCCGGGACTTGTTGGAGGTGGATGGCCCTGAGTTCGGTGGCAAGGTCCCCAGGGTTGAGCTCAAACGGCGTCCGACCGGCCCACTATCGGCTCTGGCCGACTCGGTTCGGTACGGCGGTCTGCCGCCGCAGGAGCTGTTGCAGGGAACGGACGAGCGGTCGGCGCGTGAAGTGGTGATCGTGCCGGTGCGAGAGAGCGGCGAGGCGGTACACCGAGCCGTCCAACTCGTTGCGGATTCGATTCCGCGCGCGATCGGAGCATCGGGCGGTCAGGTGCTCGTGGTCGCGCCGCTGGCAGAGGGCGCGGCGGGGACGATCGCACTGAATTCCGCGCTCAAGCAGCGGCTCAATCCGGGGCAGGGCGTGTGTGGCGGATTCGATGAGGGTGATCGAGTCGTCGTCGGGACGCCCTTGGCGGCGCACGGTCCGTTGCGGGGCGAGACAGGCACAGTAAGCCGCTCAGAAGCGGGCGGGTTGACAGTCGTGTTCGATCCGCCGCTGGGCGAAGTTGACCTTGGGCCAGAAGAGGTCGGGTCGTTGCGGCACGCGTGGGCGCTGACGGTGGCGGAGGCGCAGGGCGGGCGATGGCCAGCGGTGGTTGCGGTGTTCGACGCCGAGTCGGCTCCGGCGCTGACCCGTGCGATGGCGCTTGGCGCGATCACTTTGGCCACGAGCCACCTTTCAGTGGTGCATGGGGCAGG
>NZ_DASZGI010000217.1:0-23785 GCF_035938995.1 Actinocrinis sp.
GCACCGTGGCGCTGCGCATGCCGCTGCACCCGGTGGCCATCGAGCTGCTGACCGAGACCGGCCCGCTCGGCGTCTCCTCGGCGAACCGCTCCGGCCAGCCCCCGGCGACCACCGCCTCCGAGGCGCAGGACCAGCTGGGCACCTCGGTCGAGATCTACCTCGACGGAGGCCAGACCGCAGACAATGTTCCCTCGTCCATCGTCGACTTGACTGGTGACACGCCGAAGCTACTACGCGAGGGCGCGCTCAGCTTCGAGCAGCTCACGAAGGTCGTGTCGAACCTGACGCGGTGACCTAAGAGATCTGACACGACGCGAGCGCCCGGCCCCGTTTCGGGGCCGGGCGCTTTTGCGCGACCTGATATGAACGCCCTCGCGGTTGACCGGGCCGGCGGCGAAAGACCGCACGGCGGAGAACGCTTTTCCCTCGTCGCGCGATTTACAGCCGCCACGAAGGCCCGGTCAACCGCGACTGAGCAAATCAAACACTGAACAAATCAAACCCTGAGCAAGACAATCACAGCTCAGAAGTGCAGAACCTGGCCCGGGAAGATCAGGTCCGGGTTCGAGCCGACGACCGGCTTGTTCTCGTTGTACAGCGCCTGCCAGCTGGAGACGCCCTCCTTGGCCGCGATGCCGGAGAGGGTGTCGCCCGAGACCACGGTGTAGCTCTTGCCCTCGTGGGTGGCGTTGGTGTTGACCGGAGCCGCCGGCGCGGGGGCGGAGGCGTGCGAAGGCGAGGTGCTCGGCGCGGGCTTCGCCCACGACTGCGTGCCGGCGCCGCCCGCGTTGCTGGTGGTGTAGCTGCCGCCCGAGGTGTAGCCGTGCGGACCGCAGACCGGCCAGGCGCCGATGCCCTGTCCGGCGAGGACCTTCTCGGCGACCGCGATCTGCGCGGCGCGGCTGGCCTCGTAGGCGTACGGCGCGTAGGCGCCGCCGCCGTAGGCGAGCCAGGTGGAGTGGGTGAACTGGAGACCGCCGGAGAAGCCGTTGCCGGTGTTGATCGCCCAGTTGCCGCCGGACTCGCACTGCGCGACGGCGTCCCAGTTGACGGAGGAAGCCTGCGCTGCGCCGGAGGCGATCAGCGGAATGGTGATGCCCGCGCCGGCGACTGCGGCGCCGGCGATCACGCGACGGGTGTACGAGGCCTTGCGGTGGCGCCCGACGCTCTTTTCGCCGGTGGGCACGGTGGAAGCACGACGTATGGCCATGGAAAAAGCTGTTCCTCTCCCACGCCTGCGAAGTGAGCTGTCGGATTCGGACCGGAGAAATGGCCCTACCGCGTCTGCGCGGATTCACCCCAAGCCGGCGTCCTCGCGGCCGCGCCCCACGTCCGGGAGCACCGCTGACCGGCGGAAAAGTGGTTCCTCCGCTCCTGCCCCCCTTGGGTTTGGGTCACGTGGCCGGCGGGCAGGATTCGGCGTGCTCGGTCCACGGGGTCCGCATTGGCGGACGAGTTCGAACCTAGACAGACGCGCGGCGAAAACTCAACTTTCGGGCAGCGTGACAGATATCACGCAGACACTCGGTCCTTGATTCACTACTCCGCGTCGAGCAAAAGCAACCTTGCGTGCGCAGCGAGCATGATCGCGTGAGCGGTGCGTCGCGGAGGTAACGCGTTGTGGCGGTCACACCACGCTGCGCACCGCGCCCTCTCCTTGCACCGATTTACGCGGGCCCGTGTGCCCGCACACCGTGCCGACCGGGGCACTGGGACCTAGTGTGTAGGGATAAGTCCGATCCCTCCCTCGGAACCGTGTAGTCCCCGCACGGAAGAGGAGCGTGACCATGTCCCCGCTCGCCGCTCCGCACAGTCCGGCCGCCGAGACGGCGGCGTCCGCCTCCTACTACGGCCCCGACTTCGACGCCCTGATCAGGGCCGATCCGCAGATCGCGGCGGTACTGCTGGACGAGCTCGAACGCCAGCGCGGCGCGCTCCAGCTCATCGCCAGCGAGAACCCCGCGTCCCCCGCCGTGCTGGCGGCGCTCGGGTCGGTGCTGTCCAACAAGTACGCCGAGGGATACCCCGGACGCCGCTATTACGGCGGATGCACCCAAGTGGACGTAGCCGAGCGGCTCGCCGTCTCCCGCGCGCGGGCCCTTTTCGGCGCGGACCACGCGAACATCCAGCCGCACTCGGGGGCCAGCGCGAACCTCGCCGTGTACGCGGCGCTGCTAACCCCCGGCGACCGCGTGCTGGCGATGGCGCTTCCGCACGGCGGCCACCTGACCCACGGCGCGCAGGGCAACTTCTCCGGCACCTGGTTCGAGACGGTCGGCTACCCGGTCCGGGAGGACACCGAGCTGATCGACTACGACAAGGCGCGCGACCTGGCCCGCACACACCGGCCGAAGCTCATCATCTGCGGGGCGACCGCTTACTCCCGGCTGATCGACTACGCCGCCTTCCGGTCGATCGCGGACGAGGTCGGCGCGTATCTGCTGGCCGACGCCGCGCACACGGCCGGCCTGGTGGCCGGGGGAGCGGTCCCGTCTCCGGTGCCTTATGCCGATGTGGTCACCTTCACCACGCACAAGACGCTGCGCGGCCCGCGTGGCGGCGCGATCCTCTGCCGGGCCGACCTGGCGTCGGCGATAGACCGCGCGGTGTTCCCGTTCATACAGGGTGGCCCGCTGATGCACGCGGTCGCCGCGAAGGCGGTCGCGTTCACCGAGGCCGCGACGCCAGAGTTCGGCGAGTACACCCGCCAGGTGGTCGCGAACGCACAGGCGCTGACGGCCGCGCTCGCGGATGAGGGCATGCGGCCGGTCACCGGCGGTACCGACACCCATTTGGCGGTACTCGATCTGCGCGGTGTCGCCGGGCACGGCGTGCGCACCGCGAGCGGGGCGGCGGTGACGGGGCGCGATGCGGAGGCGCGCTGCGAGAGGGCTGGAATCATGCTCAACCGCAGCTGCGTGCCTTACGACACCGCGAAGCCGATGGTGACCTCCGGCGTGCGCGTCGGCACCGCGACGGTGACCACACAGGGCATGAAAGAACCGGAGATGCGCCGCATCGCCGCGCTGGTCGGCCGGGCGATACGCGACGCCGACGGCCAGGCTGCGGAGCAGATCGCCAAGGAGGTGTCCGAACTGGTCGCCGAATTCCCGCTGTATCCGACCCCGACGACGCAGCGGGCGGATCGGCACCGGTAAGGGGCGACGATATATATGCGGTAGGCGGTGCTCGGCCGAACCGGTCACCGCCCGCGCAGCTCTGCCCGCGCAACCGACTCGCGCCGCGTGGCGTCTCAACATCCGGGAGTAGGCACCTGGAGCGCCGTGCCAGTCGCCCGGCACCCCATCACCTACGGGCGTACCCTGATCACCGGGATTTGAGGCGGTGCCCACGCACCCGGGCCGGAAGGCGGCGAGCTGAGCTAGATGCGCGAGTATCTGGTCGTCATAGCCGTCGCCTGGGTGGCCACCTATCTCACCACCGGCCTCGTGCGCGTGGGGGCGATCCGCTTCGGCGCGCTGACCGAGGTGCGCGCCCGCGACGTCCACACCACCCCGACGCCCCGGCTCGGCGGCTTCGGCATGTACCTCGGGTTCCTCACCGCGATGCTCATCGCCGGCCAGATGCCGATGCTGCGTCAGTCGGTCTTCGACACCTCCTTTGCAAAGCCCGGTCTGCTGTGGGGCTCCGGGCTACTGGTGCTGCTCGGCGTCATCGACGACCGGTGGGGCGTGGACGCGCTGATAAAGCTGGCCGGGCAGGTCTTCGCGGCCTCGGTCATGGTGCTCAGCGGCGTGCAGATCCAGTGGCTGCCTATCCCCGGCTACGGAAACCTGGTCCTGGACCCCACCAGTGCCGCGGTGCTGTCCATCGTCATCGTCGTCGTGATGATCAACGCGGTGAACTTCGTGGACGGCCTGGACGGCTTGGCCGGCGGCATGTGCGCCATCGCCGCGTTCGTGTTCTTCGTCTACGGCTACCGGCTCCAGCGCGGGTACGGCATCTCCACGGCCGCGCCCGCCGTCATGGTCGCCGCGATCGTGGTCGGCATGTGCCTCGGCTTCCTCTGCCACAACTGGTCCCCGGCCCGCATCTTCATGGGCGACTCCGGGTCCATGCTGCTCGGCCTGCTGCTGGCGGCGACCACGATCCTGGCGACCGGTCAGATCGACCCGGACCTGGTGCGTGCGGCGGCCGGCTCGCAGACCGCGGCGACGCACAAGACCCTGGCTGTGTACATCCCGCTCGTGCTGCCCTTCTCCTGCCTGGCACTGCCTATGGCGGACATGGTCATGGCGGTGGTGCGCCGGACGAAGGCCGGGCGCTCGCCGTTCTCGGCGGACAAGCAGCACTTGCACCACCGGCTGCTCCAGATCGGCCATTCGAAGACACGCGCGGTCCTGATCATGTACCTGTGGGCGGCCATGATCTCGGGCTTGGTGATCACGATCACCGTCACGCCGCAGCACCGGCCGCCGATCATCGTCGGCATGGTCGTGGACGGCGTCGCGCTGGCGGTTCTGCTGCTTCCCCGGGCCCGCAAGCACATCGACGACCGGGCCGAGCGCAAAGCGGCTCGCCACGCGGCGCCTGGTCGTCGTGCCGTCGCGCCCACGCCCACGCCGGCTGTCATCGCAGCAACGGCCGGGAATCAGCGCGCGGGCGCGGGCCAATCCACAACCGCACAAGCGGCCGCCCCCGGCTCGTTCCCGGATCTGGTCCGCACCGGGCCTCCCGACCGGTTCGGCCCGCAGCCGCCCCGCGGGTGACCGGCCAGGCGGCCCAGCTGGACGGGAACATTTTCACCGGCTCCCGCGTGTCGTGCGTGATCGAGACCACCCCGACCCGCTAAAGACGCGCACTGGCACTTGTGATAGGTTTCACGAGCGAAGAGACATGCGATTTCGCCACCCGCGATCGATGGCTCTCGCCCGCGAGACCCGTGACCCCACGAGCAATTTCGGAGCCACCCCATGCAGGCCGACGACGTCCGCGTGCTACGGCAGTCTGCCGTGCCCACGGTGGCCGTCGGCGTGCTCTGCGGCGTGGTGGGCGCACTGGTGAGCGGCGGCAAGGGAGCGTTCGGCGCGGCCCTCGCGCTGCTCGTCGTTACCGTCTTCTTCATGATCTCCACCGTGGTCGTCGGGCGCGCGGCGCGTATCAGCCCGCAGACGCTGATGGCCACCGCGATGGTCACCTACCTGGTCAAGGTGGTCGCGCTGGTCGTGATCACCGCCCAGTTCACCGACACCACGCTGTTCAACGGCCGGGTGTTCGGCTTCACCGCGATCGCCTGCGTGCTCACCTGGAGCGCCACCCAGGTACGCGTGTGGATGCGGACCAAGATGTTCTACGTGGAGCCCGCTTCGCAGAGCCCGGTCGTCCGCGACCCGGTCGGGAAGCTGTGATCCCCGATGACCCCCACCCCTCGCCGAGCCGCAGCCCGGATCAGCCACCGCGCCCGTCCGGGCCATTCGCTGCGTCGCCGGCGCGGGGCGGAGCTGTGCCGGGAACACGCGGGAGCGCGCACCGGGGCGGGCGATGAGCCCGACGACCCGAACACCCGCTGAGCCCCCCGCCGACGACGCGAAGGCCGAGGCCAGGCAGACCGACGCCACGATGTGGACGATCGTCGGTCACATGATTTCGGCGATCGTGCTTTACGGCGGGCTCGGCTATCTTCTGGGGCGGTGGACCGGGCATCCGATCCTGCTGCTGTTCGGCGCGCTCTTCGGTGTGGCTCTGTCCACCTGGTACACGATCTATCTGGTGACCAAGAACCCGAAGAGGTGACGGACCGCGGTGCCCGCTGCCCCGTGCCTTAGGACTTTCTCCGCCAATACCCGACTTTCAGTTCCCGCCACGGCGACTGCGATGCGCCAAGCCGAAGGAGTGAACCGGTGAGTACCACGGCAACCGCGAGCACAGTGCTCGCCTCCGGCTGCCATCTGGGCTCAGGGTGCGGTTTCCCCGCGCCGTCGCTCGACGACTTCTACTTCCGGCCGATCTTCTCGATCGGCGCCTTCCACTTCACTAAGCCGATGCTGCTCGCGCTGATCTGCTCGGGCATCATCTGCTGGTTCTTCTACTACGCCTTCCGCCGTCCGAAGCTGGTGCCGCGCGGCGCGCAGAACGTCGGCGAGATCGGCTACCTGTTCATCAGGGACCAGATCGCCCGGCCGATGATCGGCAAGAGCGGGGACGGCTACGTTCCGTTCCTGTTCTCGCTGTTCTTCTTCATCTGGGTGATGAACCTGATGGAGATCATCCCGATCGCGCAGTTCCCGGCCACGTCGAAGTACGCCTTCCCGCTGTCGATCGTGCTGATGGTGTACTTCACGTACTGGTACCAGGCGATCAAGCACCAGGGCTTCTTCGGCTTCCTGAAGAACGTGGTCCCCAGGGGAGTGCCCAAGGGGGTCTACGTCATCCTGGTTCCGGTCGAGTGGCTGCGGGTGCTGTTCATCCAGCCGTTCACCCTGTCGATCCGGCTGTTCGCGAACATGTTCGCCGGGCACATGCTGCTGGCCACGTTCATGATCGCGACCTGGTACCTGACCAGCGCCTCGATCGGCGCGCTGTTCGCCGCCGGGTCGTTCGTGATGGTGATCGTGCTGACCGCCTTCGAGATGCTGATCCAGGCCCTGCAGGCCTACATCTTCACGATCCTGACCGCGCAGTACATCGGCGAGTCCTACAGCGCCGGTCACTGACACCCGCCCCTCCAAAAGCCAACCGGTGGAGAGCCCGCCGGTTCGACCCGAAGGAAACCTTCAAATGTCCTCCGCTGTTGACATCATCGCTGGCGCCAACAACGTCACCGGTTCTCTCAGCGCCGTCGCGTACGGCCTGGCGGCCATCGGCCCGGGTGTCGGTATCGGTCTGATCTTCGGCCACGGCGTCGAGGCGATGGCCCGTCAGCCCGAGGCCGCCGGCATGATCCGCACCAACATGTTCATCGGCTTCGCGCTCACCGAGGCGCTCGCGCTGCTCGGCATCGTCATGCCGTTCGTCTTCAAGTAAGCCGAATCCTTAACGTGCGAATGCCTTAAGGAGGCGACACGCGTGGGAACCCAGGTGACGATCCTGGCCGACCAGAACCCGGTCATCCCGAACGGCACCGAGCTGATCCTCGGCGTGATCTCGTTCGCGATCGTGTTCTTCTTCCTCTACATCAAGGCGCTGCCGGGCATCAAGAAGCTGCTCGACGAGCGCACCGAGGCGATCGAGGGCGGGCTGCTGAAGGCCGAGGCCGCGCAGGCCGAGGCCGAGCGGATCAAGCAGGACTTCACCGCGCGGCTGGCCGAGTCCCGGCACGAGGCCGCCGAGGTGCGCGCCAAGGCCCAGGCCGAGGGCGCCGCACTGGTGGACAAGGCCCGCGAGGAGGCCAACCGGCAGCGCGAGTCGATCGTGGCGGCCGGCCAGGCGCAGCTCGCCGCCGACCGCACCTCCGCGGTCTCGGTCCTCAAGGTCGACCTCGGCCGGCTCGCGGTCGAACTGGCGGACAAGATCGTCGGCGAGCGGGCCACCGACGCGGCGCTCCAGGAGCGGATCATCGACCGCTTCCTGGACGAGCTCGACGCGCGCCTGGCGAACCAGGTCCCGGCGGCCGGCTCGCAGGCCGAGCAGGTGGGCTGATGCGCGGCGCCAGTCGGGAATCGCTCAAGCAGGCCGAGGAGTCGCTGGCCGTGCTGACGGCCGTCCCGGCGACCGACGTCACCGCCCTGTCCGACGACCTGGCCGCGATCGGTTCGCTGCTCGACCGCGACGTCTCGCTGCGCCGCCTGCTGTCCGACCCCTCACGGCCGGGTGAGGAGCGCGCGCGGCTGGTCGCCGCGCTGCTCGGCGGCAAGGTCGGTGAGCAGACCGTCGACCTGGTCTCGGGCATGGTGCGGGGACGCTGGGCGCAGCCGCGCGACCTGGCCGACGCGGTGGACGTGCTGGCCACCGAGGCCGAGCTGGCGCTCGCCGAACGGGCCGGGGCGCTCGACGCGGTCGAGGACGACCTGTTCCGCTTCGGCCGGATCCTGGCCGCCGAGCCCGAGCTGGTCTCGGGCCTGTCCGAGCGGATCCCGGCCGGGCAGCGCACCGCGCTGATCGACTCGCTGCTCGCGGGCAAGGCGAACCCGTCCGCGATCCGGCTCATCCGCCGCCTGGTCGCCGCCCCGCGCCGCCGGTCCGTGGTGGCGGGCGTGGAGGAGCTCAGCCGGATCGCCGCCGCCCGCCGCGAGCGGGTCACCGCACTGGTCACCGCGGCCATTCCGCTGACGGAGGCGCAGCGCAGTCGGCTCACCGGCATCCTGTCCCGCTCGTACGGCCGCGAGGTGCGGCTTAACGTGGAACTGGACCAGGAGCTGATCGGCGGCATGGTCATCCGGGTAGGCGACGACATCATCGACGGGTCGATCGCCGGCCGCCTGGCCGAGGCCGCCCGCCGCGTCTCCAGCTGAGTGCCACGCAGGCCCAAGACTTAAGCCCTTCGGTGAAGGGCGCAGGCAGGACCCAATCGCGGGCGAAGGCCCGGTTGAACACTAGGGAGTAAGGAAGACTCATGACGGAGCTCACGATCCGTCCCGAGGAGATCCGGGACGCGCTGGAGCGCTTCGTCTCGTCGTACGAGCCTTCGGCCGCGAATGTCGACGAGATCGGTACTGTCACCGAGGTCGGTGACGGTATCGCCAAGGTCGAGGGACTCCCCTCGGCGATGACGAACGAGCTGCTGAAGTTCGAGGACGGGACGCTCGGCATCGCGCTGAACCTCGACGTGCGCGAGATCGGCGTGGTCGTCATGGGCGACTACGACCGCATCGAGGAGGGCCAGACCGTCCGGCGCACCGGCGAGATCCTGTCCGCCCCGGTCGGCGACAACTTCCTCGGCCGCGTGGTGGACCCGCTGGGCAACCCGATCGACGGCCTCGGCCCGATCGAGGCCGAGACCCGCCGGGTGCTCGAGCTGCAGGCCCCCTCGGTCATGCAGCGCCAGTCGGTCAACGAGCCGCTGCAGACGGGCATCAAGGCGATCGACTCGATGACCCCGATCGGCCGCGGCCAGCGCCAGCTGATCATCGGCGACCGGCAGACCGGCAAGACCGCGGTCTGCATCGACACCATCATGAACCAGAAGGCGAACTGGGAGTCCGGCGACCCCAAGCTCCAGGTGCGCTGCATCTATGTCGCGGTCGGCCAGAAGGGCTCGACGATCGCGGCGGTGCGCCAGGCGCTGGAGGACAACGGCGCGCTGGAGTACACCACCATCGTCGCCGCCCCGGCCTCCGACGCGGCCGGCTTCAAGTACCTGGCCCCGTACACCGGCTCGGCCATCGGCCAGCACTGGATGTACGCGGGCAAGCACGTGCTGATCATCTTCGACGACCTGTCCAAGCAGGCCGAGGCGTACCGCGCGATGTCGCTGCTGCTGCGCCGCCCGCCGGGCCGCGAGGCCTACCCCGGCGACGTGTTCTACCTGCACTCCCGGCTGCTCGAGCGGTGCGCCAAGCTGTCCGACGACATGGGCGCCGGCTCGCTGACCGGCCTGCCGATCGTGGAGACCAAGGCGAACGACATCTCCGCGTTCATCCCGACCAACGTCATCTCCATCACCGACGGCCAGTGCTTCCTGGAGACCGACCTGTTCAACTCGGGCGTGCGCCCCGCGGTGAACGTCGGCACCTCGGTCTCCCGGGTCGGCGGCGCGGCGCAGGTCAAGGCGATGCGCCAGGTCTCCGGCTCGCTGCGGGTGGACCTGGCCCAGTTCCGCGACCTGGAGGCGTTCGCCGCCTTCGCCTCCGACCTGGACGACGCGTCGAAGGCGCAGCTGGCCCGCGGCCAGCGGATGGTCGAGCTGCTCAAGCAGCCGCAGTACAGCCCGTTCCCGGTGGAGGACCAGGTCGTCTCGATCTGGTCCGGCACCTCCGGCGAGCTGGACGAGGTCCCGGCCGAGGACGTCCGCCGGTTCGAGGCCGAGTTCCTGGACTACCTGAAGTCCTCCCGCCCGGAGATCCTGCGCAGCATCGCGTCCAAGAACGAGAAGCTGTCGGACGACGAGATCGCGCTGCTCAAGTCCGCGATCGACGCGTTCAAGAACACATTCGAGAAGGGCGACGGACAGCTGCTGCGCGGGGACGTCCCGGTCGGCGCCCTGGACCCCGAAGACGTGGCCCAGGAGAAGATCGTCCGGCACACGAGGGGCTGAGCCGACGTGACCACCGCCACCGACCATCCCGACGAGCTCGGAAAGGGGGCTTGAGTACATGGCCGGCCAACTCCGGGTCTACCGGCGGCGCATCGCGTCCGTCTCCGCGACCAAGAAGATCACCCGCGCCCAGGAGCTGATCGCCACCGCGCGCATCGCCAAGGCGCAGCAGCGGGTCGCGCAGTCGACGCCGTACGCGCGGGAGATCACCCGGGCCGTCTCCGCGGTCGCCTCGCACTCCAACGCCAGGCACCCGCTGATCGGCGAGCGCCCGAACCTGCGGCGCGCGGCCGTCGTGCTCGTCACGGCCGACCGCGGGTTCGCCGGCGCGTACAACAGCGCCGCCGTCAAGCAGGCCGAGCAGTTGGTCGCCCTGCTGCGCGAGCAGGGCAAGGAGATCGACCGGTACGTGATCGGCCGCAAGGGCGTCACGTACTACACCTTCCGCGGCGTCACGCTGGCCGGGTCGTGGACCGGGTTCTCCGACAACCCGCAGTACGGCGACGCCGCCGCGATCGGCGACACGCTGATCGAGTCCTTCCTCAAGGGCGGCGAGGACGGCGGGGTGGACGAGCTGCACGTGGTCTCCACCGAATTCCACACGATGCTGAGCCAGACTCCGATCGCGGACCGCTTCCTGCCTTTGGAGATCGAGGAGAGCACCGAGCCGCCGCCGGGCGGGGTCTTCCCGCTCTACGAGTTCGAGCCGTCCCCGGCGGAGGTGCTCGACGCGCTGCTGCCGCAGTACATCAAGGCACGGCTCTACAACGCCCTGCTCCAGTCGGCGGCCTCCGAGCACGCCGCGCGGCGCCGGGCGATGAAGTCGGCGACGGACAACGCCACGGACCTCATCCGCCAGTACACCCGACTGGCGAACTCGGCCCGCCAGGCCGACATCACCCAGGAAATCAGCGAGATCGTGGGCGGCGCGAACGCGCTGGCCGACGCGTCCGCGGGAAGCGAATAGGAACCATGACGACCACCGACCAGACGGCCACGACCGGCACCGGCCGCGTCTCGCGGATCATCGGTCCCGTCGTCGACGTGGAATTCCCCGTCGACGCGATGCCGGAGCTGAACAACGCGCTGACGATCGACTACGACTTCCTGGGCGAGACCCGCACGCTGACCCTCGAGGTCGCCCAGCACATCGGCGACAACATGGTCCGCGCGATCGCGATGAAGCCCACCGACGGCCTGGTGCGCGGCTCCGAGGTGAAGGACACCGGCGGCCCGATCAACGTGCCGGTGGGCAATGTCACCCTGGGCCACGTGTTCAACGTGACCGGCGACGTGCTCAACCTCAAGGAGGGCGAGACCTTCGAGGCCGGCGAGCGCTGGGGCATCCACCGCAAGGCGCCGAGCTTCGACCAGCTGGACTCGAAGACCGAGATGTTCACTACCGGCATCAAGGTCATCGACCTGCTCACCCCGTACGTCAACGGCGGCAAGATCGGCCTGTTCGGCGGCGCGGGCGTGGGCAAGACGGTGCTCATCCAGGAGCTGATCTACCGGGTCGCGGAGAACTTCGGCGGCGTGTCGGTGTTCGCCGGCGTCGGCGAGCGCACCCGCGAGGGCAACGACCTGATCGCGGAGATGACCGAGACCGGCGTCATCGAGAAGACCGCGCTGGTCTACGGCCAGATGGACGAGCCGCCGGGCACCCGTCTGCGGGTCGCCCTCTCCGCGCTGACGATGGCCGAGTACTTCCGGGACGTCCAGAAGCAGGACGTACTGCTGTTCATCGACAACATCTTCCGGTTCACCCAGGCCGGCTCCGAGGTGTCCACCCTGCTGGGGCGGATGCCCTCGGCGGTGGGGTACCAGCCCACGCTCGCCGACGAGATGGGCCAGCTTCAGGAGCGGATCACCTCCACCCGGGGGCACTCGATCACCTCCATGCAGGCGATCTACGTTCCCGCCGACGACATCACCGACCCCGCCCCGCACACCACCTTCGCCCACCTGGACGCGACCACGGTGCTGTCCCGGGCGATCACCGAGAAGGGCATCTTCCCGGCGGTCGACCCGCTCGACTCCACCTCCCGCATCCTGGACGCCAAGTACGTGGGGGACGAGCATTACGACGTCGCCCGGGAGGTACAGCGGATCCTGCAGCGGTACAAGGAGCTCCAGGACATCATCGCCATCCTGGGCATCGACGAGCTGTCCGAAGAGGACCAGGTCACGGTCAAGCGGGCCCGGCGGATCGAGCGCTTCCTGTCGCACCCGATGTTCGTGGCGGAGCAGTTCACCGGCCAGCCGGGCGTGTTCGTGTCACTGTCGGAGACGGTGGCATCGTTCAAGGCGCTCACCGAGGGCAAGTATGACAACATCCCCGAGCAGGCGTTCTTCATGTGCGGCGGGATCGAGGACGTGGAGCGCAAGGCCGCGGAGCTGGAGCGGCAATGAGACACCCTCTGCTGACCTCAGGCCGTGTCACGCCGCAGCCACCGGGCCGAACGCCGCATAAGGCGCCCCAGGCGCCGTTGTGGTGTCCCGGCGGCGAGGACATGCCTCCCAAAGCCAGCGAAGCGCCCGCGAGGGAGGCCATGAAATGAGCGCGCTCGAAGCGGCGGGCGGGCCGGCGACGTGACGGTACGAGTGGCCCTGGTGGCCCCGGACGGCGAGATCTGGTCCGGGATGGCCCGCATGGTGATCGCCAAGACCCTCGATGGCGACCTGGGCATCCTCACCGGGCACCCGCCCGTGGTCGGGATCCTCGCCGATGCCAGCCTGGTCCGGATCCTGGACGTCGAGGACGGCGCGGCCGGGGACCGGGGAGAGCTGCGCGCGGCAGTAAGCAGCGGCTTCCTGTCCGTCGCGGACGACCGGATCTCGATCCTGGTACGCGAGGCGGAACTCGGCTCCCGGGTAGAGGTCTCCGCCGCGCGAGCCCGGCTGGACGCCGCGCTGTCCGAGGCCGGGCAGCAGCCACCGGGCGAGCCGGAGCCCCTTGAGGTGAGATACTCCCGCGCCGTGCTGCGGGCCGCTGGCGACCAGTCCTGACGGGTGCCAGCCGGGCCGGGGATGAGCACAGCGATTGCGCTCGACGCGGCCTGGATCTTCGCCGCGTTCCTGGTCATCATCGTGCTCGGCGCGACCGGCCTGGCCATCCGGCGGATGTTGCTCGACCGCGGCGGCGGGACAGTGGAGTGCGGCCTGCGCCGGCCGGGCGCCTCCTGGCGGCTTGGCGTCGCCGCCTACGGGGCGGCGGAACTGCGCTGGTACGACGCCGTCGGCGTGCTGCTCACCCCGGAAGAGGTGCTGGCCCGGCGGACCCTGTCGGTCGAGTCCCGGCGGGAGGCCTACCCGGCCGAGGCCACGCTGCTCGGACAGGGGATGGTCGTGATGTCCTGCACCGCCGGTGAGGTGCCGCAGACCGTGGACCTGGCCATGCGCGAGGACGCGCTGACTGGCTTCCTGGCCTGGCTCGAATCCGCCCCGCCCGGCGCCTACGGCTGAGCCGGCCCGGCCCGCGGCGGCCCCGCGCTCCGCGATCGCGATCCAGCGCTCAGCAAGCGCGCCTCAGCGCTCGCCGCCAGGCTTCCACAGCACGTCGCCGCGGCTGCCGTTGGCCGCCCGGGCGAGGATGAACAGCAGGTCGGAGAGCCGGTTAAGGTACCGCGCGGTGAGCGGGTTCATCGAGTCCCCGTAGGCCTCCAGGGCCGCCCACGCGCTGCGCTCCGCCCGGCGCACCACCGTCCGGGCCGTGTGCAGCAGTGCCGCCCCCGGCGTGCCCCCGGGCAGCAGGAAGCTGCGCAGCGTGGGCAGGCCCTCGTTGTACTGGTCGCAGGCCCGTTCCAGGTCGCTCACATAACGGTCGTCCACCCGCAGCGGCGGGTACGCCGGCTCGCTGACGACCGGATTGCACAGGTCCGCGCCGACATCGAACAGCTCGTTCTGGATCCGGGTCAGCAGCGTCACGATGCCCGCGTCCAGCTGGCCGAGCGCGAGCGCGGTGCCGATCGCGCAGTTGGCCTCGTCCACGTCGGCGTAGGCGGCCAGCCGCGGGTCACCCTTGCCCACGCGGCTGCCGTCCCCGAGCGCTGTGGTCCCGCCATCACCAGTCCTGGTGTAGATGCGGGAGAGCACCACGGGCTTGTCGCGGGCGTCCATACCGTCTGCTGGCATGGACTCACCGTAGCGGGCGGGACGTTGTTTGGGGCAGGCCGGACGCCGTATGGCCCGGATCTGCCCACCCAGGGTCAATGTGATCAATCGTCTGACCTGGGTATTCACATCCTGACAACGATGTGGCATCGTATAAATGCGAAGAGTCACGACTGACTCAGCGTAAGGACCTAACCCTGCTGGCCATCCACCCGGCGGATCTCGGGGGCCCGCCGGAGCGAGCGGTGGCAGGCAGGCCGGAGGGGTGAGCCCCCGGCCGCAAAGGCGGCCGGGGGCTCACCCATGTCTCTGCGCGGAAGGCCCGGAGGGGGAGCCCGCGGCCACCTCCGTGCTGACCGTGTGGCACGCACCATGCCCTGGGGGTTATCGTTGCGCTGCTCTCGGCAGATCACCGCGGCCCGGCCGGGGAGGGCCCGGCGAGATGCCGGGCGCGCAGGTTAGGGTTGTCCCTTACGCACGCGTTCTGCGGTCATGAGGTGGCTGTGTACGACTATGTCATCGTTGGTGCCGGTAGCGCGGGATGTGTCCTGGCGCTCCGCCTCACCGAGAACCCCTCGACGCGGGTCCTGCTGCTCGAGGCAGGCCCCCCGGACGAGGCCGACGAGATTCACATCCCGGCGGCACTGAACCTGCTGTTCCAGAGCACCTACGACTGGGACTTCCGCACCGTCCCCCAGGAACGGGCGGCCGGGCGGGAAATCTACTGGCCCCGCGGGCGCATGCTCGGCGGGTCCTCGTCGATGAACGCCATGATCTACATCCGGGGCAACCGGTACGACTACGACACCTGGCGGGACGAGTACGGGTGCAGCGGCTGGGGCTACTCCGACCTGATGCCGTACTTCCGCCGGGCCGAGAGCAACTCCCGCGGCGCCGACGCCTACCACGGCGGGACCGGGCCGCTGTCCGTCTCCGACCTGGCCTTCCAGTCGGCGCTGACCAAGACGTTCGTCGCCGCCGCCCGGGAGTGCGGGCTGCCCGCCAACGACGACTTCAACGGCAAGCAGCAGGACGGGAGCGGCTTCTACCAGGTCACCCAGAAGGATGGGCGCCGGTGCTCGGCCGCGGACGCCTACCTGCGGCCCGCCATGGCGCGCCCCAACCTCGAGGTGCTGACCGACGCGCGCGCCACCAAGGTCGTGGTGGAAGGCGGCCGTGCCGCAGGGGTGCGGTATCTGCAGCGCGGAGCCGAGGAAACCGCATACGCCCAGGGTGAGGTCGTCCTGTGCGGCGGCGCCATCGGCAGCCCGCAACTGCTCATGCTGTCCGGCATCGGCCCCGCCGATCACCTGCGTGACGTCGGCATCACCGTGGTCGTAGACAGTCCCGGCGTGGGCGCGAACCTGTCCGAC
Organism: Actinocrinis sp.; assembly: GCF_035938995.1. Classification (GTDB taxonomy): domain Bacteria; phylum Actinomycetota; class Actinomycetes; order Streptomycetales; family Catenulisporaceae; genus DASZGI01. The sequence continues at coordinate 15,640 of NZ_DASZGI010000217.1, forward strand.
CACCCGGTCGTGCCCGCCATGTGGCGGACCCCGAAGGTGCCCGCGCTGTGGGAGAAGGCCGGCCCGAAGAACCTGTTCCGCTGGCAGTTGCGCCACTCCGGCCCGCTCACCTCCAACGTCGCCGAGTCCGGCGGGTTCAGCCGGACCCGGCCCTCCCTGCCCGCGCCGGACCTGCAGTGGCACGCACTGCCCACCCCGTTCCTGAACCAGGGCCTGGCCGACCCGAACACCCGGGCGTTCACGCTGCTGATCACGCTGGTCGATGTCGGCAGCCGGGGCCGGATCTGGCTGCGCAGCGCCGACCCGCGGCACAAGCCCGCCATCGACCCGGCCTACCTCTCGGACAGCATGGACATCGCCCCGATGGTGGAAGGCGTCCGGATGGCCCGCGAGTTCGCGGTGGCGAGCCCGCTGGCCAAGGTCTGCAGCGAAGAACTGGCCCCGGGCCCCGGCGTGCACACCGACGCCGAGGTGCGCGACTGGATCCGGCGTGACCTGGGCACCCTGTACCACCCGGTCGGGACCTGTGCGATGGGCGGCGACTCCCGGCTGGCCGTCGCCAAGATCACCAGCGTGGTGGACCCGGAACTGCGGGTGCGCGGTGTGGAGGGCCTGCGCGTCGTGGACGCGTCGGTGATGCCCGCCGTGCCGCGGGGCAACACCAACGCCCCCACGATCGCCATCGCCGAGCGCGCCGCGGACCTGATCATCGGCCGGGCGCCGCTGGAGCCCGCCGACCCGGCGCTGGAGAGCGAGCCCATGCCCGCCGAGCTGTCCTGACGGCGGGCAGCGCGACAAGGGCGCAGCGGGATAACCGAGGCTTAATGCTCGCTACATCGGCTGGTGGCAGGCTCATGCCACCGGGTTACGCGGACAGCTGGAAGCAGCCGGAAGCCGGGGGCCCTGCAGGGGAGCGGGGCCCTCAGCGGTAGCGCTTGCCGTGCAGCAGGGTGGTGAGCGACAGCAGCCGCGTCATGTCCTTGTCGCTGCGCCCCAGCGTGGTCAGGTTCAGCGGCGGCTTCATCCGCTGCCGGGTGATCGACTTGGCCCGGGTGAACTCCCGTAGGCCGTCCGCGCCGTGGATGCGGCCGAAACCGGAGTCGCCGACCCCGCCGAACGGCAGCGACGGCACGGTCGCATACGCGATCACCGAGTTGATGGACGTCATGCCGCTGCGCAGGGCTCGGGCGGCCGCCATCGCCTTCTTGGCGTTCCCGGCGAACACGGCGGAACCGAGCGCGAACCTGCTCGCGTTCGCCAGTTCCACCGCCTCGTTCAGGTCGCTCACCTTGGTCACGGTGATCGTGGGCCCGAACGTCTCCTCCTGGACCGCCATGCTCTGCTCCGGCACGTCGGCCAGCAGCACCGGGTCGACGTACGGCCGGCGGATGCTCTGCATCCCGCCGATCACCGCCCGGCCGCCGCGGGCCAGGGCGTCGGCGATGTGGTCCTCCACCACGTCAAGCTGCGCCGGCATGGTCATCGGCCCGTAGCCGGCCTCCCGGTCGTCACCGGCGCGCACCGCGGCCATCCGCTCCGACAGCTTCTCCAGGAACGAGTGATAGACCTCGTCCACGACGTAAACGCGCTCCACCCCGACGCAGGTCTGCCCGGCGTTGGACACCGCGCCCCACGCGGCGGCGTCGGCGGCCGCGTCCAGGTTCGCGTCCGGGCCTACCAGCAGCGCGTCCTTGCCGCCGCACTCGGCGATCATGGGCGTCAGATTCTGCGCGCACGCGGCCATCACCTTGCGGGCCGTCGGGCTCGACCCGGTGAAGGCGATCTTGCCGACCGGGCTCAGGGCGAGCGCCTCGCCGGTCGTGCCCGCCCCGGTGATCAGTTGCAGCACCGGCTTCTCCGGCACGATCTCGGCGAACGAGCTGACCAGCCAGCCGCCCACCGCCGGGGTGAACTCGCTCGGCTTGAACACCACCGCGTTGCCGGCCGCGAGGGCGTAGCCGATCGAGCCCATCGGGGTGAACACCGGGTAGTTCCACGGGCCGATCACGCCGATCACGCCGAGCGGCTTGTATTCGACGTAGGAGGCCTGGTTCAGCGCGGTGAGCCCGCTGCGCACCCGGTGCGGGCCCAGCACCCGGCGGGCATTCTTGGCCGCCCAGTCGATGTGCACGATCGCCAGGACGATCTCCAGCTTGGCGTCGTCCAGCGGCTTGCCGGTCTCGGTGTGCACGAGTTCGGCGAGCCGCCCGATGTACCGGGTCAGGTGCGACTTCCAGGCGAGCAGGCGGGCCTGGCGCTCCTTCCAGTCCAGGCCGGCCCACCAGGCCGCGGCCTCACGCGCCCGCTCCACGGTGGCGTTCACCTCGGCCTGGCCGAACACCGGGAAGGTGGCAATGACCTCGGAGTTCGCCGGGTTGACCGAATTGAAGGTCTCCGGGGCACTGGTCTGTCCTGCCTGCAGCGTGTCCATCGGTCCTCACACCTCGCCCGGGCCGCCGTGCGGCGCCTGTTACGCGCTAGTAAATCATCGCCGGCACCTGCTCAGATACTGACGCTCAGCCTCACCGGCGCGACGGCCGCGATCTGGTTGACTGGGCTACCGTGCACACCGAGCCACCGCAGCCGCCCGAACGGCCATATGTGCTGCTGAGCTGCGCAATGTCCGTGGATGGCTGCCTGGATGCGCCGGGGCCGCAGCGGCTGGTCCTGTCCGGTCACGCCGACCTCGACCGGGTCGACGCCGAACGGTCCGAGGCGGACGCGATCATGGTCGGCGCGGGCACGATCCGCCGCGACAACCCGCGCCTGGTGATCCGGTCCGCGGGCCGCCGGGCCAGCCGGGTGGGCCGTGGCCTTCCCGAGAACCCGGCCAGGGTGACCCTCACCGCCAGCGGCGACCTGGATCCGGGAGCCCGGTTCTTCGCCGGCACCGGCGGCGCCGGTCCTGTTGTCTACTGCGCTGCGGCGCAGGCGCCCAAGCTTCAGGACCGGCTGAACGAGCTGGCGCCGGTCATCGCCGTCCCGCCGCCGATGGGGCTCGGGGCGATCCTCGCCGACCTGTCCCGCCGTGGCGTGCACCGGCTGCTGGTCGAGGGCGGGGCGCGGCTGGGCCGCGAGTTCCTCACCGGTGGCCTCGTGGACGAGCTGGCCCTCACGGTGGCGCCGTTCTTCGTGGGCGCGGTGGCGGCGCCACGGTTCGCCGGGCCCGCCGTGTATCCGCATGACCCCGGACGGCCGATGCACCTGGCGGAGGTACGCCAGCTCGACGATGTCGTATTGCTGCGATACCTCCTGGGCGGGGACGGCCCGGCGGCGCGGGCGGCCGGGAGATCCGAACGTGGCGCGCGGGACGCAGCGGTGACCGGGATCCGTGGCGAGCCGGCGGGACCTGGCGCGCGGGACGCGGACGCGCCGGCGCCGGGCGCGCCGGGAACGGGCACGCCGGGTGCCGGGGCGGAGGTGACCGGGGCGGACCGGGCGTGGCTCGCGCAGGCGATCGAGCTGTCGCGCCGCTGCCCGCCGTCGCTCTCGGCGTTCGCGGTCGGCGCGGTCGTCGTGGCGGCCGACGGCGCGGTCCTGGCCACCGGCTACTCGCGGGAGACCAGCCCGCACAGCCACGCGGAGGAGGCGGCGCTGGCCAAGCTCGACCCGGCCGACGCCCGGCTGCCCGGCGCCACCCTCTACAGTTCCCTGGAACCGTGCCGGGTCCGGGCCTCCCGGCCCACCCCGTGCGCGGAACTCATCATCGAGGCCGGCCTGCGCCGCGTGGTGATCGCCTGGCTGGAGCCGCCGGTGTTCGCCGCCGGGGGAGGGGCCGGACTGCTCCGCGAGGCAGGCGTTAGCGTGGTGGAGATCCCCGGCCTGGCCGCGGAGGCCCGCGCCGTCAACGCCGCGGTCCTCAGCGAGCAGGGCCCGGGCGCCCCTGCTTGAGGACCACGGCCGGCTCGCCGCGCGGCCCGCGCGAAGCCGCCCGTGGCCGCCGGACGCGGAAGGGATGAGGCATGGCGGACAGCGGCGTGATGGACCTTCGCTCGGACACGGTGAGCGGGCCTTCGGCGGCGATGCGCCGCGCGATGGCCGACGCCGAGGTGGGCGATGACCTGTTCGGCGATGATCCGACGGTCATCCGGCTGCAGGAGCAGGCCGCCGCGCTGACCGGCAAGCAGGCCGCGCTGTACCTGCCCACCGGCACGCTGTGCAACCAGATCGCCCTGCACGTGTTCGCCCGCTCCGGTCACGTCGTCGTGTGCGAGGAGAGCGCGCACGTCGGCACGCACGAGCTGGTCTCGTCGGCGGTGCTGTCCGGCGTCACGTTCCGCACCGTCGCGGGCCGCTCGCATAGCCTGCTGGCCGCCGCCGACGTGGCGGCCGCCCTGGAGCCCATTCCCTACGACGTCGCCGTCGTGGACCTGGTCACCGTGGAGAACACCCACCAGGTCGGCGGCGGCACCGTGATGCCGCCCGGCGCCCTGGCGGAGATCGCGGCGGTATGTGCGGGCCGGGGCGTGCCGCTCTACCTGGACGGCGCGCGCATCTTCAACGCGTGCACGGTGGCCGGGGTGCCGGTGTCGCGGTACGCGGCACAGGCCAGCGCGATGATGTTCTGCCTGTCCAAGGGGCTCGGCGCGCCGATCGGCTCGGTGCTGGCCGGGGACGTGGAGTTCATCGAGGAGGCGCGGCGGCTGAAAATCCTGTTCGGCGCGGGGTGGCGGCAGGCCGGGATCATGGCGGCGGCCGGGCTGATCGCCCTGGCCGAGGGGCCGGGCCGGCTGGCCGAGGACCACGCGAACGCCCGCAAGCTGGCCGAGGGGATCGCCGCGATCCTGCCCGCGCACATCGACCTGGACGGGGTGCAGACCAACATCGTGTTCGTGGACGTGGCGGGCACGGGGCACCCGCTGGTTTCCTGGGCGGCCAGCCTGGCGGAGGAGGGCGTCCTGGTGACGATCGTCGCGGGCAAGATCCGGATGCTCACCCACCCGGACGTGGACGCGGGCGGCATCGACACCGCGCTGGCCGCCTGGCGCCGCGTGGCCGCCGGCTTCGGCCTGCTGGCGCCGGCCCCGTTACGCTGACCGCCCCGCCCGCGCTCCGCGATTGGCGATGATCATGGCGAACCCGGTGGGCGGCCAGAACGCCCCGGGCCAGGCGAGCCGGTCCTCCCACCTTTCGACCGTGCCCAGCGGCGGAGTGATTTGCAGTACGCCGCCAATATCGAAGACCACGGCACGGAATGTCACTCCGAAACGCTCCTCTCCTCGCGAACTGCTTCCCTCGCGGCTCCGGGCTACGGGCCTGCCTGGCCCGGTGCCCGCTGCCGCGCATGCTCAGGGTCGCCCTTCCCTTCGTGGCAAGGTCAAATGTAATCCGGTGATCGCCGCGCGGAAATGCGCACGGGATAAGGCGGAAGGACCGGGCATTGTGCCCGGTCCTCCGCTTTACCTGCCTGGTGGCCTGCTCAGGCGGCCGCGCCGGTCGCCTGCGTCACCTCGAGGCGGTGCACGACGTGCTCCTCGGCGATCTCGTGCGCGGTCAGGTCTGCGATGGCGGCCACGGCCAGCGCGATCGCGTCGGCGAAGATCAGCCAGGTCAGCACGGGCCCGGAGAAGACCAGGGCCGCGACCAGGGACCACAGTGCGACCAGGCCGATCACCGCGTGGCCGATCCGCTGGCTGGTACGGCGCGCGAAGACCGAGGTGGCCAGGGCCAGCACCGCGAGCCCGGTGAACACGCCGAACGCGATCCACCCGGCGACCGGTGCGGTGAACGACATCGCCGTGACAGTGAGGAACGCGCCCGCGAGGACGAAGAGGATGTCAAGCGCGAACCGGGAACTGAGCTTCATGACGAGTACCTCCTTGGCGCCGTTTCTGTCACGGCGCCGGCCGTGTCCATTACGGCGGGTCGAGGCAGCCGCTTAAGGAAACGGCCGGGACGGCTCGTCGGTTTCCAGATCATTTTCCGGAATCCGATAATTGGCAACCGGATGAGGTAACCGGCTATGCCCGGGATTCCTCGTGACGTGGATCACATCAGGGCTTGGCGGGGGGAGGCGCGATGGCTTCGGCCGGCTACTGCGCGGTCGTGCCTGCGGGCGGCGCCGGTTCCGGCTCGCCGTCGCCGCTGGGCGGCTCGGGTGCGTGCGGTGCCTCACCGTTGGGGGCAGGCTGAGCCGGCGCCGCCGTGGTCTGGGATTTGGCCCGCGCCGCCGTGGTCTGGGCCTTGGCCCGCGCCGCCGTGGTCTGGGCCTTGGCCCGCGCCACCATGGCCGCCACCTGCGGGTCCGCCAGGGCGGCGCCGTAGCGGATCGCGACGAGCTTGCCCACTGCGGGGTGGCTGCCCAGCGGCGGGGCGAAGTCGATGCTGGTCAGGGCGGCGATGGCCTCCAGCGTCCCCGAGGTGAGTTCCGGCCCGACCATGCAAGGTGCGAGGGCGACGCGCGGGACCGCTTGCCGCAGCCGGGCTGCGGCGTCCTTGATGCTGTCGGGGTCGGTGAGCGACGCGGCGGCCACGGGCGTGGTGAGGCGGGACGCGAGCAGCACGGCCACCACCTCGGCCGCCTGGACCGCTTCCTCGTCGCCGACAGCCCCCACGATCACCCCGTCGGCCGCGGTCACGATGCTGATCCGGCCTACCCGGGCGGCCCGGGCCAGGCCGACATCGGCCAGCCGCGTGTGCAGCGCCTCGGCGAGCAGTGGGTGCGGGCCCAGATGGTCGGCGATGAGGAGGGGCGCCTCGGCCATCGCGACCGCATCGGAGATGGCCTGGTCTGCTTCGGCGTTCGGGAACGGCAACAGCGGGACCACCACGCCGGCCGGACTGCCGTCCTGGCTGACCAGGTCGCTGAGGACCTCTTCCAGGTGGTCCCGGCCGCCGCGCAGGAACCCGATCCGTATCTCGGCGCCGTGGCACGAGGCGGCGGCCATGTCGGCGACCCTCTCCGCGATCTCTTCGCTCTCCGGCCTGGCCGACCCGGGGACGGCGATCACCAGCGCGGGGCTGTCGGAGGGCAGCGATAGCTGGTGCGGGCTGGAATGCCGCCCGCGCCGGCGGTATCGGGAGGTCCGGACCGGAAGGGCCGAGCCTGAGTCCTGGTCAGCACTCATATCAGCGCATCGTAACCAAGTAGGTCGCCTCAGTGCGGACAATTCGGGTCACAGTCCTTAATCGGGGCCGTCGTGTCGGCCTCACCGGCCCCGGTAAGTCAGAACAGCCGCAGCGAGTCGTCCACGGCGCCGCGCATCGAGTCGTAGTCCAGGGTCACGCACCGGATGCCCCGGTCCTCGGCGAGCACCCGCGCCTGGGGCCTTATCTCCTGGGCGGCGAACACGCCGCGCACCGGAGACAGCGCCGGATCCCGGTTGAGCAGTTCGAGGTAACGCGTCAACTGCTCAACGCCATCAATGTCGCCGCGCCGCTTGATCTCCACGGCCACGGCCGCCGAGCCCTCGTCCCGGCACATGAGGTCCACCGGGCCGATCGCCGTCGGGTACTCCCTGCGGACCAGCCGCCAGCCATCGCCGAGCAGTTGCACCTGCGCCGCGAGCAACTCCTGCAGGTGCGCCTCGACGCCGTCCTTCCGCAGCCCGGGGTCGACGCCGAGTTCATGGCTGGAATCGTGCAGCACCTCTTCCAGCGTGATGCGCAACTCCTCGCCGCCCTTGCTCACCACGCGCCAGGTGCCCGGTGACTCCTCCAGCCGGCACGGCGGCGACATCCAGTTGAGCGGCTTGTAGGAACCGCCATCGGAATGGACGAGCACCGAGCCATCTGCCTTGACGATGAGTAGCCGGGTGGCCATCGGCAGGTGCGCGCTCAGCCGCCCCACGTAGTCCACGCTGCACCTGGCAATGACAAGCCGCACGACAGCCAACTCTAGCTAAGCTCGCAATCACCGGTCCCCACACCGGCTCCACTGGCCACCGAGCTGTCAGAGGAGATGCCCACGGTTGGGACCATGCCACCGCTGCCACGGATTACCGGCCGGGAAGTGGTCCGAGCTGCCGTTGTCGTCGTGATGTCGGCATCCATCGCTTACGAGGAAGAGCGGAACGATTGGCAGGCCGGGCCTGCTGTCAGGCGATCTTGACGGAGACCGTCCGGCATGGCCCGAGGGCCTGGGTGGCCTCGTTCTGCACGCACAGCCGGGCCGAGGCGTCCTGGCCCGCCTTCCCGGTCACCTTGG
>NZ_DASZGI010000218.1:0-9323 GCF_035938995.1 Actinocrinis sp.
GCGAACGCCTCATCCGCCGCCCGCACATGCACCGCATCCCGATCCGACTCCGCATACACCGCCACACTGCCCACCCCCGCATCCCGGCACGCCCGCGCCACCCGCACCGCGATCTCACCCCGATTAGCAATCAAAACCTTAGTGATGGCGGCCATGACGTAGTCCTCCTCGCGCGGCGTGCGGCGTTAGCGTGTAGCGCGGCTATCAGAGCCCAACGGTAATGCCCGGTACATGGGTGACCCATAGCGTCTCGGCACCACCTATACCGGCACTAGAGTCGCTCCCGGACAACGCTGCCATCGCACGCGGCCCCGGGACCTTGTCGGTCCCGGGGCCCGTGGTGGGCTGCATGGCCCTGCTCAGCGACAGCCGCCGGCTCCGGGGCGCATGCCGGTGATGAGGAGTTCGGCCGAGCCGGCCGACGAGGTTTCTCCTCGCGATGAACGCCGGACGATCCGGGACGGGAACGCGCCCGTCCACCGCACAAACTAGATCCACCAGACCCCTGCGATAAGCGGGAAAACCCTTGTGCCCCGGCGCAGTCGGCGGATTTCGTGAGACACCGGCAGATACCCGGCCCGGCCGGGCGCCGGAGCGCGCGTCGCTCGCGGCTCAACTGGCCCGCAATCGCACCGCGAGTCCGGTGCCCGCGCCGCCCTCCCCGCCACTGCCCGCACCGGTACCCGCCGCGCCTGCCGCCGGCTGCGCCGGGTCGGCCAGGATCCGCGCCAGTTGGGTGCGCGAGCGCACGCCGAGCTTCCGGTAGCTGCGCGAGAGCGTCGCCTCCACCGTCTTCACGCTCACGAACAGCGCCGTGGCGATCTCCCGGTTCGTCGCCCCGGACGCGGCCAGTTCTGCGCAGCGCAGCTCGGCTCCTGTCAGGAGCCTCATTCCCGGCCGCCCGGCCCGCATCAGCGGTTCGCCCAGCCTCTCGCGCTCCCGCTCGGCCTTCTCCACCCACGGCGCCGCGCCCGTCTCCACCGCGAGCCGGTGTGCTTCAGCCACCGCGTCACGGGCGGAGCCCGGATGTCTGCGTCGCCGCTCGACCTGCGCCAGTGCGATCAGGGTCCGTACCCGCTCGAGCGGGGTGTCGGTCTGCCGCTCCGCAGCCGATCGCAGCAGCGCCGCCGCCTCTCCGAGCCGGCCGATCGCCGCGAGCCGCAGCGCGTCCGCGCGGTCCAGGGCTGTGCCCACCGCACACCGTCCCAGCATGCGAGCCCGCGACCCGACCGACGCGACAAAGCGCGCGGCTTCCTCGTGCTCTCCGACCGCGACCAGCGCCTCGGCCAGGTCGGCGTGCCAGTTCCCGGACGCCGGATCGGTGATCCCCGCCGCCTGCTCCAACCGTCCGGCCTCGCGCAGCACCTCGACCGCTCCGGCCGGGTCGTCCGCAAGCAGCCGCGCCTTGCCCAGCACCGTCAGTGTCCTGATGAGGCCGTGCTTGTCCCCGTCGACGCGGCCGCAGCGCACGCCCCGCTCGGCATAGCGCAGCGCCTGCGCCGCCGAGCCTCCCGCCGACTCGGCCAGCGCCGCGGCGAACAGCACCGGCGCCGGGCTCTCCCCCAGATCCTCCATCAGCCGCAACGCCCGGTGCGCGCTGTGCATCGCCTCCCGGCACCGCCCCGCGCGCACCCGTACGTCGGTCTGGGTGATCAGGATCGTGCACAGGTCCTCGACCCCGATCGCGTCCGCCGACCGTTCCGTGAGCGTCGCCAGCCGCTCCTGCGCGGCGTCGAGCCGGTCGGCATGCATGTCGAGGATCGCCTGGCGCCGTATCGGCTCCCACAGGGTCCGCAGCCGCGACTCCTCGCTCTCCGGCCCACCGTCCGGCGCCCACCGCTCGGCCAGTTCGAAGGCGCGGCGCAGCACGGACTGTCCGGCCGAGTCACCGGTCAGCGCGTGGCAGTGGGCCAGGCGCGTCAGCGCGACTATCTCCACCTCGGCGTCCCCGGCCCGCCGGGCCAGTCGCGCCGCCTCGCGCGCGTGCACTTCGGCCACGCTCACCCGTCCGCTGTGCAGTTCGACGCTGGCCGACCAGCACCACAGCCACGCCTCCAGCAGTTCGTTGCCGGCCACCTCGGCCAGTCCGCGGGCGATCATCGCCCCGCCTTCCCCCATCGACTGTCCGGAGCAGCGCAGCAGCAGGATCCGGGCCTCGGTCCGATGGGTGGGATCAGCGCTCTGCGTCAACACTTGTTGCGCCAGGCGGCGCGAGTCGTCGCGCAGGCCCGCGTCCAACGCGTACTCGGCGGCGGCCAGCAGCCGTTCGGTGCGCCGGGCCGCTCCGCGTCCGGGGCCTTGTCCGTCCCCTTCCATCGGCCCGCGCGCCGGGGTGCGCTGGGCGGCGAGCGCGGCGAGTTCCGCCGCCGTGGCCGGAGCACCGCGGCGACGCGCGGAGGCCGCGGCCGCCTCGAGGGTGGCGGCCACTTGCTCGCTCTCGCTGGGCAGGGCGAGTGCCAGATGTCTGGCTCGTTCGACCGGTTCGCCCACCAGGTCGGCGAGTTGGGCGTGCGCGGCGCGGCGGGCCCGGGACGGGGCGTCGGCGTAGATCGCGGCGCGCACCAGCGGATGTTCGAAGCGGATCAGGCCGTCCGGCTCGACCCGGACCACCCCGAGCCGTTCCGCCGTCGCCAGGTGCTGCCCGTTGTCTTCGCCCTCGGCTGCGGCGGCCTGCGCGACGAGGGCGAGGGTGGGCCGGTCGGCGGTGGCCGCGAGCAGCAGCACGCCGCGGGTCGGCTCCTCGAGCTCGCGCAGCCGGCGCAGCAGGACGTCGCGCAGCCGTGACGGGATCGGGATCAGCTCCCCCGGCGCGAGCGCGGCGCCGTCCGGGGGCAGTGCGCGCGCGAGTTCGAGGGCGTAGAAGGGGTTGCCGCCGGAGACGCGATGGATCCGACGCGCCACGGCAGGCGTCGGCTTGGCCCCGGTATAGCGCTCGAGCACGGCGGACAGGTCCGGCAGGGACAGCGGGGCGACCGCGAACTCCACGGTGCCCGGCGGCACGAGGTCGGCGCAGGTGGGACCGCCCCGGTCGGTGGCCCGCTCGGCGGCGAGCACTCGCACCGGAAGATCCGCGGTGCGCCGGGCCACGAACCCGAGCACCTGCGCGGTCGGCCGGTCCACCCACTGCAGGTCGTCAAGCACGAGCCATACCGGGTTGCGCACGGCCAGCTCCCGCATGAGGTGCAGGAACGCAAGCTGTACCTTGAGCCGGTCCTGGTCGGTGTGCGGGACCTCCCCGCGCATCAGGGCCGCGCGAAGCGCGGTGCCCAGGCCCGAGGGCAGACGGGCGATGACGGCGTCGGGCACCGGTCCGAGCAGGTCGATGAGGCAGACGAACGGCAGACGCAACTCGGCCTCGGCGGGTGCGGCCCGCAGCACAGTCGCGCCCGCCGCCGCGGCCTCCGCGGCGAGCGCGGCCAGCAGCCGCGACTTGCCGATACCGGCCGGTCCGAAGAACAGCACCCCGGGGCCGCCCCGCAACTCTTCGCGAGCCCGGTTCAGCAGCTCGCGCCGGCCTATCGGGGCCTCGGCAATGGCGCTCGTACCGCGGCCCCCGTCCGTGGCCTTGAGCGCGGGGTTGGACACGGTCGGCCTCCTATGCGGCGGAGCGGCGGTCCCCCCTCGGCTCGCCGTCTCGAGTGGACGCGGCGCCGGGATGGCGCGCGGTGTCTCGCGTTCGTCGGATGGTGCGGGCGGAGGGCGCGTCCTGCGGTGCCGCGACGCTGCGGCGCGCCCGCTGAGCGGGATCAGGGGCGAGGGCGGGCAGGTCAGCGCCGGCCGCGGGCGCGGCGCATATGCATCGAATCAGTGGGGAGACGAGGGCGGGCGCCCGCCGGGGCCGGATACCCGATGCCCAGGCCGACGGCCGCGCCGTGAACCCTGCGCGTCGGACCCATGGCCGCCCTTCGTGCGTGCGCTGCATGTGCACGCTGTGAGACCGTACAACTACGGATACGGAAACCTCTGCGTGGACTATATACCTGAGATCGCAGAGTGGGCAACGGCCACTATAGTCGTATGTTGATACGCTTGCCGGCCGCCGATTCAGAGCCCTGCCTGGCCGCATCCGGTGCCGTCGGCGGTCAGCTCAACGCGCCTACGGCTGCGTACATGCCGATGTGCTGCGCCGGGATCGGCCGCGCGCCGTCCGGGCGCCACAACGGCAGTTCCACCAGCCCGGGCTCGACGGGTTCGAACCCGGTCAGCAGCCGCTCGAGCTGCGCTCGCGTGCGCGGGATGAAGGGGGCGGTCGCGTCGTTGTAGACCCGGGCGTTGTTCAGGACACGAAGATCGTAGTCGAACGTGGCGTGCGAGAAGATCAGCAGGCTGCCGGGCGCCATGGACTTGCGAAGCCGGGCGATGATCCCGGCCGGGTCCTCGGAGTCGCGCACGAAGTGCATGATCGCGACCAGCAGCACGGCGACCGGCTCGCCGAAGTCGATCTCCTTCAGCAGCTGCGGGTCGGACACGATCCGCTCGGGCGCGCGCAGGTCGCCGGCCACCATCTGGGTGCGGTTCGTGTCGCGTCCGGCGAGCAGCGCGCGCCCGTGCGCGAGGACCACCGGGTCGTTGTCGACGTAGACGATGCGGGCGTCGGGCGCGACGGAGTGCACGACCTCGTTGGTGTTGCCCATCGTCGGGAATCCGGCGCCGATGTCGACGAATTGGCGCAGCCCGACCGCCGCGGCGTACCGGGCCGCGCGACCGAGGAACGCCCGGTTCTCCCGGCACGCCAGGGTGATGTGGGGTGCGTTGGTGGCGACCCGTTCGGCCAGTTCCCGGTCGACCGCGAAGTTGTCCTTCCCGCCAAGCCAGTAGTCGTACATGCGGGCCGGGTGCGCGAGCGATCGGTCGCCCATCGCGTCCGACGGTGCCGCGCGTCGGGCAGCCATTGACGGTTTCTCCCCTCCCGCCCGGCGTCGGACCGCGCCGAGGCTGCTGCGCAGCGTAGCGGTATCCACGCGAATTGCAACGCGGCGGGCGGTGGCGCTATCGGGTGACAGGTATCCCGCACACCGGCGCCGCAGGAGGCGCCGTATCGAATCACGGAAGGCCGCGGCTGTCGCCGGGGGGTCGCGGGCCTGGCGAAACAAGCCGAGCCGCGTCATAGACTGACGGGGTGACCACTGCGTTGATCACCGGCGGTACCGCCGGCATCGGCAAGGCTTTCGCCGACTCGTTCGCCCGCTCCGGCTACCACTTGATACTCGTGGCGCGGAATCCCGAACGGCTCGACACGGTCGCCGAGGAGCTGCGGGGCTTGGGAGCGCCTGAGGTCGAGACACTGCCCGCGGATCTGGTGACCGAGGAGGGGCGCGCCGCGGTCGAAGCGCGGCTCGCGGACGCCGACCGGCCGGTCGACTTCCTGGTCAACAACGCCGGATTCGATCTGGGCAAGGCCTTCACGAAGACCAGCGCCGAGGACGAGGAGCGGCTGCTGGATGTGCACGTGCTCGCGCCCATGCGTCTGACGCACGCGGCGCTGCCGGGCATGATCGCGCGCGGTCGCGGAGCGGTCATCAACGTGGCCTCAGTCGCAGCGTTCGTGCCCCGCGGCACATACAGCGCGGCGAAGGCGTGGGCGTTGTCCTTCAGCGAGAGCCTGGCCGCGGAGCTGCGCGGCACCGGGGTGCGGGCGATGGCGCTGTGCCCGGGGTTCACCCACACCGAGTTCCACCAGCGGGCGGACATCGAGACCACGTCGGTCCCCGGCTGGATGTGGCTCGACGCCGAGTACGTGGTGGAGAACGCGCTGCGCGATTTGCGGCGCGGCCTGCCGGTAAGCGTCCCGGGGCCGCAATACAAGGTGCTGACGGCCGCGTCGCGGTACGTACCACGCGGGGTACGCACGCGGGTGAGCCGCAGCATGTCCAAGCGTTGGTAAGGCATTGGCGCAGAGCACAACGACGGACGGGAAGGTTTAGGCGGCGGCGATGTTCAGCACGGTGGTGAAGGTCGAGATCGGGCGACGGCTGGTCACGGACGTCACCCGGCACGCGGTGGAAGCCTGCCGGGGCCGCGGCGACGGCCTGCTGCACGCGTTCGTGCCGCACGCGACGTGCGGCCTGGCGCTGATTGAGACCGGATCGGGCACGGAGCAGGACCTGGAGACCATCCTCGAAGAGGTGCTGCCCCCGGACGACCGGTACGTCCACCGGCACGGCTCCCCCGGCCACGGCCGCGACCACGTGCTCCCGGCGTTCGTCAGCCCGTCGCTGACCATCCCGGTGCTCGGCGGCCAGCCGCAGCTCGGCACGTGGCAGAGCGTGGTGATCGTGGACAGCAACGTGGACAACCGGGTGCGCTCACTGCGCCTGTCGTTCCTCGAGGGCTGAGCCGGCGGCCCGTCACCTCATCACGTCACTACATCACACGACTACGCCGGTAGCGTCCTGACCGCATCCTCGCGTAGGTAGCGGGCGGGGACCGCGGCGGTCAGCCATACGCCATTCGGGGTCACTCGGAAGGTGTGCCCGTCGCGTGCCATTCCCGCCGCGTCGACCGTGAGGACCGTAGGCGGGCCGTGCCGGGAGCCGACCTTGCTCGCGGTGTCGACGTCCGCGGACAGGTGCACGTCGTGACGGCTCATCGGAAGCAGGCCGGCTCGCCGGATCGAGGGCAGCACGCGGACCGAGGTCCCGTGGTAGAGGACGTCCGGCGGCACGGTGTCGGCGTATCCGAGATCGACGGGGACCGAGTGCCCCTGACGTGCCCGGATGCGCTCACCCGCCGCGTCGTACTCGAACCGCTGCTTGTTGTTGCCGGCGACGACGGCGTCGAGGTCGGCGCGGGTGAAGCGGACGCCGCGCCGGGCCGATGCGGTGATCAGCTCGTCCACCTCGGCCCAGCCCTGACGGTCGAGGGCGAGGCCGATTCCGGCGGGGTCGTGGCGCAGCCTGAGGGACACCCATTTGGAGAGGCGCACGAGGCGCGGCGGGTTCGCCGCACCGGGCGCGGGTTGCTCTTCGCTCATACGGGTGACACACATACGCCGGTCAGCGGACCCCGCGCAACCGGATTAAGCAGCCGCATGACGCAACCGCCCTGGTCAGGACTCCTTGCGCGCGTATTCGGCGATGAACTGGGCGCGCGCGAGGGTATGGAAGTAAAGGTTGAAGCCCACCGCGGCGGCGGAGGTGTCGGGGGTGATCTCGAGGGCCTCCACATCCAGGGCGTGCACGGTGAAGATGTAGCGGTGCGAGACGGGTCCGGCGGCCGGTGCCGGTCCGTCGTAGCCGTGCCGGCTGTAGTCATTGCGCACGTGGAAGGCGTCGCCGGGGAGCGAGCCGTCGTTCTCGCCCGCCCCTGTGAGAAGCTCGGTGGTGTCCGCGGAGATGTTCACCGCGGCCCAGTGCCAGAAGCCGCTGCCGGTGGGAGCGTCCGGGTCCACCACGTTCACCACGTAGCTGCGGGTGCCTTCCGGTGCGCCGCTCCAGCGCAGGTGCGGCGAGCGGTTCTCGCCTTCGAAGCCGAAGCCGTTGAACACGTGGGCCTCGGGCAGCAGCCCGCCGGGGGCCACGTCGTCGCTGGCCAGCTCGAAGGCCGGCGCCTCGGGCAGGAAGTCGAAGGGGTTCGGGGCTCGGTTCGCCATCGTCGGCGTCCTCTCGTCGGCGGCTGCTGAGATCTGCTCCACTGGCACCTTAGCGACCGCGGCGACGGTCAGTGGAACGGTATGGGGAGCGCGGGGACCGCGGACCGGCCAAGGAAAATTTCCTTGAAAGCTGAAATATCCTTGGGTAGGGTCGGGTTCGAGAACTTGAAGGTTCAACTACTCGGAGACGAGGACGACATGTACGCTGCGGCGATGACCGACCCCGCCACTTCGGGCACCCACGCCGGCGGACTGCGCGCACGCTGCCTGGGTCCACGCCCAAGATCCGGTGCCGACGCGACCGCGCGGCCGGCACACGGCGCGACCGCCGTCGCCCTCGCCGACGCTCCGGCCGTGTCCCCGGCGGCGATCCGCACCAAGGTCCGGGTGCCGCTGCGTTTCCCGGACGGCTGGGAGACGGTCGCCGACGTGTTCACCTTCACCGGCCTGGTCGACGGCCGCGAGCACCTGGCGCTCGGCCTGGGTGACTACGAGTCGGCCGAGGTGCCGCTGGTGCGTCCGCACTCGGAGTGCCTGACCGGCGACGTCTTCGGTTCGCAGCGGTGCGACTGCGGCCCGCAGCTGCGCGAAGCCGTCGAGCGGATCTCCAAGGCCGGGGGCTACCTGCTCTACCTGCGCCAGGAAGGCCGGGGCATCGGCCTGTACGCCAAGCTCGATGCCTACGCGCTCCAGGACCAGGGTCTGGACACGTACGCCGCCAACCGCGCGCTCGGCCACGGCGACGACGAGCGGGACTACACCGCGGCGGCGCAGATGCTCGCGACGCTCGGCGCGCCGCGCATCCGGCTGCTGAGCAACAACCCGGACAAGGCGCTGCAGCTCGACGCGCTCGGTGTCGAGATCGCCGAGCGGATCAGCACGGGCGTGCACCTGTCCGAGGCGAACCTGCGGTACCTGCGGGCCAAGGTCACGCACACCCACCACGCCATCGCGCTGCCCACCTCCGCGGCGACGGATTCCGCCGCCTGATCCCGGAGGACCTGATGACCGACCACGACACGGAAACCCCGGTCGACGCCGCCGCGCGCGCCGAAGCCCAACCTGCCGGAGCGCCGCCGCCCGGCCGCATGCCGGTGATCTACCTGAGCCACGGCGCGCCGCCGCTCGCCGACGACGCGATCTGGCCGGACCAGCTGGCGTCCTGGTCGCGGAACCTGCCGCGGCCGAAGTCCATCCTGATGGTCTCGGCCCACTGGGAGGACGCCCCGCTCGCCCTCGGTGCAACGACGAGGGTGCCGTTGGTCTACGACTTCTACGGCTTCCCGAAGCACTACTACGAGGTCGAATACAAGGCGCCCGGCGCGCCCGAGCTCGCCGAGGACGTCCGCAAGCTGCTCCGCTCCGCGGACACCCCGGTCCAGGACGTGCCAGACCGCGGTCTCGATCACGGCGCTTACGTCCCCCTGGTCGAGATGTACGGCGCTGCGGACATCCCGGTCCTGCAGATCTCCCTGCCCACGCTCGACCCGCAGAACTTGATGCGACTCGGACGCAGGCTGGCCCCGCTGCGCGACGAGGGCGTGCTGATCGTCGGCAGCGGCTTCTTCACGCACAATCTGCGGGCCCTGACCCACGACGGCTCGGTCCACTCGATCATGGCCGAGTTCGACGACTGGGGACATCGCGCACTCGACGCGGGCGACCTCGACGCGTTGCTGGACTTCGAGCACAAGTCCCCGTCCGGGCGGCTCGCGCACCCGCGCACCGAGCA
>NZ_DASZGI010000219.1:0-8204 GCF_035938995.1 Actinocrinis sp.
TTGCCAAACTGCGCAAGCAGCGCCACCCGTCCACCGCTGCCACGGACGGTCGGCGCCGCAGCACGCCCCGATCTCTGCGCCCGCCACGAGCACCGCGCAGGGACGAACCCTGAATCACATCGGGCACCAGCACGTCCCTACGAAGGGATTCCCACCTTGCTCCCCACGTCTCTGAAATCCCGCGCCGCCCGCAGGCTGGCGACGCTCGCCGCGCTCGCGCTGCTGCCGCTGACCGCGAGCACTCTGCCCGCTTCGGCGGCCACGACCATCACCAACGGCGGCTTCGAAACCGGCAACCTGTCCGGCTGGACCGCCACGGGCCCCGCCACCGGCGTGACCACCAACGGCCCGCATTCGGGCACCTACGCCGCGATGCTCGGCTCCACCTCGCCGACCAACGGCTCCTCCAACATCGCGCAGTCCTTCACCGCACCCACCGGCGGCGGCACGCTGTCGTTCTGGTACGACGTGATCTGCCCCGACACCGTCCAGTACGACTGGGCTACCGCCACTCTCAAGGACACCACCTCCAACACCACTGTCACCCTGCTGGCCAAGACCTGCGTCGCCAACTCGGGCTGGAAGCAGGTCAGCCGGGCCGTGACCTCAGGGCACAACTACACCCTGACCCTCACCAGCCACGACGACAACTATCCCGGCGACCCGACCTACACCAAGTACGACGACGTCGTGCTCACTCCGGCCTCTAGCACGAACGACTTCTCCCTTTCGGTAAGCCCGACCTCTGCTTCGGTCACCCCGGGCAACTCCGCCAGCGCGACCGTGTCCACCGCGGTCACCTCAGGCAGCGCCCAGACCGTCGCGCTCTCGGCCTCCGGCCTGCCCAGCGGGGCGTCAGCGTCCTTCAACCCGGCGTCCGTCACCGCAGGCGCCTCCTCGACGATGACCGTCACCACGTCGTCGAGCACACCGACCGGCACCTCCACGATCACCATCACCGGCACCGGGGCCTCGGCGACCCACACGGCGACGTTCAGCCTGACCGTGGGCTCGTCCGGCGGGATCACCCTGACGCAGGTAAGCACGGACCCGTACACCGACACCGACGCCCAGCACGCCACCGAGGTCGAGCCGGATACCTTCGTCTTCGGCTCAACGATCGTCTCGGCGTTCCAGGTCGGCCGGGTCTTCGGCGGCGGCGCCTCGAACCTGGGCTGGGCCACCACCACAAACGGCGGTGCGACCTGGAGCCACGGCTACCTGCCCGGCATCACGGTCAACGACGGCGGCACCAATTCACAGGTCTCTGATGCCGCCGTCGTCTACGACGCCAAGCACGGCGAATGGCTGATCGTGGGACTGCCGATCGACTCCTCCGGCAACGCCGCCGGCGTCACCGTCAACCGCTCCACCGACGGACTGACCTGGCAGAACGCCACACAGGCGGTCGGCTTCGACGGCCAGGGCTACGACAAGCAGTGGGTCACCTGCGACGACACCACCACCAGCCCCTTCTACGGCAACTGCTACATCGAGGTCGACATCACCTCCTCAGGCAACGCCGAGTCGATGGCCGTGTCCAGCGACGGCGGAGTGAC
Source organism: Actinocrinis sp. (assembly GCF_035938995.1). Lineage (GTDB taxonomy): Bacteria > Actinomycetota > Actinomycetes > Streptomycetales > Catenulisporaceae > DASZGI01. Next base: position 1,560 of record NZ_DASZGI010000219.1, read on the forward strand.
CTGGTCCGCGCTGCGGCATCCCGCGGACAACCCGTCCGGCCTGGGCGGACAGCCGCTGGTGCAGCCCAACGGCAACGTCGTCGTGCCCTACTCCAACAACGGCAGCGACATCCGCTCCTTCACCTCCACCAACGGCGGAGCCAGCTGGAACGCCAGCGTCGAGGTCTCCGCCGTCACGGCGCACACCGCCAACGGCAACCTGCGCGACGGCGAGGGCCTGCCCAGCGCGGAGGAGGACGCCACCGGGACGATCTACGTGGTCTGGCAGGACTGCCGCTTCCGCTCCGGCTGCCCGTCCAACGACATGGTCATGTCCACCTCGACCAACGGCACCACCTGGACCGCCGTCACCCGCATCCCGATCGACGCGACCACCAGCACCGCCGACCACTTCATCCCGGGCCTGGGCGTGGACCGCGCCACCTCGGGTAGCACGGCAAAGCTGGGCCTGTATTACTACTTCTACCCCAACGCCAACTGCACGGCCTCGACCTGCCAGCTGGGGGCCGGGTACATCTCCTCGGCCAACGGCGGTTCGACCTGGAGCGCGGCGCAGACCATCGCAGCGCCCTTCAGCCTGTCGCAGATCGCCAGCACCAGCCAGGGCAGCATGGTCGGCGACTACATCTCCGCCAGCGTCCTGAACGGCAACGCCTTCGCCCTGATCGCCGTGGGTAAGGCGCCCACTAACGGCCAGTCCTTCGACGAGGCCATGTACACCGCCGGCGGCCTGGCGGTCACCGGTGGCGCCGCGCACGCGGTCACCGGACCGATCTACGGCGGCCCCGGCGCCATGACCGGACCGGTACCGCATCTGCGTACTGCGCGATAGCGCGAAGCAGTAATTGAAATAGCACACAGAACTCGGCGGCTCCCGAACCACACGGTCCGGGAGCCGCCACCTAGTACAAACGCGCCCCGGCAGGCTGCCGGGGCGCGCCTGCTCGCGTAGCCGCTAACGTCAGCCCGCTGCGATCTGCTGGTAGATCCAGGAGAAGATCACGTCGGTGCGGCTGGTGGTCTCGAGCTGGTCGTGCGGGCAGTCCGGCCCGCTGCTCTCCACCGACACCAGGATTCCGGCCGTCGTGCCGACCGGCTTGAAGTACGGCGCGCCCGAGTCGTAGAGGCACGCGCTCGTGTACGGAGACGGGTAGACGCCGTGAACGCCGATCGTGTCGGTGTCCACCTCGCCCACCGCGACGGTGCCCGTGTTCAGCACAGTGCCCGGCGTGGCGTTGACGTCCGTGGTCGCGCCCCAGCCGGCCAGTTCCAGCTGCTCACCGACCTGCGGCGGGATCGGGTCGACGACGAGCGGCACGATGTCGGTGATCGGCGCGGACAGCTTCGCCAGCGCGATGTCGTTCACCGCCGACTGCCGCACGTCCACGATGCTGCGGGTCTCGCCCGGCGAGGCGGACAGGTTGACGGTGCCGAGCGTCGCGGTCGTCGGGTAGAGCGGCGGGCCGCCGACCCGGACGCGGTTCACATCGTGGAAGCAGTGCCCCGCGGTGATCACCCAGAGCGGCGAGATCAGCGCGCCCGAGCACGCGCTGTTGTAGTGCGAGCCGTCGGGCCGCGGGATGTTCGTCATCGTGAACTTGACGGCGAACGGGTACTCCCCCGGCGAGGCGGGTGTTCCATCGGCGACGGCACCGGCCGGCGCGACGGACAGCAGTGCCGCTGTCGCCGCGCCGACGGCCAGGGCGACGAGTCGGGCCGCCGTTTTTCTTCGCATGTGGTTACTCCCGTATGTGCAGGGCACCTCTTCGGATGCCTACGCGAGACAGTAGCGAAGATCGCCACGGTGTGGCGCACGTCGTACGCTGCGCCGGCGTCGCCGCATTCGGCGCAGAACACGGAGTCACGCATACGGCGGCGCGGCTCCGCTTCTCGTGCTTGCATGAGATGAGGGAGGGGTATCGCCACTGATATAGGGAGGTATCGTGGCGCGTCGGCGCTTGGGGCGGAGCCGGTTAAGCATTTTCGTCAGCCGTTGGTCGGTCACTCAATGGATCATGTTCGGGGTCCTGATCTGGGCCGTGCTCCTGGCCGCGGCGATTCTGCTCTCCCTGCCGTTCACCCGGCGGGAACTCTTCCTGACCGTCGCGGGCGAGTTCATCGCGACGAGCATCATGGCGATCCTGGTCGGACCGGTCTTCAAGAAGGCCGTCGAATCGTTCACCGCGCTGCGGGCGCACGTGGAGGCCACGGCGGGTGAGTACTCGTCCTTCCCCGACGTCGGCACCTATTTCACCAAGCTGGCCGCCGCCCGCAGCCACATCTGCATCCTGGACACATTCAGCTTCCTGATCGAGCCGGCGCACGCCGCCGAGTTCCGCGCCGCCGTGACCAGGGCGCTGCGCAAGAACGTCCATGTTCGCATCCTGCTGGTCGCACCCGACTCGGAGGCCGCGGCCGCCCGCCGCAAGACGCTGTCCGAGGGCGAGGCCGGCGTGCCGACCGAGGTCTTCGACGAGAACCTGGCCAGCAACCTGTCGACGCTGTCGCAGATGCTCGCCGACCGGACCCGTGACGCGGCGGGCAGGCTGGAGGTCAAGCTGTACAAGGTCGATCCGGCCGTCACGTACCACCGGATCGACGAGACCGCGCTGATCTCCTTCTACCCGGTCGGCGCCCGCGCGGAGCGCAGCCCGCAGCTCGAGGCGACGGTGGCCAGTCCGTTCGGCTCGATGGTCGACCGGCGCTTCGAAGAGATCTGGCACGACCTGGAGTCGATGCCGCTGCTCGACTACTACACCTGCACCGTCCACGTCCGGACCAACGGCCAGGCGCAGAGCTTCCGGCAGATCGGCTTCGTCCGGATCGACCAGGATCGCTTCCTCGCGACGCGGGACTTCGACCTGGTGTCGGCCGTCTTCAACAGCAGAGAGGCCTCGGTCACGTGGACCGACGACGGCTCCGAGCTGGACTACCGCGTCGAGCACATCGACGAGGGACCGGCCCGCGCGCAGGTCCATCGGGCGGCCGTCGAGAAGTACGGGGAGCGGCGCGAGGCGCGCCAGTATTTTCTCCTCATCCCGCGCGACGGCAGATGAACGCCGATTCGGTCAATCTTCGTCGAACGGCAACAGTGTGAAGGCGTTCGCGCCCCAGAGCGGCCGCAGCACGCGGAGATGTCTCTGCTCGAGTGTGAGCAGCCGCGTGGTGCGATAGCGATCAGCGAGCACGACGTTGGACACGTCGGCGACGCCGATGTAGTCGTCACGGTGGGCGGTCGTTCACCGGGTGACGGTGGATCGCAGCTGACGCCGCAGCACGTCCGGCGCCTGCACGAGCGAAGGTCCGTACCACGTCAGATGTCGACCGCTGACGAGTGCGCAGGGCGTGCCGGGGAACGATTCCGGCCCGTCGTCCGCGGTGAAGCGGTATGGCTCGTCCGGTAGCACCACCAGCTGCGCACCGGCTGCGCGTAGCTCCGGCAGCGCGATGGCGGGGTACCGCTGCGGATGGTCGTCGAACATGTGGCGCACGCCCAGGCGCCGCAGCACGTCCCCGGCGAACGTGTCGCGGCCCAGCACCATCCACGGCCGACGCCAGATCGGTACCACTGCGCTCACCGACTCCCCCGCATCGACCGTCTTTACCGCGGCCCACGCCTCCGCCGCGCGGTCCAGCCATTCTGGACGCGGCAGAACGCAGGCTTGCGTGAGCAACCGATCGAGGGACGTCAGGGCCTGATCCACAGTGCGCACCTCGGTCACCCACACCGGCACTCCGGCCGCGCGCAGTGCGTCCAGGTCGGGGACGCGGTTCTCCTCCTCGTTGGCCAGCACCAGATCCGGGCCGAGGGCTACGATCCGCGCTACATCAGGGTTCTTCGTCCCGCCGATTCGCTCCGCCGCCAGATCGGGCGGATGCGTGCACCAGCCCGTGACCCCGACCAGCAATCCCGGCTCTGTGGACGCGACGGCTTCGGTGAGCGACGGAACGAGCGACACGACGCGCCGCACGCGCCCGAGCTCCACGACAGAACCCTGATCGTCGCGTTCCCGCCGCACCCCTGCCGCACCTCCTCGCGTTCAGTCGATGGGCGGCCTTTGGGTTTCAGCGCTTGCGCAGACGCAGGCTGTCCCAGCTCGCGTCGGCCGTCCATCCGCCGTCTACCGGCAGCGCCACGCCGTTGACGAATCCGCTCGCCGCCGGATCGGCCAGGAACGCCACGGCCGCCGCGATGTCGTCCGGGGAGGCGAAGCGGCCCATCGGCACCCGGCCGACGATGTCCTCGTCGGTGTAGCCGCCGGACGCCTGGTCGGCCTCGTCCATCTCGGTCTTGACCCAGCCGGGGCACACCGCGTTGACCCGCACGCCGCGCCCGCCCCACTCGGCGGCGAGGGTGCGGGTCAGGCCGATCAGCCCGTGCTTGCTCGCGTTGTACGCCGCGCGGTCCGAGACGCCGTGCAGACCCGCGATCGACGCGATGTTGACGATCGAGCCCGTCCCGGCCCCGAGCATCGCGGCGCCGATCGCCCGCGACAGCAGGAACGGGCCGGTCAGGTTGACGTCCAGCACGCGCCGCCACTGCTCGGCCGTGGTGTTCTCGGCGGGGACGAGCAGCGAGACGCCCGCATTGTTGACCAGTGCGTCGACCTGGCCGTATTCGGCGAGCACACGGTCCGTCAGATTGGCCGCGTACTGCTCGTCCGAGACGTCGCCGACCAGCGCGAACGCCGTCGCGCCCTGCTCGCGCACGGCGTCGAGCGTCTCTGCCGGCACGCGCAGGTCAGCCAGCGCCAGCGAGTATCCGCGCCCGGCCAGCACCTCGGCGACGCGCCGCCCGATGCCCTGCGCCGCCCCGGTCACGACCGCAACCGCACTCATGCGCGCCCCCGCTCAGCCTGACGCCGCCGAATCAACATTGCTCGACGGTATCGCGGCTGTTGATTCGCCGCCGCTTCCACCGGCGAGCTCGTGTGCGGGGCGTCCCAGACTGCTCAGTGTGAGACGAGGTACCGCAGGTACACCACGCCGTTGTCGAACCTGCGCTCCTCGCGAAGCTCAAGATCGACACGGACCTGGTCAGGGAAAAACCGGGTGCCGCCCCCGACGATCACCGGGTAGGCGAACAGCCGGACCTCGTCGACCAGCCCCGCGCGGAACGCGTGGACCGCGAGCGTGGGTCCACCGATGCTCAGGTCGCGCTCGGCCCCGTCCTTCATCGCGCGCACGGCCTCCGGATCGAACGCCCGCTCGATCCGGGTCCGCGCGCTGCTGACCGTCTCCAACGTCGACGAGTAGACGATCTTGTCGGCGGCCTGCCACAGCTTGGTGAAATCGGCCAGCAGCGGCTGGTCCGGCTCCGCTTGAAAGGTCTCCCAGTACTCCATCGTCTCGTAGAGGCGCCGACCGTACAGGTACGTCCCTTGCGGCCGCTCCAACTCGTTGACGAAGGCGAACACGTCGCTGTCGGGCTCGGCCCAGTCGAATGCGCCTTGCCCGTCGTTGATGTAGCCGTCGAGCGACGCCAGTGCGGTGTAGATCAGCTTGCCCATCCGGTCCTCCTCGTCTCGATCGCACACTACAACCGACGGCTGACGAGACAGACGGATGACGCTGACAGGGTCATACCAGATCGATGAGCACCTTTCCGACGGCACCGTCCTGCACGGCGCGGTGCGCGTCGGCGGCGCGCTCGAGAGGGAAGCGGTGCAACGGCAGGCCCGCCTCCGCTCCGGCGCGCAGCGCCCCGGCAGCGACCGCGGCCGACACGTCGGCGACCGCTGCGTCCTTCTGCGCTGTGCTCACCATGTAGACGAGCACGCCATGCCAGGCGAGGTTTCTCACCTGGAGCTGAGACGCGGGCAGGGACAGCGTCTCATCGGACTGCGTGACGGCGTAGTACGCGACTGTCCCACCCAGGGCGAGCACCGCCAGGTCGAGCTCGGCATTGCGGGCCGGGGCGACCTCGACGATCAGGTTCACTCCGTCCGGAGCGAACTCGTGGATCTGCGCCGCGGCGTCCTGGTCGCGGTAGTTGACCACGCGGTGCGCCCCGGCCGCCGCAGCCAACGCTGCTTTCTCGGGGCCGCTCACCGTCGCGGCGACGCGCGCGCCTGCCCACCGGGCCAGCTGGATCGCCGCGTTTCCCACCGCGCCCGCGCCGCCCGCGACCAGTACCGTCCGCCCGTTCAGCGCCCCGGGCGCCAGGCGAGAAGGTCCGCCGTCGGCCAGCGTCAGTGCCCGGTGCGCGGTCAGCGCGGGAATCCCGAGGCTTGCGCCGAGTTCCAGCGAGGCGTCGTCGGGCAATGCCACAGCCTGTCGCGCGGGGATCGTCACGTAGTCCTGCGCGGTACCGTCAGAGCGCTGAAAGTGCGCCTCCCACACCCACACCCGCTCGCCGACCCGGCCGGCGTCGACCCCGGGCCCGACCGTGTCGATCACTCCGGCGCCGTCCTGGTTGGGCACCTGCGGCTCCTTCACCGGGCCGCGGCCTCCACCCTCACGCGCCTTCCAGTCGGTCGGGTTGACGCCGGACACGTGCACACGCACGCGCACCTCGCCCACGCCGGGCTGCGGCACCGGCCGCTCGACCAGGGTCAAGACCTCAGGACCGCCACGCGCGGTGTATTCGATCGCTCTCATACCCGGTGACAAGACCGGCCGCCGCACCGCCTATTCCCCTGTGCC
>NZ_DASZGI010000220.1:0-24983 GCF_035938995.1 Actinocrinis sp.
CCTCGGCGCGGCGGTGAGCGAGCAGGCGGGCCGGCTCGGCATCCCGATGGTCATCGGCGAGAACGTGGTGCCGATGCACGGCTACGGCCGGACCGGCGAGGACCCGACCAAGGGGCTGCTCGGCCGGATCCAGGCGTACGCCGACGCCGCGCCGGACGGGCTCGGCGGAGTCGTGGTGCAGCAGAGCACCGAGGACGCCGACGCCGAGGTCTGGAATCTCGTCTACAGCGATCCCTCCGCGACCGCGCTGCTGGAGACCGGGCGGCTGGCCTTCGAGCTGAAAGTGGGCCAAGGCGCGAAGCCCGGACTGGGCGGCATGACCGTCCTGTCGCGGCACGCCGCCGCAGCGGTGCGCGACCGGTACGCCGTGGACGCCGCGTTCGGGCGGGACGCCGACAGAGTGCTGCGGTGCAGCAGCCCCGGCACGTTCACCGACGAGGTGCTGCGCCAGCAGGTCCATCTCATGCGCAACAACTACCCGCGGGCCCGCACCTGGGTGAAGCTGCACCCGAGCCGGGACGTCCGGCGCGCCGCCGAGGTCGCCTGGGCGGCCGGCGCCGACGCGGTGACCGTGGACGGCGCGGAGGGTGGTACCGGCTTCGCGCCCTCGGTCTTCCTCGACAACGTCGGGCTGCCACTGGCCGAGTGCCTGAACCGGATCGGCCGGCCGGACGGGGGCTGCCTGCTGGTGTCCGGCCGGATCTGGGAGGGCGGCAGAGCACTGAAGTGCCTGGCGCTGGGCGCCTCGGCGGTCGGCCTCGGCCGGGCGGCGCTGCTGGCCGCGGACGAGAACCCGGCGGACGGGCTGGTCCGGCTGGTCGAGTGCCTCGAACTTGAGCTGCGGCTGCTGACCAGCGCGCTCGGCAAGTACCACGTCGGGGAAGCCGACGCCGAAGACCTCTGGTTCCCGGAACCGAAGTCAGTGCACGAACTTTAAACGGAAGAAGCGAGAGAAGTGATCAACTACGACGGCAGGCGGTTCCGCGCGGCGGGCGCCGGGCCCGAGGCCTCGACGGCGCTGTACCGGCAGCAGGGCGACCTGGTGTGGGCCGAGTTCCAGGGCGGCGAGGTGCGCCGCGGCTCGCTGACCGGGCTGTGCGCCGAGGACGGGACGCTCGACTTCGCCTACACCATGGTGCTCGGCACCGGCGCGGTGATCTCCGGCCGCAATGTGAGCATCCCCGAGATCCTCCCGGACGGCCGGATCAAGCTGAACGAGCGCTGGGAGCGCTACGGGCGGCACGCGGATCAGGGGACTTCCACCATCGTCGAGGTCGTCGAATGACATCACCGCGGAAAGGACGCCAGCCATGACAGCGCACGACACCCTTGTCAGGACCTTCGACCAGATCATCCTCACCGACCAGGTGCGCGACGCGTTCGGCGCCATGCTGCGGCCGATGCCGGACCCGTCCGCCGACATCGACCGGTCGCTGGCCCGGCTGCACGCGGCCTTCGGCCGGCTGCCGATCGAGCCGCTGCAGACGCTGCTCGACTTCGGCCGGCACGTGGACACCCCCGGGGTGATGCTCGTGGCGAACCTGCCGACCGACCCGGAGCTGCCGGACACCCCGGCCGACGGCGAGCCGAGCCCGCACAAGGAGACCTTCGTCGCCGAGAACGCGCTCCTGGGCCTGAGCCAGCTGCTCGGCGAGCCGGTCGGCTTCACCACCGAGAAGAAGGGCCGGCTGGTGCACGACGTGACCCCGGTCGCGGCGGGCGCCTACACCCAGACGAACCAGAGCTCGCAGGTCTTCCTCAACTTCCACAACGACATCGTGCACGACGAGGTCGGCCGTTACGACGTGTCGAACCCCGACTTCCTGGTGCTGCTCTGCCTGCGCCAGGACAAGGAGAAGCAGGCCGTCACCTACTACGCCGACGCGCGCGACGTGTGCCGCACGCTCGACCCCGACGTGCTCGAGGTGCTGCGCCGACCACTGTTCCGGCTGAACGCGCCGGGCAGCTACGTGCGCGACGTGGCAGGTGGCGCGGACGTGCTGTCCGAGCCGGTGCCGATCATCTCCGGACCGTCGCACGCTCCTGAGATCGCGGTCTCGGCGAACGGAGTGCGTGGCCTGACACCACGGGCCGACGGCGCGCTGCCGGAGCTCCAAAGCGCCTGCCGGGACGTCGCGCACCAGGTCCGGCTTGAGCCGGGCTCCGCGCTGCTGATCAACAACCGCAAGGGTCTGCACGCGCGCTCGGGCTTCACCGCCCGCCACGACGGCCAGGACCGGTGGCTCCAGCGCACCTACCTGCGCCGCAGCCTGTGGACCATCCGCTACCGCGGACAGCCCGAGGACCGCCGAGTGCACTGACGCAGTCTCGAAGGGAACAAACGCGGACCGCCCGGCGGGTGACGAAGACTCCTCACCCGCCGGGCGGTCTTTCGTGCAGAGCAGCTTGGACACGGCATGCGCCGCTGAGTTAAGGCTTTGAGTTACTCCGCGGCGAACGCTTCTCCGACCCGTTTCACCCGCACTCCCACCGGAGGGGCGAAGTGGGTGCCGAAGAGCAGGGTGCCGGTGTCGGCGCACATGCTGAACAGCTCGACCCGCGTACGGTACGCCGCCGCCGGGTCGAAGTCGGAGAAGATGCCCCACTCGGGGTGCGCCAGCTGGCTCGGGTGGTGGACGGCGTCGCCGGTGATCACGGCCCGCTCGCCGGCGGATTCGAGCAGAACGCTGACATGGCCGGGGGTGTGGCCGTGGGTCGGGTACAGCCGCAGGCCCGGCAGGATCTCGTGGTCCGGCGGCACCAGGTCGGCGAGCCCGGCCTCGACGACCGGCAGCACGGAGTCCGCAAATCCGGCGAGGTCGTCAGCGGTCTCCCGGTCCGGCAGAGTGCGCCAGTAGGAGAACTCTGGTTCGCTGAAGAGGTAGCGGGCGCGGGTGAAGTGCGGAACCCACGCGCCGTCGCGGTGGACGGTGTTCCAGCCGACGTGGTCGAAGTGGAAGTGGGTGCACACCACGGTGTCGATGTCATCCGGCTCGATGCCCGAGGTGGAGAGGCGTTGCGGGAAGTCCGTTTGCAGCTCACTCCAGGCAGGCAGCCCGGGTCGCGGCTTGCCGTTGCCGACGCAGGCATCTACCAAGACCGTCCGCCCACCGATCCGGACGACGAACCCCTGGACCGCCGCCTTCATCCGCCCGGAGGTATCGACGAAGCGCGGCGCCAACCAGGGCACCTGAGCGAGCAGCGGCGGCGTGGCCTCCGCCATGCCCGACTGAATGACAGTACCCGCGTCGGTCTCGTAGATCGGCGTGATCGTCGCCTCGCCGATGCGCCAGCCTGTCAGCTGATCCATGGCTCCGTCCTCGGCCCTTCGACGCGGTCACCGTCCGACACAGTCACCCTCCGACACAGTCAATCGCGTCAGAATACTGCCGCCGGTCCCGAGAGCCGAGAGCACGAACGCGCCGAACGAAACAGCAGCCGGACACGCTCACCAGCGTGTCCAGCCGACACATTTACACCGTCAGGCAGCTGCCACTCAGCGCTGCCGCGCCGCGCCACGGTTGCAGCGCGCCGGTCCCGAGAGCCGAGAGCCGAACGAAACAGCAGCTGGACACGCTCACCAGCGCGTCCGGTCTATACATCTACACTGTCAGGGACCTGCCACTCAGCGCGCCGCACCCGGACTGGTCGGCGCGCTGACCGCGTACGCCACGCCACAGCAGGTTGCGGCGCGCGATCCGGGCAGCGGTGCGGCGCCCGGATCGTCCGCCTCGAATCAGTCGGTGCCGGACTCCATCGCGGCGCGGTCGAGCAGTTCGTGGTCGCCTTCGGGGACGGCGCCGCGCGTGGCGATCTCGTCGGCACCGCCCTCGGTCAGCGCGCCGACCAGTCCGGGCGCGGCGGCCTGCGTCAGGCCGGCCGCAGCCGGGTACGCGCCGCCGACCAGGCCGAGCCTGGCGTACTGCTCGAGCTTGGCGCGGGAGTCGGCGATGTCGAGGTTGCGCATCGTCAGCTGGCCGATGCGGTCGACCGGCCCGAACGCGGCCTCTTCGATGCGCTCCATGGACAGCTTGTCCGGGTGGTAGCTGAACGCCGGTCCCGTGGTGTCGAGGATCGAGTAGTCCTCGCCCCGGCGCAGCCGCAGCGTCACCTCGCCGGTGATCGCCGCGCCGACCCAGCGCTGGAGCGCCTCGCGCAGCATCAGCGACTGCGGGTCCAGCCACCGGCCTTCGTAGAGCAGCCGGCCGAGCCGCCGGCCCTCGTTGTGGTAGTTCGCGACGGTGTCCTCGTTGTGGATCGCGTTGACCAGCCGCTCGTACGCCGCGTGCAGCAGCGCCATTCCCGGCGCCTCGTAGATGCCGCGGCTCTTGGCCTCGATGATCCGGTTCTCGATCTGGTCGGACATGCCGAGACCGTGCCGGCCGCCGACCGCGTTGGCCTCCTGGACCAGGTCGACCGCGGTGGCGAACCGCTTGCCGTCGATGGTCGCCGGCCGGCCCTGCTCGAACCCGATCGTCACGTCCTCGGTGTCGATCTCGACGGCCGGGTCCCAGAACCGCACGCCCATGATCGGCGCGACCAGCTCTATGCCGTTGTCGAGGTGTTCGAGCGACTTGGCCTCGTGGGTCGCGCCCCAGATGTTCGCGTCGGTGGAGTAGGCCTTCTCGGCGCTGTCGCGGTACGGCAGCGAATGGGCGACCAGCCACTCGGACATCTGCTGACGGCCGCCCAGCTCGCTGACGAAGTCGGCGTCGAGCCACGGCTTGTAGACGCGCAGGGAGGGGTTGGCGAGCAGACCGTAGCGGTAGAACCGCTCGATGTCGTTGCCCTTGTACGTGGAGCCGTCGCCCCAGATCTGCACGGCGTCCTCGAGCATGGCGCGCACCAGCAGCGTGCCGGTGACGGCCCGGCCGAGCGGCGTGGTGTTGAAGTAGGCGCGGCCGCCGGACCGGATGTGGAACGCGCCGCAGGCCAGGGCGGCGAGCCCCTCCTCGACGAGAGCGGCCTTGCAGTCGACCAGCCGGGCGACTTCCGCGCCGTACGCGGTTGCCCGCCCGGGCACCGAATCGATGTCGGACTCGTCGTATTGGCCGAGGTCCGCGGTGTAGGCGCACGGCACGGCGCCCTTCTCGCGCATCCACGCGACCGCCACGGAGGTATCGAGGCCGCCGGAGAAGGCGATCCCGACGCGTTCGCCGACAGGGAGGGAGCTCAGCACCTTGGACACGGATCAATTATATGCACAGTCATGCATGATCATGCAATCTCGTGACCCTCGGCCACAACCGCCGCTTTGCCGCGCGACAAGGCTTGATCGGCCGGCTGGCGCGACATACGGCGGCCCCTCGCCGGCCATAAGACGACCGGTCGTTTTGGACTGGCAAGCTCAGACACGCCCGCGCGCCGCACCACGTCAGTGATACGGCGCGCGGATTGCGGCTGGGCTAAGGCGGATTGTCACCGGTCGGCCGGCGCGAAGGTGTCCGGCGCGGCGGAGGCCACAGCCGTGCGGGGCAGTGCGGCGGCGCGGGCAGCCAGGCCCAGCGTGCGGGTCAGCAGCATGGCCACCGCCATGAAGATCAGGCCGTCGGTGATCGCCGCGCCGGTGACCTGGTGCGCCTGGCACCAACTGGCCAGCTGGGTCGGGAACCAGTGCGACGCTCCGTAGGAGAAGGCGGCGCGGGCCCCGATCACCACGATCCACAGCAGAGCGTAAGGCCACATCGCGCGGCTGACCGGCTTTCCGGTCCGCGGGCTGCGGTAGACCCGGGTCAGGCCGAGGGCGGCCAGGCCGCCGAGCAGTCCGGCCGCGACCCCGGCCAGTTCGACCGCGAGGCCGTTGCCGTGGGTGACCACCGGGTCGAGGAACAGCGGAATGACGCCCGCCGCGATCGCGGCCGGGCGCAGGATGCGCAGCGCGCCGATCTTGCGGTGCGCGCCGAGGTCGCTGTGCAGGGTGGCGATCAGCACGGCGCCGTTGACGATCTCGGCCTGAGTCAGTGCGGTGAACATCGTGTGCTCCTCGGGAGTGCGGGTTTCGCTGTCACCTCCCAAGGTCGTCGTTTGGGGTTTCCGGCGGATCGGACTACGGGTCGCTCCCGGTACGACGTTTCCGCGCTGGTCTGGTGCTACGCGGTACTACTTCCGGCGCCGCGAACTCATACCAGGCCTCAATCCGTGCACCGACGTGCTGATACCGCTCCTCTCCGTAGCTTCATCTCTGTCGGCACCAAGGGCCGGCCCGCCTGAGGGCGGCACCGAGCGTGGAGGGAGCACGACATGTCCGCCCTGGAGATCCTCGCCGTGATCGGCGTCATCGGATACATCATCTTTCGGCAGGTAAGGGGCGAGCCGCTGCGCGGCAAGCGCGCCGTGCTGCTGCCGGCGATCCTCACCGTCATCGGGTTCACCGACCTGCACGGCAACGGCGGCGCCCACCTCCAGCCGGCCGACGTCACCTGCATCGTCGTCGGTGCCGCAGGGTCGGCCGCGATCGGTCTCGCCTTTGGCGCGATCACCCGCCTGGAGTCACGGAACGGGTACCTGTGGGCGCAACTGCCCGTGCGCGGCCTGTGGCTTTGGGGCGCGCTGCTTGCCTGGCGCGTGATGGTGATCGTGATGGCACACGCGGTCCACGCGAACGTGGCGGCCTCGTCGGCCACGCTGCTGTTCAGTCTCGGAATCAACCGGCTGGCCCAGGCCGCCGTGATCGTGCCGCGGGCCATGGCTGCCGGCGTGCCGTTCGCCCCCGAGAAGGACGGCAAAGTATTCATGTCTGGCGCCTTTAACCGCGGCGGATTCGACCGCGGCCCCGCCAACCCCGGATCGTTCGACCGCGAAACGTTCGACCGCGGTTCCCTCGACCGGACCTGGATCGACGATGACCGGCCGACCCGGCACGACGACCGCTTCGACAGCTGGGACCGGCGGTGACAGGTCCGTCGTCAGAGTCGCCCCCGAGCCGGAGCTTTGCCGGCTCGGGGGCGGTTGCGCTCAAGCGACTCGTTGAGCGGGATACTGGCATCGTGCTGCGCGCCGCCGTCTGGCTGGTCCGCACGGCCGGACTGGTGGTCGTGGGCCTGCTGACCTTCCTCGGGCCTCCGTCGTCGCATGGCGCCCGAGCAACGCAGACCGTCGCCTTCGCGCTGGTCTGTGTCGGGGTGGCGGTTTGGGCACTCGCCGACTCGTACCCCCGCCTGCCCGTCTCCGTCGCCGGATTCGTCCTGCCCGCCGCCCTCGGCGTGACCACGACCGCCGCCGCGGTGGCGGCCGCGGCGGGCGGAGGCGGCACCTCGGTCATCGCCTTTGGCACCGTCGGCCTGGTGGCCGCAGCCGACGGGTTGACCCTGAGCGGCGCGCTGGCCGTCTTAGCGATCGGGGTGCTGGCGGTCGAGATCAGCTGCATCGCGTTCGGCCAGGGCGTTGGCGCACTGCTCGGATACCCGCTGCTGCTTGCCGTGGGGCTGCTGCTCGGGCGCAACCGCGCGGCTTATCGCATTCAGGCCGAGCAGTCCGCGGCGCTTCTCGCCCAGCACGAACGGTTGCGCACGGAGCAGCGGCGCGCCGATGTGCTCGACGAGCGGACCCGGATCGCCCGGGAGATCCACGACGTGCTCGCCCATTCGCTCGGCGCGCTCGGCATCCAGATCCAGGCCGCCCGCGCGCTGCTCACCGATCGCGGCGACGTGGCGGGCGCCCTCGACACCCTGGCCGCCGCCCAGCGCATGGCCTCGGAGGGTCTGACCGAGACGCGCCGCGCCGTGCACGCCCTGCGCACGGACACGCTGCCGCTGCACGAGGAACTCGCCCGCACCGCCGTCGAACACGGCGAGCGCTACAACGTAGCAGTACCTTGCCATACTGAGGGCACGCCGCGCCCGGTGCCGCCGGATGCCACTGTCGCCCTGGTACGCACGGCGCAGGAATCGCTGATCAACGCGGCGAAACACGCCCCCGGCCGGGACATCGGCATCCGCCTGGAGTACCTTTCCGACGGGGTGCGGCTGACCATCGCCAACGACCTGGCCGACAGTGCCCTCACATCACCCGACGCCCCCGTCGTGCACACGATAGACGGCGGCTACGGCCTTACCGGTATGCGGGAACGCCTACGCCTGTTGCGCGGCACGCTGAAGGCCGGCAGGCACGCGCAGCAGTGGGTCGTGACCGCGGATCTGCCCATGACCGCCACTCCGCCACCCGAGAAAGCCGACCGATGAACTCCGCACCCGTCGCGCCGCTGCGCATCATCGTCGCCGACGACCAGGCCAGCGTCCGCGAAGGACTGGTCCTGCTGCTGGGCGCGCTGCCGGACCTCGACGTGGTCGCGGCCGCCGCGGACGGGCAACAGGCCCTCGACCTGGCCGCGCAGCACCGGCCGGACGCGATCCTGCTCGACCTGCACATGCCGGTACTCGACGGCATCGAGACCACCCGGCGGCTCGTCGCCGAACAACCGCAGGTCGCGATCGTCGTGCTCACCACCTACCTCGACGACACGTCCGTGCTCGAAGCCCTGCGCGCCGGAGCCCGCAGCTACCTGACCAAAGACGCCGACCGCACCGACATCGCCCGGGCGCTGCACGCCGCCGCCGGGGGTCTGACCGTCTTCGACCCCCGTGTGCACGCCACCCTGATGGCCGCCGCGGAACCCCGGCCGGCCGCCGCCGCCGAGACCGCGCGCGAGGCCGCCCTTCCCGACGGCCTGACCCAGCGCGAGGCCGAGATCCTGGCCCTGATCGCGCAGGGTCTTACCAATCCCGAGATCGCCGGCCGCCTGTACCTGAGCGGCCACACGATCAAGACGCACATCAACCGGATCTTCGCGAAGACCGGATCGCGCGACCGCGCCGCCGCCATCAACTACGCCCACCGGCACCACCTCGTCTGAGCGTCCGGACCATACGGGAGCGGCAGATCGATTGGCGCTTTCTCGATCGAATAATCGAATTTCGATCAAAGCCGAGGATGCGCGCGGTACGCTTGCCTTGCGATACAACGCTTCAGGAGCGGCCCGGAACCGGGCAATGGACGAGGGAGCATACGTGCGCATGTCCGCGGAGGAGCGCCATCGCCGCATCCTGGAAGTGGTCGAGCGGCGCGGCAGCGTGCGAGTAGCCGATCTCGGCGCGGAACTGGGCGTCGCACCGGTGACCGCCCGCCGGGACGTCGAGGCGCTGGCCGCCCGGGGCCTGTTGCACCGGGTCCACGGGTCGGTCTCCTGGCCGCACCTGACGAACGGCTCTCAGGACGCCACTCCCCTGATGCGCGCGGCGGCCGCGGTGGACGGTGAAGGATCCGGGCCGGTGCTGGGCATGCTGGTCCCGTCCGCGACGTACTACTTCGCCGCGGTCATTCGGGGCGCCCAGGCTGCCGCGACCGCCGTCGGGGCCCGGCTGGCGCTCGGTATCTCGGGCTATCGGCCGCCTGAGGACGCGACCCAGATGAACCGACTGATGGACAGCGGCGTGCACGGCTTGCTGCTGACGCCGAGTTGGGAACCAGATATGCCGGTGCCTGAGCAGGCCGACCGCTATGTCGAGCTCGGCGTGCCCTGCGTGCTTGTGGAGCGCCGGGTGCCTGCGGTGGGGACGGCCGCCGGGCTGGACCGAGTCTGCTCGGATCACATGCACGGCGCGTTCTTGGCGGTGCGGCACCTGGCCGCGCTCGGACACCGGCGGATCGCGCTGGCGGCCCACATCAGCCCGACCGCGAGCCTGGTACGGGCCGGCTACCTGGCCGCGCTGCAAGCACTGGACCTGGGCGAGCCGCTGGTTCCGATCATCGACACGTATCCGCTGGAGGCCAATCCCGCCGCGATGGACCTCGCGGTCGACCGGCTGCTCGAGGCGGTGCGCGAGCACGGCGTGACCGGCGTCCTGATCCACAACGACGTGGACGCGATCATGCTCGTACAACGGTTGCTCGACCGCGGCGTACAGGTGCCCGCGGACCTCTCCGTCATCGCCTACGACGACGAGGTCGCAGCGCTCGCCGACACCCCGCTCACCGCCGTGAGCCCGCCGAAGTACGAGGTCGGCCGGGCAGCGGTCGACCTGCTCTTGCGGCGGCTCGCGGAGCGGCGGGCACCGGGCATGGCGGCGGCGGAGCACCCGCCGCGGGAGCACCTGGACCTGCTGCCGCGCCTCGTGATCCGCAAGTCCTGCCACGCCGTCGACGACCGCTGACGATTCGTGTCCGATATCGAACGATCGATATTTGATCGAATCATCGTTCGCTCTTGACTTCGATCGTCGCAGCCCCAAAGATACAGACAACCGCACCGTGCCTCTTTCGGGCATCGGCCCCCAGGTTCCCGCCCACGGTGCGCACGGCCCAACGGGCCGTTCACAAGGCGCCGCTGCGACGACGCACCACTCACCGCCTCCCATCGATCCGTACGATGAGCTGCCGCCAGAACCGCCGTCAGCGGTCTGACGACAGCCGGTCAGTGGTCTGTCGCCCGCGGCGGCGCCGGACTCCATCCCGACAGGGCGGACGCCGCGCAGCCCGGCCTGGTCCCGTCGGCGGCGAAAGCGCCGCCGACGGCGTGAGAACTCAATGAGGAGTTGACACGATGAACCACCGATGGCGACGGGCCGGGCTTTGGACCGCCTGCGCCGCCGCAGCATCGATCGTGGGGGCATACGCGGCGACGTCGGCGAATGCCGCGCCGCTGCCGGGATCGACCGCGCACGCGGCCTCCCCCGGCAAGAGCGGACGGCTGAACCCCAAGGTCGCGCCGGGCGGCAACTTCGACCTGTCCCACTGGGAACTGCAGCTGCCGACCGGCACCACCAACAACACCACGACGATCCTGCCCTCACAGCTCGAGGGGCCGCATGGATTCCAGGACAAGTACTTCTACACCGACCCCACGGACGGATCGATGACGTTCTGGGACCCGGAGAACGGCGTCACTCTCGGCTCCAACTACGCGCGCACCGAACTGCGCGAGATGGACTCGGCCGGCGCGCCGGCCGAGTGGGACGTCGTCGGCAACAACACCCTGAGCGCCACGGTCAAGGTCGACGTGGTACCCGACCACGTCACCGTGGGACAGATCCACCTCGACAACTCCGCCGGCTCGTCCAAGCCGCTGCTCGAGCTCTTCTGCTACAAGAGCGGCGAGATCGCGCTGTTCCTCGAGCAGACCCCGGCCGGCGGGAACGGGATCGCCCACCCCATCACCACCGTCAAGCTCGGCTCGCAGTGGACGTACTCGATCGACCTGAACGGCAGCCACGACATCGCCGTCACGATCAACGGCCACACCACGCACTTCACCGAGCCTTCGTCATTCGACGGTTACAAGATGTACTTCAAGGCCGGTGATTACGACCAGTCGACCGGATCCAGCAGCAAGGTCGGGGCGAGGGTGCACTTCTACGCCCTCAGCTTCTCCCACACCGCATAGCCGGACATCGCCGCCGAGTAGCGGCGGCGCATGGGGAAGACGCTCCCAAGCCGCGCCGACAGCATCCGGCTTTCAGGGGCGTGACTTCGGGAGCGCCTTCCCCTAGGTCAAACCCAGATTCCTGTCTCATTGCCGGTATATCTGCACCCTGTCCACTTCGCTCGCCATCGCCGTACTCCGTGACAGTGTGCTTCGAAGAGGAGCCTCGAAATGCCGCCTCACCCCATCGCAGCCTCGAACCGCGTTCGCCGGAGCAAGCGCACCGGCGCAGCCGCACTGGCGTGCTCGGCACTCAGCCTCGCCTTGCTCGGCGCCTGCCAGGGCGGCGGTTCCCAGACCGGCGGTTCCACCTCGAGCGGCCAGCCGGTGTCGATCACGTTCTGGGGCTGGGCACGGGGCAGCCAACAGGTCGTGGACGCGTTCAACGCCTCCCACAAAGACGTGCACGTCACGTTCGAGCAGATCCCCTCGGGCAACGCGGGCGGCTACGCGAAGATCTCCAACGCGGTGAAGGCGGGCAACGAGCCCGACGTCTTCAACATCGAATACCCGATGCTGCCCGACTTCGTGAGCCAGGGCGCCGTCCAGGACCTCACCTCCCGGATCTCCGGCCTCATGGCAAAGTTCACCGCGCAGTCGGTCGCGCTGACCACCCTCGCGGGAAAGAACTGGGCGCTGCCGCTCGACGCCGACCCGCAGGTGTTCTTCTACCGCAAGGACATCTTCACCGAGTACCGAATCCCGGTGCCCGCGACGTGGGACGCGTTCCGGTCGGCCGCGCAGCAGCTCAAGACCGCCGATCCGGCGGCACGGATCGCGACGTTCTTCTCCGACGATCCCTCCACGCTCGAGGCCATGGCCTGGCAAGCCGGCGGCACGTGGTTCGGTACCAGCGGCGACTCCTGGAAGATCGATCTGCGCGACGCCGCCACCGAAAAGGTCTCAGCGTACTGGCAAAGCCTGATCGCCGACGATCTGGTCCGCGTGCAGCCCTATTCCAGCCAGGCGTGGACTGCGTCGCTGCAGAAGAGCCAGACGGTGGGCTATCTCGGCGCCGCGTGGGGCGCCGGCGCGCTCAAGAGCGCGCTGCCCGCCGAGTCCGGCCAGTGGGCGGTCGCCCCGATTCCGAGCTGGGACGGACAGCCGGCGAGCGGCATGCTCGGCGGGTCGGTCTTCGTGGTCGGCAAGGACAGCAAGAACCTCGCCGCCGACGTCGAGTTCGCGCAATGGGCCACCACGACGACGCAGGGCATGCAGTCCCGCATCGCCTCGGGAATCTCGTCGCTGTTCCCCGCCGACCCCGCGTTGATCCCGGTGGCGAAGAGCACCTTCAACACCGGCTTCTACGGCGGGCAGGACATCTTCTCGGTGTTCTCCGCCGCGAGCGGCACCATCAGGCCGGACTGGACCTGGGGGCCCTCGATGGGCGTGACGAACACCGCCATGACGGACGCGCTCGGCAGACTGGCCGGCGGCGGCAGCGTCGACCAGGTGCTCCAGGCCGGCCAGGACGCCACGGTCGCGGACCTTCAGGCCCGCGGCATCCAGGTTGCCGCGCCGTGAAACGGCGCACCGCGGGGGAACGAGAGCGCAGGACCGCGGCTCGGCGGCGTGGGAACGCAGCCGCGGTCCTGCTTACACCGTGCTTCCTGGTGTTCGTCGCGGCCATGGTGGCGCCGATCGGGTACGCGCTGTATCTGAGCTTGTGGACCGAGCGCTCCTCAGGCCTCGGATTCGGCGGCGCCCATCAGGTCTTCGACGGCATCGGCAACTACAGCCGGGCGCTCGGCGATTCCGCGTTCCGGCACGGTTTCCTGATCACCGCCGGGTACTGCGCGCTCTACATCCCGGTGATGCTCTGCCTCGCGCTCGGCCTGGCTCTGCTGCTCGACTCCGCGCTCGCCCGGGCCCGGCGCTTCTTCCAGCTCGCGCTGTTCCTGCCGCACGCGGTTCCCGGGCTGATCGCCGCGCTGGTGTGGACGTACCTTTACACCCCCGGGATCAGCCCCGTCGTCAGCGCGCTGAACAGCGGCGGGATCCACATCGACTTCCTGTCCTCCAGCGTCATCCTGCCGTCGGTGGTGAACATCGCCGTCTGGGAGTGGACCGGCTACAACATGGTGGTCTTCTACGCCGCGCTGCAGGCTGTCCCGCGCGAAGTGATCGAGGCGGCCACGGTCGACGGCGCCTCGGGCGTGCGCACGGCACTCAGCGTCAAGGTCCCGATGATCCGGCCCGCACTGGTGTTGACCGGTCTGTTCACGGTCATCGGCTCGCTGCAGCTGTTCACCGAGCCGATGACCCTGCGGATCAGCTCGAACGCGATCGTCAGTACCTGGACGCCCAACATGTATGCCTACAGCGCCGCGTTCAACCGAGGCGACTACGGGCTCGCGGCCGCCGCGTCGGTGGTGCTGGCCGTCGTCGCCGCCGTCCTGTCCTTCGCCGTGACTCGGCTGTTCGCGCGGCGGTCCACGCAAGCGCGTCGCGCGAGAGAGCTCGCCGTATGAGGGAACTGACTGCATGACCATCACCCAGCCGTACCCCGCGCCGACGCGCACGCGCCGGGCCTCTCCCGCCGCGGCCGGTCGCCGCAGAGCCCGCAAGCCGTGGACGCTGTCGAGAGCGGTCGTCAACGGGGTGCTCGTCCTCGCGACGGCGTACACGCTGCTGCCCGTGCTGTGGCTGGTCACCGCGTCGGCGAAGAACACCGGGGACCTCACCGGCGGCCGCGGCTTCTCGCTCAGCCGCCTGCACCTGGGCGCGAATCTTCACGCTCTGGCCGCGCAGGACGGCGGCATCTACTTCCGCTGGTACCTCAACTCCCTGCTCTACGCCGGTCTCGGTGCCCTGGTATGCGCGTTCATCTGCGTCTGCGCCGGATACGCCTTCGAGACCTACGCCTTCCGGGGCAAGGAGAAACTGTTCGGGCTCGTCCTGATCGGCGTTCTGATCCCCACGACCGCACTCGCGCTGCCGCTGTATCTGCTCGCCTCGAAGGTCGGCCTAGTCGACACGTTCTGGGCGGTGTTCATCCCGACCCTAGCCAACCCGTTCGGCGTCTACCTCTCGCGGGTGTTCACCGCCGGCTACGTCCCGGGCGAGGTCCTCGAGGCGGCGCGGGTGGACGGCGCCGGAGAGCTGCGCATCTTCTGGTCGGTCGGTCTGCGCATGGTGCTGCCCGGGTTCGTCACCGTGCTGCTTTTCCAGTTCACCGCGATCTGGAACAACTTCTTCCTGCCGCTGGTGATGCTCTCCAACACCCGGCTGTTCCCGGTCAGCCTCGGCCTGTACTCGTGGAACAGCCAGACGCACACCGAGCCCTCCCTCTACCCGCTCGTGGTCACCGGATCGCTGCTCGCGATCATCCCGCTGATCATCGCCTTCGTCGCACTGCAGCGGTTCTGGCGGGCCGGGTTGACCGCCGGCAGCGTGAAATGACGGCAGCGTGAAATGGGGCAGTGAGAGATGACGGCAGCGCACCTCACCGCCGCGACCGGCCCGGCCCGGGACGCCGCGGCACGCCGATTCGCCGCTCTACGACCTGCCCAATGTCCTGCTCACCCGCACATCGCCGGGTCGCTCGGCAACGAGCTGCACCGCATGGCCGCCGCCGCGGTGGACGAAGTGGAGCGCTACGCCGCGGGTCTGCCCTTCGCCCACCCGATGTCCCGCGAGGAGCTGCGATACTCGGCATAGGCGCCGCCGGACGTCCGGCGGCACGACGACGGGGGTCGTGGTGAGCGAGCAGACCGCGGTACGGGCGGACGCGGCCGCGCCGGGGATCCCGAAGACCGCGTGGGCCGGATACGCCGCGTGCGCTTGGGGCTTGATCTTCGCGGCGATCAGCTTCTACTGGGGCAGCGGCGGGCGTCGCGGCCTCGACACCGTCGGCGGCTCGATCGAGCGGCGGGCGCTCGCCGGGGACCCGGCGATCTTTGCCGCCGTCTGGGTGACCGGCCTGCTGAAGGTGGTCGGCGCGGTCCTCGCGCTGGCGCTGGTCATGCGGTGGGGGCGGCGGCTGCCCCGGCGGCTCGTCGCGGTGCTCGGCTGGTTCGCCGCGATCGTGTCCACGGCCTACGGCGCGGTACTGGTCGCCTCGGGGGCGCTGGTGGCCGGCGGGGCGATCAAGCCGTCCACGCCGGTCGACCGGAAGCCGCTGCTGTGGCATCTGTGGGTGTGGGACATGTCGTTCCTGATCTGGGGCCTGCTGTTCCTCCTCGCGCTGTGGCGGTTCCTGCGGTCGAACCGCCGGGATCGGCCGGGAGGAGACCCGGGCGAGGGCTTCGATCGCTGAGATCAGCCTGCTGCGAGCTTCTCGAACAGCTCCCGCAGCGGGGCCGGCTTGCCGAGATAAAAGCCCTGACCGTGGTCCACGCCCAGGTCCCGCAGCGCGCGGACGAGCGGCGCGCGCTCGACGAACTCCGCGACGGTGCGCATGCCCAGCCCGTGCGCCGCGCGCACGACGGCGTCGATGAGGACCGGATCGGCGCCGGGCCGGTCGGCGTTCTTCACGAAGTCGCCGGCGATCTTCACCGTGGTGAACGGCAGGTTCTTGAGATACGCGAAGGACCCGAACCCGGCGCCGAAGTCGTCGAGGCTGAACTGGCAGCCGGCGTCGGACAGGTCGCGGGCCAGCGCGCGCACGGCGTCGACGTTGGTGATCGCCGCCGTCTCGGTCACCTCCAGCCCCAGGCGGTGCGGATCGAGGCCGGCCTCGCGCACCATCTCGACGACCTTGCGCCCGAACTCGGGAGACTCGAGCGAGCGCGCGGAGATGTTGACGTAGAAGCACAGCCCGGCGCGGACCGCGGCGGGGTCGGCCAGCGCCGCCACGGCGGTCGCCACCACCCACTGGTCGAGTTCGTGGATGAGGTCGCCGCGCTCCACGGGCGGCAGGAAGTCCGCCGGCCCGACCCGCGGAAGCTGGCCGTCGCGCAGCCGGACGAGCAGCTCGTAGCTCGTGACCGCGCCCGTGGCCAGGTCGACGATCGGCTGGGCGTCGAGCTCGAGGCGGCCGTTCTCGAGCGCCGCCCGCACCCGGGCGAGGATGTTCACGCGCTGCACAGCGTGCTGATACTGCGTCGGCATGAACAGCCGGGTCCGGTTGCGCCCGGTCCCTTTGGACTCGTAGAGCGCCAGGTCGGCGCGGGCGAGGATCTCGTCGCGGGTCTGGCCGGGCTCGAGAGGCGCCGCCCCGACGCTGATGGTGGCCCGCAGGCCCTTGGCCGCGATGGGGAGCAGCGAGGCGGCCGCGGCGTCGCACATCTGGTCGGCGAGCGCCAGCGCGTCGTCGACGCCGGCGGTCGGCAGCACCACCGCGAACTCGTCGCCGCCGAGTCTGGCGAGCGTCGCGCATTCCGGCACCAGCGGACCGAGCACCCGGGCGAGCGCCCGCAGCGCGTCGTCGCCGACCGCGTGCCCGTGCACGTCGTTGATGTCCTTGAAGTTGTCGACGTCGATCATCAGCAGCATGCCGCCAGCCCCGCCCCCGTCGACCACGGCGTCGAGCGTGGACAGCAGGCTGCGCCGATTGGGCAGCCCGGTCAGCGGATCGTGGTCGGCGAGATGCGCCAGCTCCTCCTGGACGCGCTGCATCTCGGTGATGTCGCGCGCCGTTCCCAGCACCCTGATGGGCTTTCCGGCGTCGTCGGTGAAGACCTCGCCGTAGCATTCGAACACCCGCAGGGTGGTCATGTCGCCCAGATACATGCGGTGGGTGTAGCTGAACGGCTGGCAGTCCTTCAGGGCCTTTTCGAGCGTCGTCTCGATCAAGGCGACGTCGTCGGGGTAGAGCATCGAGCGGTACGTCGGGTAGTCGAGCGGCCCATCGCCCGAGATTCCGAACATGGTCAACAGAGGGTCCGACCACTCGACCGCGCCGGTCACCAGGTCCCATTCCCACGTGCCCATCCGCGCCAGCTGCTCGACCCGGGTCAGCCTCCATCGGTGGTTGCGGTCACGTTCCCGCTCGCGGTGCCCCGCCGTGACATCGCGCGCTTCGAAGAGATACAGCGTCCTGCCGTCGTATTCGAGGCTGCGGCACTGGACCTCGAGCCAGCCCGGGGTTCCGTCCCCGCGCAGCCACTGCCGCTCGACCGCGGCGCCGCCGGGTTCGATCCCGTCGAACGGGAGGACTTCGGCGTCTGCGATGAGCGCGCGCCCCGCGGGGTTCGCCCAGACGGTCTGCCCGTCGGCGGCGCGCAGCACGAGGCCGACCGACGTTGCGTCGGTGGCCGCTCGCTCCGGCAGGATCTCCAAGCCGTCTCCAGAAAGTCAGCCGGTGGTGCGCCTGCGATGAGTACGCTGATATCAGCTAGCGGATTTCATGCCGGGCGCCCGCCGCGGTGGGCGACGGACGGTCATTAACTACTATCAGCCGCGACGTCCGGTGGCAACGCAGACCTCATAAGTCGCACGACGGCATTCGGGCTCTTCGAAGCCGGCGCGCCGCGGCCCTCGAGTCCGGCGGGGGCACGGCGCGGGTGTTGCGAACGCTTGTCGAATATGCATCGCGCCGCGGCGAATTCTCGTAGGTGACGATTCTGTCGCGGTTGCGGCACAATTCCGCTCGCCGGATGCCGAATTGCCGCCGCGACGCCCGCGCGGCACGTGATTCATGCGGTTTGCCGGGGCTTGCGCGCAAGTTCATCCCGAAGTGCAGGGTGACCCCGACTGTGATGGGAGTCCGCAATCTGATCTGATGTTCACGATGAATACGCGCCGTGCCACCGTACCTGACACGGTCGTCGCCCGGGACCAGATCGCTGCACGCCGCGGTGCCGAGCGTCTGTTCGACCGGCCGACCACCGCCGTCCAGCCGGCCGCCGTCCAGGAGGCGATCCTCGCGCAACGCGACGAGGCGCTGCGGGCCATGGCCGCGACCGTCGCCGCGCTCCGGCTGAAGCGCCCCTCGCCGGAGCAATGGGCGGTCAATGTGCTGAGACGGTACGGCCTCGATCCGGAGCCCGGCGCCGATCCCGCCGCCGTCGCCGCGGGCGTGTCGGGTCGTTGGGCGTCGGATCCCGGGTCGGCTGACGACAGTCCGGGCGGGGTCGGTCGCACGGCGGAATTCGTCGCGGAGATGCACACCCCGCGGGATGCGCGGCGGTTCGCGGCCGCGGCGCTGCGCGACTGGCAGCTGCCCGAATCAGTGCTCGCCGACACGGTGACGATCGTGTCCGAACTGGTCACGAACGCCGTGCGGCACGCCCGGTTCCCGCCGGAGGGCCCGCAGATCACGCTCGTCATCAAGCTTTCGGCCGGGGGTGACCAGCTCACCCTCGAGGTGCACGACCCGGACGCGGCGAAGCTGCCGGTCTGGAAGGCCCCGCCGCCCAGCCGGGCGGTCCAGGACCCGGCCACGCACTCCGGAGAGGCGGGTGCGGGCCTGCGGATCGTGGCGGCACTGGCCGATCGTTACGGATACACCGTCAGCGACGACGGCAAGGCGGTCTGGGCCGGAATCAGCGCGCTGCCGCGATCGCCGGATTTCGAGGAACCGCCGGCGCCCAGCGCCGTCTGGTTCGGCGCGGAATCAGATGTCTGAAATCACGAGGACGGCGCCGAGCCGGTCACCCGAATACCGCTCGGATTCGCCGCGAACGTCCCGAAATCGCCACCATCCGTGATTTCCGCTATGCCGTTGGACGCGTGAGCACCCGAGATCTCGTCGGGGTGGCCGCCCGCCGAGCAACCGGGAACGCGGTCGGCGGCCTCCGAGCGGCTGCGCCGGTGCGTCCGCGAAAACGACATCATGTGCCGGTAGGGCGGCGACGAGTTCCTCATCTCTGCCCGGGCGCGGACGCCGCCTCGGCCGCGCGCCTTCGCCACCGGATCGCCGCCGCCCTCGACCCGCCCGTCGAGCTAGCCGACGGATCGGTCACGGTGCGTTCGAGCATAGGTTCGGTGCCCGCGGCCGAAGCCGACGGCCCGGAGACCTGATCCGCCGGGCGGATGCGGCCATGTACGGCACCAAATAGGCTCAGCGATCGTGAGCGAACAGTGAGGCGCGACTGAATCGGCTCTCGCCGCGCCGACCCGCATTCCCGGATGACGCCGAACGATATATGTGAACACTCAACGAAGTGGGCGGCGCAGGCCCGTTTCGACGCCGGCGATCGGTGAATCGTAAACGACACTCGGGCGGCCCTCGGACTTAGCCGAGACGGCCGCCCTCGCGGTTCGTCACCGCGAATTCACCCTGTGCCACGACTTTCGGCGACTGGCGGCCGCGTGCGCACGCATCGGCGCACACGCGGCCCCATGGTCGCGCTCGCGATCGCGTCAGTCGTGGATGAGGTCGAACTCCTCCCACGGACCGATCGCCGTCCGGTTCGCGATCAGCGGCGAAGAGCCGGCGTTGTCCGCGGTGACGATGTCGCCGTTGGCGTGCGCGCGGAAGCTCACGCTGCCGTCCGGATTGTTGATCAGATCGAACTCCTCCCAGGGCCCGACCACCGTGCGGTTCGCGATCAGGCACGTGGACCCGCCGTTGTCGGCGGTGACGATGTCGCCGTTGGCATGGGCCCGGAAGCTCACGCTGCCGTCCGGATTGTTGATCAAGTCGAACTGCTCCCACGTCCCGATCGCGGTGCGGTTCGCGATCAGGCACGAGGCCCCGGCGTTCTCCGCGGTCACGAGGTGGCCGTTGGCATGCGCCCGCAGGCTGATGACCGACGACGCGGGAGCGGCGCCGAACAGGGCCAGGTTCACCGCGTTGGCGATCGCTTGCAGGCCGGCCTCGTTCGGGTGCAGGTGGTCACCGCTGTCGTAAGCGGGCAGGTACATCGTCGGGTTGTTCGGGTCGTGCGTCGCGGCGTCCTGGTCGACCACTCCGTCGCACCCGTTGCCGGAGCTGTGCACGAACGAGTTGAACGCCTCGCGCGCGTTCTCGCCCGACTGGTTCCAATACCCCGCGCCCTGATACGGCGTCAGCGTCGAGCAGAGGAACTTCAGGCCCGCTTGGTGCGCCTCGGAGATCAACTGCTGGACTCCGGCGATGAGCTGGCCGGCGGTCGGCTGCGGATTGGTCGACCCCAGATCGTTGATCGGATCGTCCGAGAAGATCACCCAGTTGACCCCGGGCTGGTTCACCACGTCGCGCTGGAAGCGGTTCAGCGCACTCTGGCCGGCGCCGTCGACCAGCAGCCGGTTGCCGCTGATGCCCTGGTTCAGCACGCCGACGTCGTACCCGGACTGGGCGAGCCGGACCGCGAGGTCGTTGGGCCAGCGCCGGTTGTCGTCCGGCGCGGACGCCACGCCGTCGGTGATCGAGGCGCCGAGCGTCACCACGGCGCCCTGCGACCCGGAGTTCTGCACGTCGAGGTTGGTCAGGAAGTAGTAGCTGCCGGTGGTCTGCGCGCCGGACAGGCTCGCGTTCCCGCTCACATCACCGGAGGCGACGTAGTTGGTCGCGGTGCCCTGCTGGTGGAAGGTCGCGGACCCGGTGGACTGTGGCAGGTACATGCTGATCGCGACGTCCGACAACGCCGGGACCGCGAACCCCACCGAGTCGCTGTAGGCCAGCCCGCCGGCCGGGATCGTCGTCGTGGTCTGACCGCCGAACGTCACCGTGTGATCGGTGCCGGAGGTGATCGTGGACCCGGACGAGCGCTGGGCGATGTGCACGTCCGAGATCACCAGCGGCTGACCGCCGAACACGTTCGAGATCTCGACCCGCGCGGAGTAGCCGCCGATGCTCGTGTGCACGATCTGCCGCAGCGTCTGCTGGTTGAACGAGGACCCTCCGCTCTGCGGCGACACCGACCACGTCCCGGTCCAGCCCCCGTCCGCCGCGGGGCCGCTCGCCGCACGCGCGTTCGCCCCAGGTGTATTCGCCGTGGCCCCGAACGCCTGCGCGCCGACGGCGGTGGCGAGCGCCACCCCTCCAGCCAGCGCCGCGCAGGCAGCCGTCCATATCGCTCTTCGCATCTGTTACTCCTCGAAGTCCGCCTGGTGCCGCCGGACCGCTCCGGGCAACTCAGAGCGGAGTCGTCGTCCGGGGACCCGGCACCAGGCGCTCCTCGGAGACGTTTCCGATCGCGCGACCGCAGCTGCCCAGCGACTTCGGCGCGGCGGTCTCGCCATGCCTCTATCGCCTAGACATCGGATTAATGGCTGCGGGGGTGGGTCCGCCGTGACCACCCACGGATCGTTGACGCAGCATTCTGCTCGGCACTTTATGCGTAAATACTGCTTGATGCCAGGTTCTCCGCAAGGCATGACAAATCTTTGACCATCGTCTTGCTTGACCCAAAGGCGAACAGGTCGGACGTATGACCTGCGAGTCGTCGCCAGACGTCGCCACCGTCACACGCACGGTCATGATGGATCTCGCGGGCGAAGGTGAGAATCTAACAAAGTTCTGTCCAGATATTGCGCGATGATGTCATCAACGTTACGGTCCCCTTGCGTCTTCAACCCACCCCACCACTCGACTCGGCGCCGAACCTCTTGCCACCCCCACCGCGTGCCCCGGCAAGACCTTCCCGCGCCGCGCCCGAGCGTGTCACCCGCGTCGCCGCCTCTCATCCCACCGTGCCGTGGTGCCCCCGAGAGAGACCCGACGCGCCCGCTGAAAGGACCGACGGTGTTCCAGTCAGTACGAAGTCCAAGACGCGTCGTTGCCGCCGCCGCAGGTACCGCGCTGCTGGCCGGCGGTCTCGCCGCGCTTTCCACCCAAACCGCCCTGGCTGCCGGTGCGACCGGCGGCGGGGGTGCGAGCCTGCCCTATGTGCAGGTGGAGGCCGAGAACTCGCCGAACAACGGGACGGTCATCGGCCCGAGCGTCACCCAGGGCCAGCTCGCCGACGAGGCATCCGGCCGCAAAGCCGTGACCCTCGGACAGGGCAAGAGCGTCACCTTCACCACACCGGTGACGACCAACTCGATCGACTTCCGATACAGCATCCCGGACACCTCGGACGGGTCGGTCTACACCGCGCCGCTATCCCTGTACATCAATGGCACCAAGCAAACCGACTTCACGCTGACCAACGCGTATAGCTGGTACTACGGCAGCTACCCGTTCACCAACACGCCGGGCAGCGGCAACCCGCACCACTTCTACGACGAGGTGCACCGGCTGTTCTCGACCACCTATCCGCAGGGCACGACCTTCAAGCTGCAAGTCGACTCGGAGGACACCGCGTCCTCGTACACGATCGACTTCGCCGACTTCGAGAACGTCGGCGCCCCGCTCGCGCAGCCCTCCGGCTCGGTCTCGGTGACCAGCGAGGGCGCCGACCCGAGCGGCGTGAACGACTCGACCAACGCGTTCAACTCGGCGATCAGCGCGGCCGGCGCGGGCGGCACGGTGTGGATCCCGCCGGGCACGTACAACATTCCCGGCCACGTCATGGTCAACAACGTGACGGTCGCCGGCGCGGGCATGTGGTACTCGACGGTCACGGGCACGGCTCCCGGCTTCTACGGGAACTCCGCGCCGAACCCGAGCACCAACGTGCACCTGCAGAACTTCGCCATCTTCGGCAACGTGCAGGAGCGTTGCGACAGCTGCCAGGTCAACGGCATCGGCGGCGCGATGAGCAACTCGACCGTCTCGAACATCTGGATCGAGCACGACAAGGTCGGCGCCTGGATGGACGGGCCGATGAACGGCCTGACCTTCAGCGGAATGCGCATTCGCGACACCACCGCCGACGGCGTCAACTTCCACGGCGGCGTGACCAACTCGACGGTGACCAATAGCGACGTCCGCAACACCGGCGACGACGGCTTGGCGACATGGGCCGACTCGGGCATCGGCGCGGACTCCGGAGACACCTTCTCCAACAACACCGTGTCGGACCAGCAGCTGGCCAACGGCATCGCCATCTACGGCGGCCACGACAACACCGTCTCCGGGAACCTGGTCGTGGACACCGGAATCACGCAGGGCGGCGGCATCCAGGTCGGCCAGCGCTTCAGCTCCACCCCGGTGGGCACCACCACCATCGCGAACAACACCATGATCCGCGACGGCAGCCTGGACCCGAACTGGCAGTTCGGCGTCGGCGCGCTGTGGTTCGACGGCAGCCAGGGCGCGATCACCGGCCCGATCAACGTGACCAACGCGCTGATCGAGCAGAGCCCGTACGAAGCCATCCAATGGGTTGAAGGCACGGTCAGCGGCGTCAACCTGAACAACGTGACCATCGCCGGCACCGGCACCTTCGCCCTGCAGGAGCAGACCGGCGGCACCGCAACGATGCAGAACGTCGTGGCCACCGGCGTGGCGCAGGCCAATGCGGGCAACGCGCCGAGCTACAGCTGCGAGGGCACCGCCTTCAGCATCACCGACAATGGCGGCAACTCGGGCATCTCCCCGACGCAGTGCGTCACCGACGCCCCGACTGAGGTCTTCCCGCCATACCCGAACAACGGCGTGTCCGTCTCGCCGGGCGCGCTGAACTTCGGCTCGCAGGCGACCGGCTCGACCAGCACCGCGCAGACCGTGACGGTCTCCAACCCGACCAACGCGGCGGCGTCCGTCTCGGGCATCTCGACCAGCGGCGACTTCGCGCAGACCAACAACTGCGGCTCGTCGATCGCGGCGAACGGCTCCTGCACGGTGAACGTCACCTTCAGCCCGACCGCGGCCGGTTCCCGCACGGGGTCACTGACCGTCAACGCGGGCGGCGTCACCAACACCGTCAGCCTCTCGGGCACGGGCACCGCACCCGGTCCGGTGCTGAACGCCAACCCGGCGAGCCTGGCGTTCGCCAAGACCATCGTCGGCTCCTCGGCCCCGACGCAGTCGGTGACGATCACCAACTCCGGCACGACGACGGCGACCGTCTCGGGCGTCTCGACGACCGGTGACTTCAGCCAGACCAACAACTGCTCCAGCATCGCGGTCAACGCGTCCTGCACGGTGACCGTGACCTTCACCCCGACCGTCGGCGGCACCCGTAGCGGAACCCTGACGGTGAACAGCAACGCCAACAACAGCCCGACGACCGTCTCACTGTCCGGCTCCGCCATCGACAGCTCGACCAACATCGCGCTGAGCCAGCCGATCACCGCCAGCGGCTCGCAGGGCGGCTTCCCGCCCAGCAACGCCAACGACGGCAACACCAGCAGCTACTGGGAGAGCACGAACAACGCCTTCCCGCAGTGGCTCCAGGTCGACCTCGGCCAGAGCTACAGCATCAACAAGATCGTGCTGACACTGCCGCCGTCCACGGCGTGGGGAGCCAGGACCCAGACGCTCTCGGTCCTCGGCAGCACCGACGGCAGCAACTTCAGCACCATCGTCGGCTCGGCGAACTACACCTTCGACCCGAACAACGGCAACAACACCGCGACGATCAACTTCGGCTCGGCCACGACCCGGTTCGTGCGGCTGAACTTCACCGCGAACACCGGCTGGCCGGCCGGACAGGTCTCCGAGTTCGAGGTCTTCCCCGCCGCCGGTGGTGGAGGCACCCCGACCCCATCGGTGTCGGCCAGTCCCTCGGGCCTGTCGTTCGGCAGCCAGACCGTGGGCTCCACCAGCGCCGCCCAGTCGGTCACCGTCACCAACAGCGGCAACGCCGCCGCGGCCCTGTCCCCGCTGACCATCAACGGCGACTACGCCCAAACCAACAACTGCCCCGGCACC
>NZ_DASZGI010000221.1:0-18397 GCF_035938995.1 Actinocrinis sp.
GTAGGGCGGGTGGGACTCGAACCCACGACCCAAGGATTATGAGTCCTCTGCTCTAACCGGCTGAGCTACCGCCCCGGGTTCCCGACGGAGGGCTTGTGCCCGGTTCGACCCGGTATCAACCATTTCCGCCGGATACACAAAACGTCCCCGGGCCGGAGGCGCGGAGACGTTGCTGTGCGCTCCCGCAATAGGACTCGAACCTATAACCTGCCGGTTAACAGCCGGCTGCTCTGCCAGTTGAGCTATGCGGGATCGGTACTGTCGCACGGGCTTTCGCCTGGTCGGGCGGCGGCCCTGCGGAGACCAACATTAGCGCATCCAGGGGGGTGCTCCGCCACTCGGTAAGTGAGGGTGGGGCAGGCCGGGGCGGAGCGAGCAGAGTGGGGTCATGCGGATGCGCGCTTGGCGTGACGAGCGGGGAGAGCGGGGTCGTGCGGACGGCGCTTGCGTGACGGGCGGGGCGGAGTGGGGTCATGCGGCCCTACCTTCTTGAACCTTCTTGAGTGGGTCCCGTGAGTCCGCGACTCTGGGATTGCGCGTGGTGGGCGGGCCGCGGCGGCGGTGCGGTGCGGACACGGGTGCGACGTCGGACGCGAGGTGTTGTTCCCGGTCTCGGCCGATTGGGGTAACCTGCCAGGTCAAACCGGTTAGCTGAGGGCGCACGCGGGTAGTCGCGGCTAGGAGGGGCGCCGTGCGTGCCCCATCGTTCCGGCATCCGACATCCGGTATCCGGATCGAACTGGTCCGTCCGTCGTTGGGGAGTGCGAGATGAAAGCCAAGGCCAGCTTTGTCGGCGGGGCCTTGATCGGGTTGCTCGTGGGCAGCCGGATCGGGCACGCCCTCTACGACCGTGTTCGTGCGGGCGCGTCTGCTATGGCCCGCAACCCCAAGATCCGCAGTACCGCTTCGACTGCGAGCGACCGTGCCACGCATGCCGCGAAGTCCGCAGGCACGACTGCCGCCCACCAGGTCAAGCACGCCAGCTCAACCGTTGCGCACCGCTTTACCGACCGGTTTAACGGTGTCATGCACCACTCGATGCACGACGGTGACGGCGGGACGTCCGACGATCGAGGGCTGTGAGGTTGCAAGAGGGCTCATAGTCCTGGGGCATGAGCGGCGGGGTATGGCGGGGCGGAGCGTCGATTTGGCGGCGCTACCGCCCCGTTGCATTGCGTTGGGTTGCATTGCGGCTCGTAAATAGCGCGCGGAATCGGGGCGCGGTGGCGAAACTAAGAGCGGAAGCTGGCAGCCCGGGCGTCAGCTTCAACGTCAGGGCAGAAGGCTGGCGGACGGAGGTCAGCTCGAACGTCAGCGCAGAAGGCTAGCGGCCGGGCGTCGTTTTTCAGCGTCAGCGCAGGTAGTCCTTGAGCTGGTCGGCGTAGGAGTGGCCCCGCAACTTCGCCAGCGTCTTGGCCTCGATCTGGCGGATGCGCTCGCGGGTGACGCCGAAGGTGCGGCCGATTTCCTCGAGGGTGTGGGGCTCGCCGTCGGTCAGTCCGTAGCGCAGCTGCACTACCCTTTTCTCCCGCTCGCCGAGCGTCGAGAGCAGGGTGTCGAGGTGCTCGCGCAGCATCATCACGGCGACCGAGTCCGCTGGGGACACCGCGTCTGCGTCTTCGATCAGGTCGCCGAGCGCCACGTCGTCCTCTTCGCCTACGGGCGCGTGGAGGGAGACCGGTTCCTGGGCCAGGCGCAGGACCTCGACGACGCGCTCTTCGGGCACTCCGAGCACGTCGGCGATCTGTTCCGGGGTCGGCTCGATCGAGTTCGCCTGCAGGAGTGCGCGCTGCAGCCGTACTACGCGGTTCATCAGCTCGACCACGTGGACCGGGACGCGGATGGTGCGCGCTTGGTCGGCCAATGCGCGGCTCATCGCCTGGCGGATCCACCACGTCGCGTACGTGGAGAACTTGTAGCCGCGGGCGTAGTCGAACTTCTCGACCGCGCGGATGAGGCCGAGGTTCCCCTCTTGTACGAGATCCAGGATGGACATGCCGCGGCCGATGTAGCGCTTGGCGATCGAGACCACCAGTCTCAGGTTCGCCTCGATCAGCTTGCGCTTGGCGGCCTGGCCGCGCAGGACCAGCACGTGCAGGTCGCGCCGGTCCTCCGGCTTGAGGTCGAAGGTGTGCAGCAGCTTCTCGTCGGCGAACAGTCCGGCCTCGACGGCGCGGGCCAGCTCCACCTCTTCCACCGCGGTGAGCAGCGGGATGCGGCCGATTTCGCGCAGATACTGCCGGAAGAGGTCGCCGGCCGGTCCCGCCGAGTCGGCCCATGCCGCCACGTGGGCGTCGGCGGCCTCCTGCTCCTGCGGGGACGGCTCCTGCTCCGCCTCGGTCTCGGCCAGCTCCTCCGGGTCGGGCTCCCTGGGGTCACGGCCGCGCGTCGCTGACGGCGGGTCCGCCACCTGCTGTTGCGCCTGTTGCACGTCTGCGCCGTCCTCCACCGCGTCTCTCGTCAGAGGCAGCGACATCACCCGGGCCAGCCGCGGCGCGTCGTCCGGCAGGGCGTCTGGACCATCCTCCTCGGCATCGCGCGGGGTGGCAACCACGGAGAGGAACCGCTCGGGGCGCGGCGGGCCAGCCTGCTCCACCGCACCCGGCGTGGGTTCGACGATGACACGTGCGAGGGCGCCGTCCATACGAACTCCGTCCACTTCACCGGCCGGTACGGCCAGGGCCGCGCGGAACTTCCTTGTCCCGTACGGTGCCCGAGTTCCCGGTCGTCACCGGCTGCCTGTGCAACACGACGCCGCCGGACCCGACGCCGCAGTCGATTCCACCCGAGTGGAAGTCCACGACTCCCCCCTACCCCGGCGCGCGGCTTTTCGCGCCTCCCGAGGCCAGGAAGTTCTAGGAATCGCGGAATTGGCAGTCACTCGCCACACGCACTCCAGAGGGTTGCGGAAACCCGCCGATCCGTCGGCGCGGCCAGGCGATCCGCACGATGATCAATTCACTGATCGACGCGGCCACGCAGGCCGGCGAGGTACTTGGCCACCTCGTTCAGCTCGGTGGACGCGGCGAGGTACTCCTGCGCGTGGACGTTTGGATCAAGCCGCTTCAACCGTGAGAACAGGCTCGTCCTGTGCCGCTCCACGGCGTCGATGCGTACTTGCGTGAGGACGGTGAGCACGTAGCGCGCGTCCACGGCCTGCCGTCCCTTGCCCGGCTCGCGCACCAGCGGCGGTTCGACCGCGAGCCGGTTGATCAAGGTGCGCACGCTGTCGTCCGCGGCCACGGCGGTCACTTCGCCGAGCCAGCGCAGAGGATCCTCGACCGCGGCCGCGACACCGCCCGCCGCTGCTATAGCGGAGCGCACGGCCGTGTATTCGGCGTGGGTGAACTCCTCCTCCCCCAGTTCGTCGAAGAACGGAGTGGCCAGCCTCGGGCACTGGAGCGCGATCTTCAGAGCCTCGCGCTGACGGCGAGCAGGCGAGTCCGAGGGCTCGGGACGGGGGCCGCTGGTCGGCGTTTTGGGAGCGGGGGCCGCGGCGGACGAGGCGCGGCCGGGCGCGGCGCGGCGCACCTCCGCAGCCACGATCCGGTCATCGTCGACGCCGAGCCAGCCGGCCAGCCGACGGCCGTACTCGGGGCGCAGCGCGGGGTCGTGGATGGAGGCGACGATCGGCGCGGTGGCGCGCAGCGCACGCACCCGGCCCTCGGGGGTCTCGAGGTTGAATTCGTTGAGGCGGGAGCGGATGACGAACTCGAACAACGGGATCCGGGCCGAGATCAGGTCACTGACGGCGGCGTCGCCACGCGCGATCCGCAGCTCGCACGGGTCCATCCCGTCCGGCTGCACCGCGACGAAGGTCTGCGTGACCCAACGCTGGTCCTCCATGAAGGCCCGCAGCGCCGCCTTCTGCCCGGCCGAATCGCCGTCGAAGGTGAACACGACCTCGTAGCCGAGGTACTGGTTGCGGTCCGCCAGCAGCCGTCGCAGGATCTTGATGTGCTCCTCGCCGAACGCGGTGCCGCAGGTGGCGATCGCGGTGGTCTCCCCGGCCAGATGGCAGGCCATGACGTCGGTATAGCCCTCGACCACCACGGCCCGCTGCAGCTTCGCGATGTCCTTGCGCGCCAGATCGAGGCCGTAGAGCACGGAGGACTTCTTGTAGAGGGGGGTTTCGGGCGTGTTCAGGTATTTGGGAGAGTCTTTGTCATCGTT
Source organism: Actinocrinis sp. (assembly GCF_035938995.1). Lineage (GTDB taxonomy): Bacteria > Actinomycetota > Actinomycetes > Streptomycetales > Catenulisporaceae > DASZGI01. Next base: position 4,174 of record NZ_DASZGI010000221.1, read on the forward strand.
CAGGCGGCGCGCGCCGAAGCCGATCACCTCGCCGCCGAGGTCCGCGATCGGCCAGACGAGACGGTCGCGGAAGCGGTCGATCGGGCCGCGCCGCCCCTCCGAGGCCAGGCCGGCGGTCATCAGCTCCTTGTCGGTGAAGCCGCGCCCGCGCAGGTGTCGTACGAGTACATCCCAGCCGGCCGGGGCATAGCCGACGCCAAACCGTTCGAGGGCGGTGGCGTCGAAGTTCCGCTGGGTAAGGAACTCGCGGCCGTGCCGGGCGCCCGGCGAGGCCAGTTGTTCGCGGTAGAAGTCGGCGGCGGCGCGGTGGGCTTCGAGCAGGCGGGCGCGCTCGCTGGTCTCGGTGCGCTTGGTGTAACCGCCCTCGGCGTAGCGCAGCTCGATCCGGGACCGCTTGGCCAGTTGCTCGACCGCCTCGTTGAAGGAGAGATGGTCGAGCTTCATGACGAACGAGATGACGTCGCCGCCCTCGCTGCAGCCGAAGCAGTGCCACAGGCCGCGGGCCGGGGTGACGTTGAAGGACGGGGACTTCTCCTCATGGAACGGGCACAGGCCCTTGAGGTTCCCGCCGCCCGCGGAGCGCAGTTGGATGTGCTCACCGATGACGTCGGCGACTCCTGAGGCGTCGCGGACTGCTTTGACGTCCTCATCCCGAATGCGCCCGGCCATGGGCCAGATCCTACGCGGCGGGACTGACGGTCACGCTTGAAAAGGTAGGGGGTTCACGCGGGCTCGGGCGGGCTAGGCGGGTCAGGCAACGGCTCAGGCGTCGCGCAACTCGTGATACAGGCGCTGCGCGGCGGCGTCAGTGATCGAGGCGATCTGGTCGACCGCGACGCGCAGCCGGGCGGCATCGTCGGGGGCTTCGGACCACCACGTGTGGAACGCCGGCTCCAGCCGGTCGGGGCGGTCGGCCAACAGCGCGACCAACTCCCGGATCAAGTCCGACTGGCGGGCCCGCAGCGCGAGCGCCCGCTCGGTCTCCATCACGTAGCGCGCGGTCACGGCCTTGAGGACGGCGTTCTCCAGACGGATGGGCCTCGGAACGATCAGTTCGGCGCCGTACCGGGTGTGCGGCCCCGGGCCGTACGTGTCCCGGGTATCACGTGCCACGGCGAGGCAGAACCGGCCGATCAGTTCGCTGGCCGCGCGCTTGAGCCGAGCCTGCGCGTTGAAGCTGCGGTCGTAGTCGTCCGGCCACCACTCGACCGCCAGCAGCCGATCCAGCGCCTCGGCCAGTTCCCCGGCGTCGGCGTCGGGGGCGTAGCCGCGAGCCCGCTCGAACAGGGCTTCGCGCTCGTCGGGCACGTGCAGCACTTTCGGGTCCAGGTGCCCGGCGTGGATCGCGTCCTCCAGGTCGTGCACCGAGTAGGCCACGTCGTCGGACCAGTCCATGAGCTGGGCCTCGAAGCACTTGCCCGCCCCGGCCGGGGCGCCGATCCGGGTCCAGGCGAAGACCGTGTGGTCGTCGGTGTAGTGGCCGAACTTGCGGACGCCGGGGCGGCGCGGCCAGGGGTACTTGGTGACCGCGTCGAGCAGCGCCCGGGTCGGATTGAGCCCGGCGGACCGGCCGTCCGGCCGGATCACCTTGGCCTCGAGGCGGGTGAGGATGCGCAGGTTCTGCGCGTTGCCCTCGAAGCCGCCGATGTGGCCGGTCACCGAGTCCAGCGCGTCCTCGCCGGTGTGGCCGAACGGCGGATGGCCCAGGTCGTGCGCAAGACAGGCGGCCTCCACCAGGTCCGGATCGGCACCGAGGGAGCCGGCCAGTTCCCGGCCGATCTGCGCGACCTCCAGGGAGTGGGTCAGCCGGGTGCGCGGGAAGTCGGACTCGCCGGGCGCCACGACCTGCGTCTTCCCGGCCAGGCGGCGCAGCGCGAGGCTGTGCAGGACGCGGGCGCGGTCGCGTTGGAAGGGGGTGCGTTCGCCTCCGGTGCGCTTGAGGTCGCTGACCGGCTCGACCGCGTACCGCTCGATATCGGCCTCGCCGTATCCCGGCGTGATCTGGACCTGTGCCATGACACCCACGGTAGACGGTCGAGGTCAGGCGGCGTAGCAGACGCCTCGTCCGGCGCTCGAGACGCCGCTCGCGGCCTCGGCCTACCATCCGTAATCTGCCATGAAGGCTTCCGAGTGTTACTTTTCCGCAACGGGGAGCCGCTAGCGTAACCGCATGATCGCAATCGACGTGGCGTCGGTGCCGACCGACGACGGGGACCTGGCCGAGTTGCTGACCGCGTACTTCAAGGACCTCTCACTGCGGTACTGGGAATTCGAGGTGTCCTGGGAGGAGTTCGAGGCGGAGATCAAACCCGGCGTCAGGTTCCTGCTCGCGCGCCGGGACGGCACGGCCGTGGGCTGCTGCGCGCTTCAGCGCAATCGCGAGTCAGGGCTCGAAGGCATCGAGCTCAAGCGGATGTACGTGGACCCGGCGGCGCGCGGGACGGGAGTGGCGAACGCGCTGCTGGAGGCGGCCGAGAAGCTGGCGCGGGAGCTCGGCGCGCCGCAGATCTATCTGGAGACGGGCGTGCGGCAGCCCGAGGCCCGGCGCGTGTACGAGCGCAGCGGATACACCGAGATCCCGACTTACCCGCCGTGGGTCGGCATGGAGCTCTCGGTCGCGTACGCGAAGCGGCTGAGCTGACGGGACGGGTCCGCGTCCCGTCAGCCCACTGCGACGTCTGTCGCTGAACCGCGTCCGTCAGCCCTTGCGCGGCGAGAGCACTGAGGCGCGCCCGGCCTCCAGGCGCGCGATCGGCACCCGGAACGGCGAGCAGGACACGTAGTCCAGCCCGACGCGGTGGAAGAAGTGGACGGATTCGGGGTCGCCGCCGTGCTCGCCGCACACCCCCAGCTTGAGGGTCGGGCGGGCGGCCTTGCCCTCCTCGGTCGCGATCTGGACCAGCCGGCCGACGCCGTCGAGGTCCAGGGTCTCGAACGGGGAGACGCCGAAGATGCCCTTGTCCAGGTAGGCGCTGAAGAACGCCGCCTCCACGTCGTCCCGGCTGAAGCCCCACGTGGTCTGGGTCAGGTCGTTGGTGCCGAACGAGAAGAACTCGGCGGCCTCGGCGATCTGCCCGGCGGTCAGCGCCGCGCGGGGCAGCTCGATCATCGTGCCGATCAGCGCCCTGATGTCGGCGCCGGTGCGCTCGCGCACGTCGTCCAGCACCGCGCGGGCCTCGTCACGGATGATCTCCAGCTCCTGCACCGCGCCGACCAGCGGCACCATGACCTCGATCCGGGCCACCCCGCCGGCCTTGGCGACCTGCGCGGCCGCCTCCGACAGGGCCTTGACCTGCATGATGAACAGGCCGGGCACGACCAGGCCGAGCCGCACCCCCCGCAGGCCGAGCATCGGGTTGGCCTCGTGCAGCTTGTGCACCGCCTGCAACAGTCGCAGGTCGTTCTCGGCCTTCTCGCCGCGCGCCTCGGCCACCGCGACGCGCACCGACAGCTCGGTCAGGTCGGGCAGGAACTCGTGCAGCGGCGGGTCGAGCAGCCGCACGGTGACCGGCAGCCCGCCCATCGCGGTCAGGATCGCCACGAAGTCGTCGCGCTGCATCGGCAGCAGCTCGTCGAGCACCTTGCTCCGCTCGGACTCGTCCTCGGCCAGGATGAGGCGCTCGACCAGGGTGCGCCGCTCGCCGAGGAACATGTGCTCGGTGCGGCACAGGCCGATGCCCTGTGCACCGAACCGCCGCGCCCGGGCGGCGTCGTCCGGGTTGTCGGCGTTGGCCCGGATGTACAGCGCACGCCGCTCGTCCGCCCAGTTCATGATCCGGTGCACGGCCTTGACCAGCGGAGCGGCGTACGGGGAGTCGGGGCCGAGCCGTCCCTCGAAGTACTCGACCACTGGCGAGGGCTGCACGGGGATCTCGCCGAGGTACACCGCGCCCGAGGTCCCGTCGATCGAAAGGAGGTCGCCCTCCTCGACCACGACACCGCCCGGGGCGGTCATCCGGCGGCTCTTGGTGTCGACGTCCAGTTCCTCGGCGCCGCACACGCAGGTCTTGCCCATGCCGCGGGCGACCACGGCGGCGTGCGAGGTCTTGCCGCCGCGGGAGGTCAGGATGCCCTGCGCGGCGACCATGCCGCCCAGGTCGTCCGGGTTGGTCTCGCGGCGGATCAGGATGACCCGCTCGCCGGTGCGCGACCACTTGATCGCGGTGTAGGAGTCGAACACGGCCTTGCCGACCGCCGCGCCGGGCGAGGCGTTCATGCCGGTGGTGATGCGCTTGTGGTCGCCCCGGGTGTCGAACTGAGGGAACATCAGCTGCGCCAGCTGGTTGCCGGTCACCCGGGTCAGCGCCTCGTCCGCGCTGATCATACCCTCGTCCACCAGGCTCGACGCGATGAGGAACGCGGCCGCCGCAGTGCGCTTGCCGACGCGCGTCTGCAGCATCCACAGCTTGCCGCGCTCGATGGTGAACTCGATGTCGCACAGATCCTTGTAGTGGCCCTCGAGCGTGGCCATGATCCGCATCAGCTCGGCGTAAGAGGCCGGGTCGATCTGCTCCAGCTCCTGCAGCGGCACGGTGTTGCGGATGCCGGCGACGACGTCCTCGCCCTGCGCGTTGGCCAGATAGTCGCCGTACACGCCCTGGGAGCCGCTCGCCGGGTCGCGGGTGAAGGCGACGCCGGTGCCCGAGTCGGGGCCGAGGTTGCCGAACACCATGGAGCAGATGTTGACGGCGGTGCCCAGGTCGTGCGGGATGCGCTCCTGGCGGCGGTAGAGCTTGGCGCGCCCGGTGTTCCAGGACTCGAAGACGGCCCGGATCGCCAGGTCCATCTGCTCGCGCGGGTCCTGCGGGAACTCCCGGTCCGCCTGGTCGCGCACGACCTGCTTGTACGTCTCGACCAGGTCGCGCAGGTCGTCGGCGTCGAGGCCGAGGTCGTTGGCGATGCCCTTGGCCTTCTTGGCCGCCTCGAGCGCCTCCTCGAAGTGTTCGCCGCCGATGTCCAGGACGGTCTTGCCGAACATCTGGATCAGCCGGCGGTACGAGTCCCAGGCGAAGCGCTCGTCCCCGGAGACCGCCGCCAGGCCGCCGACCGAGTCGTCGGACAGCCCGATGTTCAGCACCGTCTCCATCATGCCCGGCATGGAGAACTTGGCCCCGGACCGGACCGAGACCAGCAGCGGGTCGTCGGGCGCGCCGAGCTTGCGCCCCATCCGCTCCTCGAGCGAGGCCAGGTGTGCGGAAACCTCCGCGCGCAGTCCCTCCGGCTCCGAGCCGGTGGTGAGGTAGGCGCGGCAGGCCTCGGTGGTGAGGGTGAACCCCGGGGGCACCGGCAGCCCCAGGTTGGTCATCTCGGCGAGGTTCGCACCTTTTCCGCCGAGCAGGTCCTTAAGGTCCTTGTTGCCTTCAATGAAGTCGTAAACGAATTTCGTCCCGCCGTTGAGGGCGGCGTCCGTCGCGGTGGTGGCGTCGGTCGGCACGTGAGGCTCCCTGAAGCTCAAACGCGTGCAATGTGAAAAAGACGTCGACCGCACGTGCGACGCCTAACTCCTGACGTCAAGGACACTACCGGCCGGTTACAAGGCTGTCAGTGTGAGGGGGACCACCCTGTGGATAAATCGCCGAAAAATTGTCCGAACAGGGCGAGCAGGGCGACACGCGACAGGGTCGACGCAACGGGGCCGACGCGGCGAGGCCGGGGGCGTAGCCTGCCCCCGGCCTCTGTTGATGCCGCCCAATTGCTGTGCACCAGCACGTTTGAAGAGTGCCGATCATCGTCATCACGCTGTGCTCTGCCTATTGAGCTAGCAGACCACGAGCGGTCCGCGCGGGGGTCGAACCCGCAACCCAGCGTTGTCAGTCTGCACTCGGTCGATCTGGTGCTCGGCGGCGAATACTGAGTCTGGAGCGAGAGTCTGAGATTGATCGAGGCTGCCTCTGCCAGTTGGGCTACCCCGGCCCGAGTGCCGGGGGCGGGATTCGAGCCCGCACTTTTCACCTCGTGGGTCAGCTTCAGCTTCAGCTTCAGCTTGCGCTCCTCGCGCATCCCTCCCGCTCGCGCGGGAGGGAACTCATGGGGCTACCCGAACAGGTAGCCGAATACTGCGTCACCGACGTGCTGGTCGGTGACGGCGGTGCCGTTGGCCTCCTCGCGCGCGAACTTGACCGCCGCCTGAAGCGACTCCACCCGCTCCAGCAGCTCGTTGATCCGCACGGCCGGCAGCGCGCCGGAGAACTTCACGGTCGTCCAGTACCCGACCGGGATGTCCTCGTAGTACACCTCGACCTGCGCCGGGTGCTTCTCGGTGGCCTCGGCCTTCACGTGGTTGCGCGGGACCTTCTTGGTCTTGATCGTCTTGACCGGCTCGGTCTTCCACGCGTCGGTCGACGGGTCGTGCGACCAGGCCTCGGCGGCGTCCAGCACCGGCAGCTTCTTGACGAAGGTGTGCAGGTCGGTGAGCTGCTTCTCCAGGAACAGCAGGTAGCTGACCGGCGCGTCCTTGACCAGGGTGCGCCCGTCCACGGTCACGTCCGCCTTTGCGACGCAGTTGGCCCAATCCTTGGTCGCGGTGACGTCGAACAGGCGGGTCAGTGTCGCGGCGGTGCGCCGCAGCACCTCCTCGGCCTTGACCTGCACGCGCGTGGACTCGGGCGGCAGCTGCTCGCCCTCCTCGTCCTTCGCCTGGTACGTGCGCGAGATGCCGGACAGCAGTACCGCCTTCTGCACGGCGTGATGCGCCTCGGTCAGCTCCTGGAAGGACTTGCTCTTGACGCCCTTCTCCACCGCGATGATCTGGTTGAGCTTCGTCGCCACCGGTGGCCCCCTCCTGTTTCCCTTCGTTCCACGCCGTGTGCGCGGATGTTCCCCTCGATTCCGCGGAAACGTTAGCAGCAGGCCACTGATGTCCGCGACATAATTCGCCCGGCTCCGGGAACGCGCTCGGATCGGACCGCGCTCCGGGTTCGGTATGGGATCCTTGGACGATGAGCGCGACGCTGGCCTTCGGCCCCTATCCGGTGGACCCGCCGGTGGTGCTCGCGCCCATGGCCGGGATCACCAACGTGGCGTTCCGCGAGCTGTGCCGGGAGCAGGGCGCGGCGGTCTACGTGTGCGAGATGATCACCACGCAGGCGCTGGTCGCCCGCAATCCGAAGACCTTCCGCATGATCGAGTTCGGCGAGCGGGAGAATCCGCGCAGCCTCCAGCTTTACGGGGTGGACCCGGCGACGGTGCGCAAGGCGGTCGAGATGATCGTCGACGAGGGGCGCGCGGACCACATCGACGCCAACTTCGGGTGCAGCGTGCGCAAGGTGACCCGGCGCGGCGGCGGGTCGGCTCTGCCGTGGAAGCGATCCCTGTTCCGGCAGATCCTGCGCGCGCTGGTCGAGCCGGCCGCGGCGGCGGGGGTGCCGGTGACGATCAAGATGCGCAAGGGCATCGACGACGACCACCTCACCTACCTCGAGGCCGGCCGCATCGCCCAGGAGGAGGGGGTCGCGGCGGTCGCCCTGCACGCGCGCACCGGGGAGCAGCGCTACTCCGGCGAGGCCGACTGGGAGTCGATCTACCACCTCAAGCAGGCGCTCGACATCCCGGTCCTCGGCAACGGGGACATCTGGGAGGCGGACGACGCGCTGCGGATGATGCGCGAGACCGGTTGCGACGGGGTCGTGGTGGGCCGCGGCTGCCTCGGCCGGCCGTGGCTGTTCGCGGATCTGGCCGCCGCGTTCCGAGGCGACCCGACCCGCCGGATGCCGAACCTGGGCGAGGTCGCGTCCGTGATGCGCCGGCACGCCGAGCTGCTGTGCCGGTGGCTGGAGGATGAGCGCGAGGGTGTGACCGGCTTCCGCAAGCACGTCGCCTGGTACCTCAAGGGTTTCCCGGTCGGCGCCGAGCTGCGCCGCTCGCTGGCCATGGCCTCGTCGATGGCCGAGCTGGACGATCTGCTGGCCCGGCTGGACCCGGCCGAGCCGTTCCCGGCCGCGAACCTCGGCCAGCCGCGCGGGCGCACCAATGCCCCCGCCCGGGTGGTGCTGCCGTACGGCTGGCTGGACAACCGCGACGACGACACCGTGCCCGAAGGCGCTGAGCTGGACGATTCGGGTGGTTGATCAACACTTCGAGGAGGCCGACCCGGCCGCCTCGAAGCGTCTTGATCGATAGTGGGTTCCGGGCGGGTGCGCGGAGGGTAGGAGCCGCTCGAGCCGTCCGCGGCATCGCGAGAGAGGGGCCTGGCGTGCAGATCCTTGGTATCGACATCGGCGGATCGGGTGTCAAGGGCGCCCCGGTGGATTCGGACAGCGGCGAACTCGCGGCCGAGCGCTTCCGGATCGAGACCCCGCAACCGGCGACGCCCGAGGCGGTCGCGGAAACGGTCGGCGAGGTCGCGAAGCATTTCTCCTGGAGCGGACCGGTCGGCGTGACGTATCCCGGCGTAGTCATTCGCGGGACCGTGCATACGGCGGCGAACATGGACCACAGCTGGATAGGCGTCGACGCGGCGGCATTGTTCGGCAAGGTGCTTGACACCGGCGGCTCAGGCGCGCCACGGGTGCTCAACGACGCCGACGCAGCTGGAGTGGCCGAGATGGCGCACGGGGCGGGGCGCGGCCGGGACGGCGTGGTGCTGATGCTCACCTTCGGCACCGGCATCGGTTCGGCGCTGTTCCTCGACGGGAAGCTGGTGCCGAACACCGAGCTCGGCCACCTCGAGCTGCACGGCAAGGACGCCGAACTGCGGGCGTCCGCGCGCATCCGCGCCGAGAAGGAGCTGAGCTGGGACAAGTGGGCCGAGCGGGTGCAGGAGTACCTGGACCTGGTCGAGAAGCTGCTCAGCCCGGAACTGATTCTCGTCGGCGGCGGCGTGGCCAAGCACGCGGACAAGTTCGTGCCGCTGCTGAAGCTGCGCGCCGAGATCGTCGGAGCGAAGCTGATGAACGAGGCGGGGATCGTCGGCGCGGCGATGGCCGCGGCGCCTGGCACTGCCTCACAATAAGAACCGCCTCACAATAAAAGCGGTGTCGCAGTAAGCGTGATTGCTCGCTTCAGTTCGGCGCGCGTTCGGTGGAGCGTGTTCGACGTCGCGTAATCGGGGTCTAAACGGGAAACCGGTCATATCTGGCTGACAGGCGCGTACGCCTTTGTCCGACTACCGTGGGTACGACAGGACGCACCGACTGTCGTGGGTCCTGTGTCATGTGTGAGCAAGAAGGTGAGCATGGCGTCGCGGCGGTTCGCGCGGGGAACGGTGGTGACCGGCCTGCTGATGCTGGCCGCGGCTCCGCTCGCGCTCGCCGCGTGCTCCTCGGCCCCGTCGCCGACGCCCGACATCTCGCCCAACCCTGCCGTCGCCCCGCACGACGAGCGGATCACCCTGCCGGAGACCATGGGCTTGGCGCTGCGGCATCCCGCGCCTGCCGATCGGACGGAGCATCAGATCCTCTACACCGTGCAGCAATCGATCCGTTCCCAACTGCACGCCGAATACGGGCCGGGCGCCAACGACCCGCTGCTGACCGCTTACTGGTCCGGGGATGGCCTGGCGGCAGTGCGGCGCGAGGTGACGGCCTGGGCGAAGCGCGGCGAGCAGCCAGTGGGTGTGCTGGTGGTCAGCAACGTGAGTTACAGCGCGCCGGGCGCTGACGGCAAGGGGACCGTGTCGTACTGCGCGAACTGGCAGAACGTGAACCGCGGCAACTCTGCCACCCACGTCGTCGGCGCGGCGGTGCAGCAGCGGGGCACTGCGGGCACATACACGACGCTGACGTTCGCCAGAAACACCGGCAATCGCGGCGGCCGCTGGAAAGTGACCGCGATGACTGAGAGTCCGAAGTCGCCGCGCTGCCCGACGTCGGGTCATTAGCGCAGGTCATTGACGCAGGTCATCAACGCAGCAGGGCTCTGCGTCAGAACGCAGAGCCCTGCTGATCGTTCCCGATTCCTCCGCCTGCTTCAGCAGCCGATGAGTCGCGCCGCCAGATACCCCTCGACCTGGTCCAGCGAGACCCGCTCCTGCGCCATCGAGTCGCGCTCGCGCACCGTCACCGCGTTGTCCTCGAGGGTGTCGAAGTCGACCGTCACGCAGAACGGCGTGCCGATCTCGTCCTGGCGCCGGTACCGCCGGCCGATCGCCTGCGCGTCGTCGAAGTCGACGTTCCAGCTCCTGCGCAGGCTGTCGGCCAGCCCCCGGGCCTTCGGCGAGAGATCCGTGTTGCGGGACAGCGGCAGCACCGCGACCTTGACCGGGGCCAGCCGGCGGTCGAGCTTGAGCACCGCCCGCTTCTCCATGACGCCCTTCGCGTTCGGCGCCTCGTCCTCGGTGTACGCGTCGACCAGGAACGCCAGCATGCACCGGTTGACACCGGCGGCGGGCTCGACCACGTACGGCGTGAACCGCTCGTTGCTGGCCTGGTCGAAGTACGACAGGTCCTGGCCCGAGTGCTTCGAGTGGGTGCTCAGGTCGAAGTCGGTGCGGTTGGCGATGCCCTCGAGCTCGGAGAACTCGCTGCCGCCGAAGTTGAAGCGGTACTCGATGTCGACGGTGCGCTTCGAGTAGTGTGACAGCTTCTCCTTCGGGTGCTCGTACAGCCGCATGTTGTCCGGGTTGAGCCCGAGGTCGAGGTACCAGTTCCAGCGCTGCTCGAGCCAGTACTCGTGCCACTTCTCGTCCTCGCCCGGCCGGACGAAGAACTCCATCTCCATCTGCTCGAACTCGCGGGTGCGGAAGATGAAGTTGCCCGGGGTGATCTCGTTGCGGAACGACTTGCCGATCTGGCCGATGCCGAACGGGATCTTGCGGCGCGAGGTCTGCAGCACGTTGCGGAAGTTGATGAAGATGCCCTGCGCGGTCTCCGGGCGAAGGTAGGCGAGCCCGGACTCGTCTTCGGTCGCGCCGAGGTGGGTGCTCAGCAGGCCGTTGAACATGCGCGGTTCGGTGAAGGCGCCCTTTGTACCGCAGTTCGGGCAGTTGATCTCGGCCAGGCCGCCGACCGGGGCGTGGCCGTGCTTGTCCTCGTAGGCCTCGATCAGCTGGTCGGCGCGGTACCGCTTGTGGCAGGACAGGCACTCGGTCAGCGGGTCGACGAACTCGGCGACGTGGCCGCTGGCCTCCCAGACCTCCCGGGCGAGGATCACGGACGAATCGAGGCCGACGATGTTGTCGCGCTCGGTCACCATCGTCCGCCACCACTGGCGCTTGATGTTGTTCTTCAGCTCCACGCCGAGGGGTCCGTAGTCCCAGGCAGCCCGTAGGCCCCCGTAGATCTCGCTGGACGGGTAGACGAACCCCCGTCGTTTGCTCAGGCTGACAATGGCGTCGAGGCGGTCACTGCGCAGGGCCATCAGAGGTCTCCATCCGGCTGGCGGTCGGCGGGCGCGACGGGCGCGATCCCCGTGGTGATTCCGGCGCGGGTGCGGTGTCAGTTGCTTGGCGTCATCCGCGGCCGGAGCCCCTAGCTTAGGAGCACCGGGCGATGATAGCGAACTGAATTGGCCTGGTGTGGATGGGTGAGGGCTCGTCACCCGCGCGCCACCGCGCTGTTGACCAGATCGGAGTCTATGTCCAGCGCGATCCCGCCGACCGTCACCGTGTGCGCGCCCGCGTACTGCTTGGACCGCTGCGAGGCCGACCAGACCGTGGCGTTCAGGTACGGCGATCCGGTCAGGTTGGTGGCGTTGTCCCAGAGCGCGAACCACATCGCCTGCGGCTCGGCGAGCGCGCGGCCGGACAGGGTGGTATTGGTCTGCAGGTCGATCGCTGCCGAATCCGCGCTGGAGTACACCCCGGACACGTAACCACTGGCGTTCAGCTGCCTGGTCCAGGCGTCGAGGAAGCTGAGCACCGCGTTCCTGCAGCTCGCCTTCGTGTGGTCGTAGCCTTCCATGTCGTAGTAGATCGGCGTTCCCTGGCCCAGGTGGAACATGGTCGCGTCGGCCACGGCCTGGTTGGCGGCCGCGGTCCCCTCCGAGGCGGCCTGCGACGGGTTTATCTCCTGGCTGAAGCTGTCGCACGGCGCCTGCAGCCCGACGAAGGTAGGCATCAGCGACCAGCCCATGGCCTCGGTGGCCTGGATCCAGCTCGCGGACAGGTTGCCGTAGTCGCAGGCCATTTCCTGGCCGCCGATGTAGATGGCGGTGGCGGAGTACTTGGCCCGCCAGGCCTTCATCGTCGCCAGCGAGGGAGCGGTGCAGGTGTCGAAGCCGGCCAGGGTGCCGGACGTCGCGGCCACGGGCGGCGCGGGCGACGGCTTGGCCGGCGGCGTGGGCGCGGGCGTGGGTGACGGCCCGACCGGCGAGGGGGGCGGGGACGGCCACCAGCCCACGAGCCCCGGCGGCAGGGTCGACGTCGGAGACGGCTGTGAGGCGGCGCTCGAGGGCTTGTTGGCTGGGGCCGTGGCCTTGGCCTGCCGGTTCGGCTGGGCCGGGGCCGTGGGTTTGGCGGATCCGGCGGATGAGCCGGCCGCCGCCCGGCCGGACATGGCCTGGCGCAGGTTGGTCAGCATCTGCAGCATCGCGTCCGGATCGGAACCGTAGGTCGCGGTGACGGAGAAGGCCGGGTTCGGCGTGGCGAGCGCGAACTCGTGCAGCGCCGCGTTCTGCATGATCGTGCCAGGCGCGACGTTCATGTGCGGCGTCAGCCGGTTGGGCCCCGGCTGCGCCCGCTGATCGGTCTGCACCGGCGTGGACGGCTGGCCCGGGGCGGCCGGGGCGCCGATGCTCAGCGTGTCGGCCCGGCCGATCAGGCCCGGTGGGCAGTTCTGGTTGGGGCCGGGGGTGCCGAGATAAACCGCGTTAATGTCGTAGCGGACGCATTGACTGGGGTCCTTATCCAGCGAGTACACCGGCCAGCCGGCCGGGACCTTGATCTGGTAGCCGCGGAACTGCACCGTTTTCATGGCCGGTAGCGCCCGTCCGGCGGGTGCGGCAGTCGTTTTCTTCGCGACCGGCCGGATGGCGGCGGTGAGGGTTACATCGGAGATAACGTGCTGAGGCCCCACCCCCGATCCGATTCCCCCGAAGGCGTACCCGCCGACCATGACAGCCACTGCCGCGCGACGCATTAAAATCCCCCTGATTAACCCCGTTGACATTGGTCCCCTGAAAGCTCGCGAGCACGCCAAAGACCGATTCGTCTCACAAATGCGGTCCCGGCGCACCGGCAGCAGTAATGTTCCCAGTATCCGCAGAGTTACGCACAGTTACACGGATTGTTTGCGGGAAAGCTGGCGCGCGCCGTCCGGGCGCGAGGCGCGTTTGCGGATAGTTCTCGTAAGGCGAAACTACGTTCGTCTGCGTTGCGAGTCCGCCTAGTTCGAGCTGACCCCTGGCGGGGCCGCGGGCGTACGCACCCCGCGCGGGGCGTCCGGGTTTCGGGGCTGGGCGTCAGAGGGCTGGGACCGGGTTGGGCTCGGCGCCGCCGTACCTTCGGTCGCGGCTGGCGAAGATCTCGCAGGCGTGCCACAGGTGGCGGCGGTCGAAGTCGGGCCAGAGGGTGTCGAGGAAGACCAGTTCGGCATAGGCGGACTGCCACAGGAGGAAGTTCGAAAGGCGCTGCTCGCCGGATGACCTGACGAAAAGATCGACTTCCGGAATCTCGGGCTCATCCAGGTAGCGAGCGAACACCTTTTCGTTAATCTTCTCCGGACGAAGCTTTCCCGCCGCCACATCGGCCGCGATGGCGGCCGCGGCGTCGGCGATCTCCGCGCGGCCCCCGTAGTTAACGCAGAATTGCAGCGTCAGAACGGAATTGCCGGCCGACATCTGCTCGGCGTACTCCAGTTCGCTGATGACGCTGCGCCAGAGCCGGGGGCGCCGGCCCGCCCACCGGATGCGGACGCCCATCTCGTTGAGCAGATCACGACGCCGGTGAATGACGTCGCGGTTAAAGCCCATCAGGAAGCGCACTTCATCCGGCGAGCGCCGCCAGTTCTCGGTCGAGAAGGCGTAGGCGGACAGGTACGGAATGCCGAGCTCGATGGCGCCCATGATGACGTCGAGCAGCGATGACTCGCCCTCCTTGTGACCCTCGGTCCTGGGCAGCCCGCGCTTTGTGGCCCAGCGGCCGTCGCCGTCCATGACCAGGGCCACGTGCCGGGGCAGGAACTCGGCCGGGATGTCCGGCGGCTTCACCCCGCTCGGGTGGGGATCGGGCGGGCGCACGGGCGCCGGGCGCGGTCCCTGGGTCTTCGGGTTCCGCTCCCCCATCACACGCGCTCCACGTGACGCAGCGAACGAATCGAATGCTCCAGGTGCCATTGCAGGTAGGCCGCCA